>CAKTSO010000048.1 GCA_934613185.1 uncultured Clostridia bacterium | reverse complement strand
AAAAATTTGACGAGGCGAGTCGCTACGGCGTGGGCAGCGCGATCATCGCTACGGGCCGCATCGTGCTGACGCCGCAGGCAAAGCAGCCGTTTGAAATGCATGTGACGGACGTCGAACTGGAAGGCGCCTGCCCTTCGGACTATCCGCTTCAGAAAAAGCGCCATTCGCTTGAATATCTGCGCACGATCGCGCATCTTCGTCCCCGCACGAACACGTTCTCCGCGGTCTTCCGTGTGCGTTCCGTCGCGGCGGCGGCGATCCATCGCTTCTTCCAGGATCGCGGGTTCGTTTATACACACACCCCGCTGATCACGGCGAGCGACTGCGAGGGCGCGGGCGAGATGTTCCAGGTGACGACGCTTGACCTTGCCGACGTGCCGAAAAAAGAGGACGGCAGCGTCGATTATTCCAAAGATTTCTTCGGCACGCAGGCGAATTTGACCGTCAGCGGCCAGCTCAACGCCGAGATCTTCGCGCAGGCGTTCAGCCGCGTGTACACCTTCGGCCCGACGTTCCGCGCCGAAAACTCCAACACGCCGCGCCACGCCGCCGAGTTCTGGATGATCGAGCCCGAGATCGCGTTCGCCGACCTCGCCGACGACATGCAGCTTGCCGAAGACATGGTCAAATACGTCATTTCCGACGTGATGGAGCGCCTGCCCGAAGAGATGAAGTTCTTTAACGATTTCGTCGACAAGGGGCTTCTTGAGCGCCTCGACAACATCGTTTCCAACGATTTCGCCCGCGTTTCCTACACCGAAGCGGTGGAGATCCTGGAAAAAAGCGGCGAAGAATTTCAGTAACCCGTCTCCTGGGGCTGCGACCTTCAGACCGAACACGAGCGCTATCTTGCCGAAAAGATCTACAAGCGTCCCGTCTTCGTCACGGATTATCCCAAAGAAATCAAGGCGTTCTATATGCGCCTGAACGATGACGGCAAGACCGTCGCGGCGGCGGACCTTCTCGTTCCCGGTGTGGGCGAGATCATCGGCGGCTCTCAGCGCGAGGAGCGTTACGATGTGCTTTTGTCTCGCATTGTCGAGACCGGCATGAAGCCCGAGGATTACGACTGGTATCTGCAGCTTCGCCAATACGGCGGCACGCGTCATGCGGGCTTCGGGCTCGGGTTCGAGCGGTTGATCATGTACATGACGGGCATGAGCAACATTCGTGACGTCATCCCCTTCCCGCGCACGGTCGGCAACGCCGCGTTCTGATCGCTTCAAAAATCGTCAAAATCAAATCAAATACAAAGTGCCGTATCGGAGGATTCGCTCCCGCGATGCGGCGCTTTTTTGTTTTCTTTTTGTTTCATAGAAGAAATTTTTTGCGCATAGAATCACGACAGAACACACATGCATAGCAAAAGTTTCTTTGGGGCAAACTGGAAACGACAAAACGATGCAGTGCATACGAGAACAAAAACGGGAGGGACCGGCATGGCGGAAAAGAACGTGGACCGTGCGGGAAAAAGCGGGTGGAACGACGCGCAGCGCGCGTTGCTTGACAAGGCGCTTTGCGAGGCGCGCGATGCGGGCGAACCGCTGGGGCCCGCCTTTGAAAGCGTAGCGCGCCAGACGGGTCGCAAGGCGGGAAGCGTGCGAAATTATTACTATACGGTCTATCGAAAAATGACGGGGCAGAACATCGGGCGGACGTTTGAAGTGTTCACGGAAGAAGAAATTCGCCGAATGCTCCGCTTCATGCTTCGCGCGCAGGCCGAGGGAAAATCCGTCCGCCGCGCGGCGCTGGAACTTGGGAATTTCGACAAAAGCGCGATGCTGCGATATCAGAATAAATATCGAAGCGTCGTCAAAAATCGCCCGGAACTGGTGTTGGAGACGGCGCAGGAGCTGCGGCGCGAGGGGATCGAAGCGCCGCTGCCGCAAAACGCGGCGGAAAAACGCGGTGCGGACGCCTGCGACGAGACGCAGACGCGTGCGGCGCTTGCGGCGATTTGGAAACGCATGGGCGAAAAGCTTCTGCGACTGCCCGTTTCGACGGCGGCTCCGCTCGCGGAAGGGCTTCACGAACTGATTGATGCGGCGCTTTGTCATGGGGAAAAGGGGGCGTCCGTCTTAACGGAAAACGAAGCGCTGAAGCGGGAGAACGCGGGGCTCGTCCGCCAACTGGAAATGATCGACCTGCCCTTTGACGGCGACGCGCTGTGCGGCGGGGAGACCTCGCCGCTTGACCGGGGGCGGCTTCATGAGGAAATGTGGAACAATACGTCGCGGGAACTTGCGGTCTTTGTTCCCGAAAAAGTGTGAAAACGTTTCCTCAAAACGGGAAAATGCGGCGAAAACCGGCGTCGTTTCGCGAAAAGTTTTGCGGAAAATCAAGGAAATCCAATAATACTGCACAAAAATCCTTGAAAACATACGACACCTTGTGGTAAGATGAGACAAAAGAACACAAGGAGGCTCTTGAAATGGAGGGCAATGTCGAAAAGGAAACACACAGCTGCGAACAGCAGTATCAGCAGATGCGAAAGCGGATGCAAAGCCTCCGCAAGTCTCTGAAGCTGACGCAGGCGCAGGTCGCGGATCGCTGCGGGCTTTCCGCTCATCAGTACGGCGAGATCGAACGCGGCCGTTCGCGCAGCAATGTCTTTACCTTGCAGCGTATCGCGCGAGCACTGGAAGTGTCGCTTGACTTTCTGGTCAGCGGGCAGGAGCGCGAGGTCGATCCCGAGGTCGTTGCGGTGCAGAATCGCATGTCGCACATGTCGCCGCAGCAGCTCAACGAAATGGTGCGTTATCTTGTGGCCATGACGGGTCGCGTGACGATCACCGACGACTGATCCGACGATCCGAAGATAAAAACAAAAAGTCCTTTCTTTATAGATGGAAAGGGCTTTTTTAATGCCCCGAAACCACCGCGCGCATATTTTGACAAATGCTGCGCGTGCGATTATCATATAGAGTATTGGCAAAAAGAACGAAGGCGAGGGAATGCGCGCTGTGAAAAAAAAGAAGCTGTGGATATATGCGGTCGTGACGGCGCTTTTGCTGGTGCTCGTTCCCGGCGCGGCGTTTGCGGAGCCGGTGGATTACGCGCAGGCGACGGAATTTGACACTTCGACGTTGACGGCGCAGTACGCGATGCTGTTCGATCTGGATTCGGGTACGGTCCTCACGGCGAAAAATACGGGGATGCAGGTGTATCCCGCGTCGACGACGAAGATCATGACCTGCGTTCTCGCGCTGGAAAATTCCGATCTATCCGAGACGGTTACGCTCGGCGAGGAGATCAAACAGATCAGCGGCGACTCCAGCACGGCGGATCTGATCGTCGGCGAAGAAATGTCGATGGAAGATCTGCTCTACGGGCTCATGCTTTCCAGCGGCAACGACGCGGCCAACGCGATCGCCGTGCATGTGGCGGGGTCGATCGAGGCGTTCGTCGGCATGATGAATCAAAAAGCGGCGGAACTCGGCATGAACGGCACGCATTACGCCAACGCGCACGGTCTGCATGCGGAGGATCACTACACGACGCTCGCCGATATGCAGCTTCTTTTGATGCACGCCTATCAAAACGAGACGTTCCGCACGATCGTTTCGACGTATGAACATACCGTCGCGCCGACAAACAAAGCGCCCGAGGGGCATGTTTATAAAAACAGCAACCGCCTGCTCGACGCATCGGCGTCCAATACCTATTATCAGTACGCGACCGGCGTCAAGACCGGATTCACAGACGCCGCGGGGCATTGCCTCGTCGCCACGGCGGAAAAAGACGGCCTGCGCCTCGGCGCGCTGATCTATTCGTCGGGCGATTCGGCGCGTTATGCGGACGCCGCAAAACTGTTTTTCTACGGATTCGAAAGCTATGAACTGTTCGACGCGACGGCGCTTTTCGTCAACCGGGCGCCGGTGACGGTGCAGGTCGCGGACTGTGACAGCGGCGATGTTGCCGCGGGCACGCTTTCGCTCGTCGCCGTGCCGGATGAAGACAGCCCGTATATGGAGCTTTCGGTGAACGTGAAGCTCATTCAAAGCAAGCTTTCCGAAGTGGAACTGGTGCTCGATCCCGCGGAGCCGACGGTCACGGCGCCGGTCACGCAGGGGCAGGAGATCTGCGCCTACCGCTATGTTTTGGGCGACAAGACGCTTGCGCACGGGAAGCTCGTCGCCTCGCGCGACGTCGCGGCGCGCGCACCGCTGTTCAACTGGGAGGGGCAGAACGCGCAGACCCGCGCGGGCTCGCTTCGATGGATCCTCTATCCCTTGATCGGCATTTTGGCGCTGACGCTGATGATCCTGCTCATTCAGTCGGCATTCCTTCGCCAGAGCCGCCGCAACAAGCGCCGCCGCGCGCAGACCCGCGCCTCGGGCAATTCGCCGCTCGTGATGGGCGAACGTTATGCAGGAAATCGGCGGAAAAGAAGATGAACAAAACAGAGCCGCTCGCTGAAAAACGGGCGGCTTTTGGCTTTAAAATCGGTTGCCTTATTCAATTTTTATGAGCATTGCTTGTATCTATTTTCACTGTGTGATAAAGTGTTAAAAACGCATGTTAACCGTGCGCAAAGACAAGACGGAGGAAGCAAGATGAAAATTTCGCAGATCATTAAGGCGGACAAGCCGAGCCTTTCCTTTGAGGTATTCCCGCCCAAAAGCGACGATAAGTTTGAAAGCGTCCGGCGCGCGGCGGACGAGATCGCGGCGCTTCATCCGTCTTATATGAGCGTCACTTACGGCGCCGGCGGCGGCACGTCGCAGTATACGGGCCGCATCGCCGCGCATTTGCAGGACGAATATCACGTCCCCGCGCTGGCGCATTTGTCGTGCGTGTCGTCCACGCGCGCGCAGATCCGCTCCCAGCTGGACGAGCTTCGCACCGCGGGGATCGAAAACATCCTGGCACTTCGCGGCGACATGCCGCAGGGCATGACCTGCCCCGAGGATTATCATAACGCCAACGAGCTGATCGACGAAATTCGCGACTACGGCGGCTTCTGCATCGGCGCGGCCTGCTATCCCGAAGGGCATCCGCAAAGCCAGACCAGTTTTTCGGACATCGCCTATCTGAAACAGAAGGTGGAAAGCGGCTGCGAGTTTTTGACGACGCAGATGTTTTTCGACAACAACATTCTTTATAATTTCCTCTATCGCATTCGGGAGGCGGGCATTCGCGTGCCGGTCGTCGCGGGCATCATGCCGGTGACGAATCCCAAACAGATCCGCCGTATCTGCGCCATTTCGGGGACCGCGCTGCCGCAGCGATTTTTGCGCATCGTCGAGCGCTACGGCGACCGCCCCGCGGCGATGCGTCAGGCGGGCGTTGCGTATGCGATGGAACAGATCATCGACCTTTACGCCAACGGAATCAACGCCGTGCATGTGTATTCGATGAACAATCCCGACGTCGCGCGCACGATCCAAAGCGGCTTATCCGAAATTCTTCGATAACGATGAGCACGATCGAACTGTTTGAGCGGCAGAGCGTCGAATTGCCCATGCGCGAGGTCTATCGCTATATGGGCTTCGGCGCGAACACGCCGCCGGAAAACGTATTGACCGCGCTGGAGGACGTGAAGTGCGAGGTGCTTGCGGCGTCGAAATTCCGGGCGTGCTTTCTGCGTGTGCCGATTCGGATCGACGGCGATACGGTCGATCTCGGGTTTGACCGTATCGCGTCAAAGAGCCTGCGGCGCAATCTTGACGGCTGCCGGGAGGCGTGGCTGTTCTGCGCGACGATCGGCGTCGGCGCGGATCGGCTGATCGCGCGCTATGCGGCGGGGAAACCGTCCGCAAGCGTCATGGCGGACGCGGTCGCCACGGCGGCGATCGAGGCGTTCTGCGACGAACTTTGCGATGCTCTCGGGCGGGAAGTCCCGCTTCGCCCGCGGTTCAGCCCGGGATACGGGGACGTGCCGCTGGAAGAACAGAAAAAACTTCTGCCGTATCTTGACGCGGCGCGAAAAGTCGGCGTGACGCTGACGGACAGCCTTTTGATGACGCCGACCAAGTCCGTCTCGGCGTTCGCGGGGATCGGCGCGCCGTGTCAAACGCGCGAGGCGCAGGGCAAATGCCGCGCCTGCAAAAAGACGGACTGCGCCTATCGAAGGGAGGATGCATGATGAATCTTGTCGAACGGATCGGCCGTGAAATTCTGTATTTTGACGGCGGAAGCGGCACGATGCTCCAGAAAATGGGACTTATGCCGGGCGAACTGCCCGAAAACTGGAATCTTTCGCATCCCGACAGGATCCGAAAGCTGCATCGGGAATATCTTCGCGCCGGGGCGGATTTTGTTTTGACGAACACGTTCGGTGTGAACGCGCTGAAATTCGACGACCCGGAAACAATCATTCGCGCCGCGTTCGCCAATGCGTTTGCCGCGCGGGAAGACTGCGCCGACATGGGAAAAACCCAGTATGTCGCGTTCGATTTGGGGCCGCTCGGGCGGATGCTGCGTCCGCTCGGCGATCTGGATTTTGAGGACGCGGTCGCGCTGTTCGCGCGGAACGTCCGCTGCGCCGCCGAATGCGGGGCAGACGTGATCCTGATCGAGACGATGAACGATCTTTACGAGGCGAAGGCGGCGGTGCTCGCGGCGAAGGAAAACTGCGATCTGCCGGTGTTTTTGACGACGGTCTACGACGAAAGCTGTCATCTTTTGACCGGCGCGGACCCGGAGGCGGTCGCCGCGATGGCAGAAGGCCTCGGGGTCGACGCGCTCGGCGTCAACTGTTCGCTCGGTCCCCGGCAGATGGCGGACGGTGTCGTGCCGCGCCTTGCAAAATGCGTGCATGTGCCGCTGATCGTCAACCCCAACGCGGGTCTGCCGCGAAGCGAAAACGGCGCGACGGTGTTCGACGTCGGCGCGGACGAGTTTTCCGACGTCATGGTAGAGATCGTCAAACAGGGCGCGACGATTGTTGGCGGCTGCTGCGGCACGACGCCGGAATATATCAGAAAAACCGTCGAAAAGACGCGCGGCCTGACACCCTGTATGCCGAACAATCCGCGCGTTTCCGTCGTCGGTTCGTATACGCACGCCGTAACCATTGGACAGACCCCTGTTCTGATCGGCGAGCGCGTCAACCCGACGGGCAAAAAGCGCATGAAAGAGGCGCTTCGAAGCGGCGACATTTCCTATTTATTATCCGAAGCCGTCCGCCAGCAGGACGAAGGCGCGCATGTGCTCGACGTCAACGTCGGATTGCCGGAGATCGACGAATGCGAAGTGCTGACGCGTGCGATGGAGGAGATCCAGGCCGTCTGCGACCTGCCGCTTCAGCTCGACACGTCCGATCCCAAGGCGATGGGGCGCGCCATGCGCCGCTATAACGGCAAGCCGCTGGTCAATTCGGTCAACGGCAAGCGCGAGATCATGGAGAAGATCTTCCCGCTGGTCAAAAAATACGGCGGCGTCGTGATCGCGCTGACGCTCGACGAATCGGGCATCCCCGAAACGGCGGAGGGAAGATTGGCGATTGCCGAGCGCATCAAAAACACGGCCGCGGAATACGGGATCGATCCGTCGGATATCGTTGTCGATCCGCTTGCCATGGCGGTTTCGGCCGACGCAGAGAGCGCGAAGACGACGCTTCGCAGCATCGAATTGATCCGTGAAAAACTCGGGCTTCGCACGAGCCTCGGCGTGTCGAACATCTCCTTCGGCCTGCCGCAGCGCCCCGTGATTAACGCCGCGTTCTTTGCCATGGCATTGGAGCGCGGGCTTGACTGCGCGATCATGAACCCGTTCTCGCGCGAAATGATGCAGACGTATTACGCGTTCTGCGCGCTGCGCGGGATCGACCGCGACTGCCGTGCCTATCTGGAGTTTGCCGCAAAGGGGCAGGACGATGTGCCGAAGGCGAAAGCCGCGGCGGACATGACGCTCAAAGACGCGATCGAAAACGGCATGGCGCAAAAATCGGGCGAGCTTGCCGCGGCGCTTTTGGAAACGCAGACGCCGCTTGCAATCATCGATTCGCAGATCGTCCCCGCGCTGGACGAAGTCGGCCGCGGGTTCGAGCAAAAGCGCGTCTTTTTGCCGCAGCTTTTGATGAGCGCGGAGGCGGCGAACGCGGCGTTTGAAAGCGTCAAGCGCGCGATCCCGCAGGGCGGCGGTTCGCAGGGGAAGATCGTCATTGCGACCGTGCAGGGCGACATTCACGACATCGGCAAGAACATCGTCCGCGTGCTTTTGCAGAACTACGGTTTCAACGTGCTCGATCTGGGGCGCGACGTGCCGCCGGAGGAGGTTTGCCGCGCGGCGCGCGAAAGCGGCGCGAAGCTCGTGGGATTGAGCGCGCTGATGACCACGACCGTCCCGGCGATGGCGGAGACGATCCGTCTTTTGAAAGAGGAAAAGGTCGATGCGCGCGTCGTCGTCGGCGGCGCGGTGCTGACGCAGGAATACGCCGACGCGATCGGCGCGGATTTCTACGCCAAAGACGCCATGCAGACGGTGCGCTGCGCGCAGGAAGTGTTCGGCTGAAACGTGTGCAATTGAAAAAAGCGTTCGGTTTCAAAATTCGAAGCCGGGCGCTTTTTTGATAAGATACGCTTCAAACGCCGCCGCTTTCGGCGATATGCGCTTTCAGCCATCGCAAAAGTTCTTCGTTTTTCATGTCGCCGGAAGCGACGCGGAGGATCGTGCGGATCAAATCGTCGTCTTCATAGAAAAGCTCGACGCCGTTGACGTCCAGCGTCACAAGCATGGCGTGCGCGCCGATGCGCTTGTTCCCGTCCGAAAACGGGTGGTTTCGGATGAGCCCGTAACCCAGGCGCGCGGCTTTCTCCAAAAGCGTCGGGTAAAGAGGCGTCCCGTCGAATGTTTGAAGCGGCGCATGGATTGCGGAATCCAGAAGCCCTTCGTCGCGCAGGGTGTCGATGCCGTCCGACTGCGCTGCCAGCGCGGAATGCAGCGCCAAAATCTGTCGTTTGGTTAAGAATTTCATTTGGCAAGTTCCTCGTATACGTGCCTGTTGCGGCGCAGGAGTTTTTGAGACGACGCGAGAACTTCGCCGTCGCCTGCCGGGTGCATGTCGTCTGTGCAAAAGCACGGATCGATGGAACAGGCGGCGTTTGCATCGTTTTTCTCGGCGGTGGATACGGAAAAGGCGGTTTTGTTGTCAGTTTTCATGGGAACACCTCCTTGACTTCAGAATAACAGATCGGCGCGCATCGTTTTTTAAACGGTGGATTGTGAGAAAACAAAAAAACGGCGCAGCGCGACTGAAAAGCCGGGCTGTGCCGTCGCTTTCTTTTGTTTCAGCTTCGCGCCTTTTGTATCCGCCGCTCCAAAAGCGCGACGAGCGCGTACATGCCGCCCGCCAAAACGCACAAAACGAGCGTCGCGCCCATGACGAGATCCAGATTGAAGACTTGGCCGCCGTAGACGATCAGATATCCGAGCCCCGCCTCGGAGACGAGAAATTCACCCATGATGACGCCGACCCACGACATGCCGACGTTGATCTTCAGCCCGGAGATGATCGTCGGCACGTTCGCCGGGAGGACGACCATGCGGAAGATCTGTCCGCGAGTCGCGCCAAAGGTGCGCATGAGGCGGATGCTTCCCTCGGAAACGGACGAAAAGCCCGTGTAAACGCTCAGGATCGTGACGATCAGAGAGATGAAAAGCGCCATGACGATGATGGCGCGCATGCCCGCGCCGACCCAGACGATGATGATCGGCCCGAGCGCGATCTTCGGCAGCGCATTCAGCACCACAAGATACGGATCGAGCACCTTTGCCGCGCGCGGGAACCACCAAAGAAGCGCCGCGGCGATCGTCCCCAAAACCGTCCCGAGGACGAATCCGACGACCGTTTCCCAAAGCGTGGCACAGACGTGGGAGAAAAGCGCGCCGTCTTTTGCAAGCGTCGTCATCGCACGAAGCGCACGCGACGGGGAAGAGGTGATGAAATCGTCGATCCATCCCATGCGCGCGGCGCATTCCCAAAGTGCGAAGAGCCCGACAAGCAGCGCGGCGCGCCAAAAAAGGACGTGACGCCGCTGCCGTGCGGCCTGTTTTAAGTAAGCGCGGTGCGCGGCGGATTCAGCGGTCATGTCCGTTCAGCTCCTTCCACAAAACTTCGAAATAGTCGGAAAAACGCGGATCGTTTCGGCGCGTGAGCGGCGAACCGGGGATGTCGATCGGATAGTCGCGGACGAGACGCCCGGGACGGACGGAGAACACGAGAATGCGGTCGGCCATCGAGACAGCCTCGGCGATGTCGTGCGTGACGAGGACGACGGCCTTCTTCTGTTCCCGCATGATGCCCGAAAGATCCTCGGCGACGGCAAGGCGCGTCTGTGCGTCGAGCGCGGAAAACGGTTCGTCCAAAAGAAGCAGCTCCGGCTCGGCGGCGAGCGTTCGGATCAGCGCGGCGCGCTGCCGCATCCCGCCGGACAGCTCCCGCGGGTATTTTTTTGCAAATGCGGAAAGCCCGTACTGCGCAAGAAGATTTCGGACGCGCTGCTGCGCTTGTTTGGTGCATTTGCCCTGAATCTCAAGCGGCAGAAACGCGTTTTTTTCGATCGTCCGCCAGGGGAAAAGATGGTCGCTTTGCAGCATATAGCCGACCTTGGCGCTCGGCCCGGCGACGGGCTTCCCCAGAAGGCGAACCTCGCCCGAGGCGGGCGGCATGAGCCCCGCGGCGAGGGAAAGAACGGTACTTTTGCCGCAGCCGGAAGGGCCGATGACGGCGACGAATTCGCCGGAATGCACGTCGAAGGAGACGTCAAGCAGTGCCTGCGTTTCATCCTGCGCGGAAAAATAGGTCATACAGACATGACGAAAGGAAAGGATCACCTGCGCATCGATCATGGAAGACCTCCTGTTCGGCAGTTTTTACATAGCTTCTGCCGATTTTTTTCGACATGAAAACGGAGCATCGGCATGCGGCCGATACTCCAGAGTATGATAAAGCCCGCTTTACGGTGCAAGGCTGCCGTCGTAGAGTGCGTCGATGTCGCAGGGCGCGTCAAGTTCGCCCGATTCGATCATGATCTCCATAAGATTTTTAAGCGACGCGGCGTTGAGCGACGGATCGGGCCGCCAGGCGTTGATACTGCGGTAGCGTTCGACGACGCTTGTAAGCGTCGATTCGTCCGTATCGGGGAACGACGGCGCGATGGCCTTCGCGACTTCGGCGGCATCCGCCTCGGCGATCCATTCCTGCGCACGGCCGATCGCGCGAAGAAAGCGGCGAACAAGATCGGGATCACGCTTGATCGTGCTCTGCCGCGTCATATAGCAGGTGTAGGCCACGTCGCCCGCCGCCTCGCCGACGCTCGCGACGATAAAGCCCTTGCCTTGTGCTTCAAATTCCGACGCGGTGGGTTCAAACAGCGTCACATAGTCGCCCTCGCCCGCGGCGAACGCGCCGCCCATGAGGTTGAACTGCACGTTCGTGATGACGTCGACGTCTGCACCCGGGTTGAGGCCGTTTTGCCGAAGGACGTGTTCGAGCGTCATCAGCGGGACGCCGCCGACGCGGCCGCCGATCACGCTTTTGCCGCGAAGGTCATCCCATGAGAAGTCTTCCTCCGCTTGCCGGGAAACGAGGAAGGAGCCGTCCGTCTGCGTCAGCTGCGCGATGATCTTCGGCGTGTCGTCGTAATCGCCGTTTTGCACATAGATCGCCGCCTCCGGCCCCATGAGCGCGAAGTCCGCGTCGCCGCTCAAAAGCGCGGTCATGGACTTGTCGGCGCCGCCGCCGTTGACAAGCTCGATCTCGAGCCCCTCGTCTTCAAAGAAACCGAGTTCGATTGCGGCGTACTGCGGCGCGTAGAAGACGGAGTGCGTGACTTCGTTCAGCGTGACTTTTTGAAGCGTTTCGCCCCCGCCGCCGCAGCCGAAGCAGGCAACGAGCAGGACAAGCCCCAGAATGATTCCGATCGATTTGCGCATGAAATCCCTCCTGCGTTGATTTTGCCGCGCGGCGCTTTGGATCGGCGGCCGTGCGCGGCACATCTAAGCCATACCTATGCCGAAAAAAGAAAAAATGCGCATTTTTTGAAAATAGGGGATAGACAAGAAGGGGGGCTTATGCTATACTCTTATCTGTTCCGAACGTGCCAGCATAGCTCAGGTGGTAGAGCAGCAGTTTCGTAAACTGCAGGTCAAGGGTTCGAGTCCCTTTGCTGGCTCTTTTTTTCGAGGTGTAGCGCAGTTTGGTAGCGCGTTTGGTTCGGGACCAAAAGGTCGCAGGTTCAAATCCTGTCACCTC
>CAKTSO010000047.1 GCA_934613185.1 uncultured Clostridia bacterium | reverse complement strand
TTACATCGCCCATGCCGAGGAACACCAGCGGCGTCGGCACGTTGTACGCGTCGGTCGCGTCGAGATAGTTGATGTTGGACACGGTGCCGTTGGCCTTGACGACCATGAGTGCCTGATTCATCGTCGCCGCGTTGCCGCCCGCGATGATGACGCTGTCGACCTGGCCGCCGTTGATCGCAAGGATCTGCTCGACCACATCACCGTCTTTATAGCTGACGATATCCGTCGCGCCGTATTCTTTGGCAAGCGCAATGCAATTCGGGCGCGTGCCGATGGCGATGATGCGCCCCGCGCCGAGCAGCGCAGCGCCCGCGACCGCCATAAGACCGACGGGGCCGATGCCGAACACCACGACGGTGTCGCCGAGCTGGATGTTCGCCATCTCCGCGCCGTACATGCCCGTCGACATCATGTCGGTCGTCATCAGCGCCGCTTCCATGGAAACGTCCTCTGGCATCAAAACGAGATTCGCGTCGGCGTTATTGACAGAGAAAAACTCGGCGAAGACGCCGTCTTTCTGCGTCAGAAATTTAAAGCTCGCGGCGGTGCCGTAGTCGTGTGCGTTGTTGCCGCCCTTTCTCTGCATGCCGGGCGCTTCCCAGTCGGGCGTCGTGCAGGGCACGACGACAACGTCGCCGGGCTTGAACTTCGTCACGAGAGAGCCGATCTCGACGACCTCGCCCACCGCTTCGTGGCCGAGAATGCGGTCCTCCACGGGGCCGCTGCCGCCGTGCATCATGTGCGTATCGGAAGAGCAGGGCGCGACCATCAGCGGACGCACGATCGCATCGAGCGGACCGGCCGTCGGTTTTTCATGTTCCATCCATCCGGCTTCGCCGACGCGGATCATTCCGTAACCTTTCATAACCAAAGACCTCCAGTTTTTCATTAAAACCGATCGTGCGGATTCCTGTGGCATTCTCGCGATCCATTTTCTTTATCGTAACACATTCCAAGCTTTTTTCAATCTTTTTTTACTGATTTATTTTTGAGCAATCAAAAAAGCGTTCGATTGAAAACCGGACGCTTTTTTCAGTCTACTTTTAAATTCCGCTTTTAGCGCACATAGGAAGAACGTCAGCCGTCGACTCTTTCGCAGATCGCGGCGTACATATCCTTCGCCATTTTCAAAACCGTTTGCAGTTTTCCTTCGTCAAGCGCCAGCGGTTCGTCGGACGGATAGCGTGTCTGAATATAGTAGCGGTTCAAATACGCGCTTTCGTCGAGCCATTCGTCAAGCGACGTATCCTGCTTGACCGCCTGTTTACAAAGCCAGGTTAAATTATGTCCGTCGACGGCTTTGCCCGTTTTATAAAGAATGAACGCCTTGAGCGCTTTCTCGATACACTGCTGGCAGTGAAACGCCGCCGCGTTACGGCATTCGGGATTTTGCATCAGCGTAATCGCCGCCTGCAAATCGTCATAAGAAAAGTCAAGCCAATCGTCGTAATCGCGACTGTCATGACTGCCGCTTCGTCTTCTCGTCATAAATACCGCCGCCCCATTTTATGGATCTGTTGCGCAAACGAATAGGGATTTTGCAGCTGCCGCGCCCACTGCTGCGCCGTATAAACCAGAATATCGAAGGGGACGTCGCAGTCGACGTTTAAATAGACGACGTGCTCCGCAACCTGCGGATCCGTATCGCCGCACACCGCGCAGACTTTAAACGCCGTCACTGTATCGCCGCTTGTTTTGACGTTAAACACGATCAACTCCTGCGGATGGATCAAATCGACGATCTGGCGGCATACGTCGTCGATCACGTCTTTTTTCTGCTGCATCAAACCACATACCTCCCGCCGTTTTTTCTCGTAATTAGAACGTGACGGTCACCGTCGTCCCGACATTCGGCTCGCTTTGGATCTTCACCGCCGCGGACAGTTCCGCCGCCGCATGCTTGACGATGGAAAGTCCGAGCCCCGTCCCGCCGATCTTTCGCGAGTGTCCCTTGTCGACGCGGTAAAACCGTTCGAAGACACGCGGCAGATGTTCCTTCGCAATGCCGATCCCCGTGTCCCGCACGATCCAGCGTGCGCCGCTGTCGAACGGTTCCACCGTCACGTCGACTTCTCCGTCTTCCTTATTATATTTGATCGCGTTGTCGACCAGATTGTAGAGCAGCTCCTCCGCAAGGTCGTAATTGCCGCGGATTACGGTCTTTTGCCCGTGCAGATGAAGGTTGATATTCCGCTGTTTTGCCGGTTCGGCCAATCGGCGCAGGACGCGTTCGCTCACCTCATACAGATCGACCGCCTCCCCCATTTCCAAGTGGCCTTCCTCGTCCAGCTGAGACAAGTGCAGAATATCTGCAACAAGGTTAATCAGCCGCCCGGATTCGTCATGGATCGTTTTGGCAAAACCGTTCATGTCCTCCGGCTTGACGATCCCGTTCATCATCATTTCGGAGATGCCGTAAATCGACGTAAGCGGCGTCTTCAGTTCATGTGAGACGTTCGCGGTAAACTCGCGCCGCATTGCCTCCTGTTTGTCCGCCGCGTCCTTTTCCCGTTTCATGTCCGCCATCCGCACGCGCGAAAGCTCGTTTTGGCGTTCGATGCGCTGCAAAAGCGGGCGCAGTTCTTCATAGCAGTCCTGTGCGCAGGGATTTTCCGGGTCGATCTCGTTAATCGGCGCGACGATCTTTTTCGTCAGCCTTCGCGCGAACACCACGGCGATCCCGCCGGAGACCAGCACAAGCGCCGCCGTCCAGGGCATAAGGCGCAGCGCCGTCATTCCGTTGGAAGGCTGAACGCTCGCCACGCGCACGACGGATCCGTCCTCCAGCGCAAGCGCATAATAATAGGTGCGCTCAAGCAGCGTGTCCGACATGCGGACGCATTTGCCGCTGCCGTTTTGTTTTGCCATGCGGACTTCTTCGCGCTGCGCATGATTGGAAAGCGACGCCGCGTCCACGAAGCTGTCGTATAACACCGTACCGTCCGCCGCGATCCATGTGATGCGATTGGATTCGGAAGGAAGCGTCTCAAAATACGCCGCGCCGCTTGCTTCGCAGCCGCGCGCGATCAGCTCCGCCTCCACGTCCATTTCGCGAAAGACGCTCTGTTTCCGGCTTTGATAAAGACAGACGGACATCGTCGCGACGCAGATTGCAAGAACGATCAGCGCGCAGGCGACGATCGCCCGAAATATTTTTCTCGTCACGCTTCGTCCACCATCCGATATCCGACGCCGCGCACCGTCTCGATCTTGTCGCCGTATTCGCCGAGTTTTGCGCGAAGCGTTCGGATATGAACGTCGACCGTGCGGTTCTCCCCGTCGAAATCATAGCCCCAGATCGTGCGCAGGATGCGGTCGCGCGTCAGGACCGTTCCCCTGTTTTTCAAAAGCATGCACAAAAGCTCGAATTCCTTATACGTCAGCGCGGCCTTTTGCCCGTTCACCTCGACCGTCCGGCTCTTTCGGCTGACGAAAAGCTCCGCGTCGCGATATTCGAAATCCTCCGTCTTTTCCCGCGCGGTGCGGCGCAAAAGCGCGCGGATGCGCGAGATCAGCTCCATGATCCCGAAGGGTTTGGATACGTAATCGTCCGCGCCGCCGTCAAGACCGATCACCTTGTCGTATTCGGTGCTTTTCGCCGTCAGCATGATGATGGGCATCGACGCGTATTCGCTGTCGGCGCGCAGTTTTTTCAGGATGCTCAGCCCGTCTTCCTCGGGCAGCATGATGTCGAGCAAAACAAGATCCGGTTTGTTTTTACGAAGCGCCGCCCAAAACAGCGACGGACGCTCGAACCCTTCCGCGGGCAGCCCGGAGTTGTTCAGCCCGTAGAGGACAAAGTTGCGGATGCTGTCATCGTCTTCCAGAAGATAGATCATGGTTTCCTCCATAAAATGGCGCAAACGTTCCGCCAAACGGCAGAATCGTTAAACCGATTATAACATAACCTGCATTTGGGGTCACCCGCCGTGCGCGTTTTATCGTCAAACATCACGCCATAATCGTCACAGTTTCACAGATTTTACATTGACTTGTCAAACATTTAACAGTATTATCAAGGTGTATCAGAAGAAAAGAACCCAAAGGGAACAAAACAAAAGAGAGGGCATTATGTCGATTTTCTCGGTTATCACGCTGCTGGGCGGCCTTGCGCTGTTTCTCTACGGCATGGAAGTCATGGGCGACGGTCTGAAAAATTCTTCCGGCGAGGCGCTGAAAAACGCGCTCGGAAAACTGACGCAGAATCCTGTGATGGGTCTTATCACCGGCATGCTCGTCACCGCCGTCATCCAAAGCTCCACGGCGACGATCGTTTTGACCGTCGGCCTGATCGGCGCCGGCATTCTCGATCTGAAGCAGTCTGTCAGCATCGTCCTCGGCGCCAACATCGGCACGACCGTCACCGCGCAGATCATCCGTTTGATGGATATCGATTCGACCGGCGGTTCGTTTGTCGATCTTTTTAAACCCACGACGCTCGCGCCGCTCGCCGCCATCATCGGCATCGTCCTCATCATGTTCGTCAAGCGCGACAACTCCAAGACGATCGGCGAGATCTTCCTCGGCTTCGGCGTCCTGTTCACCGGCCTTATCACCATGACGGGCGCGGTGGAGCCGCTGTCGCAGTCGCCCGAGTTTGCCAATCTCGTGGCGACGTTCTCCAAAACGCCGTTCCTCGGGCTTGCGATCGGCCTCGTTTTGACGATTGTCGTGCAAAGCTCTTCCGCCATGGTCGGTATCGTGCAGACGCTCGCATCGACCGGGCTTATCACATTCAACTGTATGTTCCCCATCATCATGGGCATCAACCTCGGTACCTGCGTAACGACGGCAATCGTCTGCTCCATCGGCACGTCCAAGGACGCGAAGCGCACGGGTGTTGTCCATATTCTCTTCAATACCATCGGCACGATCCTGTTCATGATCGCGCTGTCGCTCCTTCGGCGTTACGGCGCGCTCCCCGGCATGTGGGACAGCGTCGTCTCCAGCGGCAACATCGCCGACTTCCAGACAATCTTCAATCTTGCCACCGCAATCGTCCTTTTGCCGTTCACCGGCGTTTTGATGAAGCTCTCGATGCTCATCGTCCGTCCCGACAAAAAGCGCGAGGAAAAAAACAAGCGCTTTGCCGCGTTGGATACGCTGGATGAAAAACTCTATATCTCCCCGTCCATCGCGCTGGAAACGGCCGTCGAGGCCATCGGCGCCATGGGAACGATCGCCCGCGACAATCTGTTCGACGGCATCGTGCAGCTGACCGAATATGACGGCGAACGAAGCGAAGATCTTCTTGCCACCGAAGATCGGCTCGACCGCTTCGCCGACACGGCGGACAACTTCCTGGTCGGCCTTTCCGGCCATACGCAAACGCAGGAAGACAATCGCATGATCAATTCGCTCATGCAGACGATGTCCGGCTTCGAGCGCATCGGCGACTACGCCACAAACCTCGACGAAATGGCACAGAAGCTCAAAAAAGACTCCCTCAGCTTCTCTTCCAGCGCGCGCAGCGAGCTTGACACGCTCTGTGACGCCATCATGTCGATCACCGACATCGCCATCCAGGCATTCCGCACGAACGACACGGTCCTTGCCAAAAAGATCGAGCCTCTGGAAGAGGTCATCGACGACATGGTCGCCCTGCTGCACGACCGTCACATCGACCGCCTGAAAGCCGGGACCTGCACCATCGGTGCCGGACTGGTTTTCCTTGAAACGCTGACGTATCTGGAGCGCGTCGCGGATCAGTGCTCCAGCTGTGCGATCCTGATCCTCTCGCAGGAAAACGTCGAGATCTTGAAAAACCATCAGGCGTATCTGCGCCTGCTTCACGAGGGTACGGATGCGGGCTACAATGCCGACTACACTGCTTACCGTACGCGCTATATGCAGCCGCTTTTGAACGATTGATCAGGCGCAAGATTTTTCTTGCTGAAAACGCTCTTTCATGATATCCTTCCATTATATGGGTACGATTTGTATCGACCGATGATGGGAGGATTTTTATATGGATATCGAAAAAAGCGTCGAACATTTGAAGGCTTACGATCCCGAGGTCGGCGAAGCGATCGGTCTTGAACTGATGCGTCAGCGCCGCAATATCGAATTGATCGCCTCGGAAAACATCGTCAGCCCCGAAGTGCTCGCCGCGGCGGGCAGCGTCCTGACCAATAAATACGCCGAAGGCTACAGCGGCAAACGCTATTACGGCGGCTGCGAATACGTCGATATCGCCGAAAATATCTGCATCGACCGCGCCAAGCGCCTCTTCCGCTGCGAATACGCTAATGTGCAGCCGCACAGCGGTTCTCAGGCGAACTACGCCGTTTATATGGCGCTTTGCAAGCCCGGCGACACCGTCCTCGGCATGAACCTTGACAACGGCGGCCATCTGACGCACGGCTGCAAGGCGAATTTCTCCGGCAAAAACTATAACGCGATTTCCTACGGCTGCGATCCCGAGACCGGATTGATCGATTACGACGAAGTCCGCCGCCTTGCCCTGGAGCATCATCCGCGCATGATCATCGCGGGCGCGAGCGCCTATCCGCGCATCATCGACTTCAAAGCCTTCGGCGACATCGCCAAAGAAGCCGGCGCTTATTTGATGGTCGACATCGCGCACATTGCGGGACTTGTCGCCGCAGGCGAACATCCCAGCCCCTTCCCCTATGCCGACGTCGTCACGACGACGACGCACAAGACCCTTCGCGGGCCGCGCGGCGGCTTGATCATGACCAATTCCGAGGAGCTGGCCAAGAAGATCAACCGCGCCATTTTCCCCGGCACCCAGGGCGGGCCGCTCATGCACATCATCGCGGCGAAAGCCATTGCGCTCGGCGAGGATCTGAAGCCCGAATTCGTCGATTATCAGCGCCAGATCCGTAAGAATGCCTCCGTCCTTGCGCAAACGCTGCTTGACCGCGGCTTTAAACTCGTCACCGGCGGAACGGACAACCACCTGATGCTGATCGACCTTTCCGACAACGACATCAGCGGGCGCGAACTGGAAGAGCGCCTCGACAGCGTCCATATCACGGTCAACAAGAACAAGATCCCCGGCGACCGCCGCAGCGCCACCGAAACTTCCGGCATCCGCATCGGCACGCCCGCCGTTACCACGCGCGGCTTCAAGGAAGACCAGATGCGCGAGGTCGGCGAACTGATCGCGCTGACCGCATTCGATTACGAAACGCGCCGCGACGAGATCACCGAGCGCGTCGACGCGCTGTGCCGCCGCTTCCCCATTTACGAATAACGATCCGGAAAACGGCCCTCGACTGTCTTTACGGTCGGGGGACGTTTTGTTATAATTTTTATCGTTGCCGATCCGGCAAATTGTTTGATATGAGGGGAATTTTATATGGTTACGATCGATCACGGCGCGTGCGTCGGCTGCGGCCTTTGCGTGCGCGACTGTTTTGAAAAGAATCTTGTCATCGAAGACGGAATCGCCCGCGTTCTCGGGACTTGTTTCGAATGCGGCCACTGCATCGCCGTCTGCCCGAAAAACGCCTGCGCGATCGATGATATGCCGACCGACGGCATCCGTCCCGTCAGCGCGCCGCTGGATCCTGACGCGCTCTTTGGCGCGATCTGCTCGCGGCGCAGCATTCGCCGCTATCGGGAGCGTCCCGTCGAACGTGAAAAGATCGAGCGCTTGATCGAAGCCGCACGCTTCACTCCGACCGGCAGCAACGCGCAGGACGTTGAGTTTGTCGTCGTCCAAAACAGCCTCGAAGCCGTCAAGCCCTATATCTGGCAGGGTGTGGACGCGATCGCTTCCAAACTCATCGACGCGGGCACGCCCGGGCTTTACGCCTATCGTTGGCGCGACATGGCAGCGCGCTACCGCCGCGATCCGAAAAACAAGCGCGACGATCTTTTCTTTGAAGCGCCGCTTTTGCTCGTTTTGACGGGAACGGATACCAGCTGCGCATTGGCCGCCGCCAGCATCGATCTCATGGCTTCGGCGCTCGGGCTCGGCATGCTCTACAGCGGCTTCATCCGCCGCGGGATCAGCAACAGCCCCGAGGCAAAATCCATGCTCGGTCTCGACGCCGATCCCGCCATGTGCCTTTTGATCGGCTATCCCGACGTGACGTATCTTCGCACCGTTCCGCGCAAAAAAGCGCATGTCCTTTGGAAGTAAAATGAAACAGACGTTCACCACCGTTATGCCCGACCGCATCGGCGCCTTTTTGGAGGCCAGCCGCGTTTTCGCCGCGCTCGGGCTGAACATCACGCGCGTCAGCTATAACAAAGCCGTCGACGTTCACACACTCTTCATCGAGGCCGAAGGCAGCGCGCAGAAACTGGAAGAAGCCGCCGAAAAGCTGCGGCAGATCGGCTGTCTCGTCGATTCGCCGAAAGACGCCTCCGTGATCGTCATGGAATTTCGTCTGCGCGACGAGCCGGGTACGCTCACGCCCGTGCTGGAATTGATCAACGAGTTTCGCTTTAACATTTCGTATATCAGCGCGCAGGAAAACGGGACGCCGTATCAGGCATTCCGCATGGGCCTTTTCGTGGAAGACGAACACGACGTCTCCCGCTTTCTTCACAAGGCCTCGCTTTTGTGCGACGTGCAGATCATCGACTACGATCCTTCCAGCACTATGCTGGACAACACGGTGTTCTATCTGTCGTTCGCGCGGCGCATCGCCTCCATGCTCTCTCTTTCCAAAAAAGACGAACAGCGCCTGATCATCGACTCCAACCTCATCATGGAAATGCTGACGCAGCGCTCCAGCCCGACATACAAAACATTCGATTATATCGGCAAATTCGCCGAGGCGCTGCACGCCTATCACGGTGATGCCTATCGCCCGCGCGTCAGCCGCCACGCGCTCCCCGGAGGTCTGGAGGCCATTCTCATCGAGCCGCCCTGCGGCAGCAACACATGCCTGATCCAAACAAAAGACGGCGTCCTTTGTGTCGACGGCGGATTCCCCTGCTATCAAAAAGAATTGCTGGAAACGATCCGCGGCTTGATCCCAAACTTTGATTCTCAGCCGACGCATCTTCTTTTGACGCACGCGGACGTCGACCATTGCGGGCTGAACGACCGCGTTGACGCCGTTTCGCTCAGTCAAAAGTGCTTTACCAACTTCGAGAACGAGTCGAAAGGCCTCGACAACCTGCGCGAGGAAAACCCGGTGCACGCGCCTTATGTGCGCATCAGCAAGATCTTGTCGGACTATCGCGGCTACGACACCTCGTCGATGCAGGTGATCGGCGGCAACAATCTGCCGCTTGCCGAGCCGCTCAAGCGCATCGGGCTTGTGCGCTTCGGCGGTCTTAACTTCGAGGCCTACGAAGCCGCCGGCGGCCATGTCGCAGGCGAAACGGTCTATGTGGAACGGAGACTCAAGATCGTTTTCACCGGCGACATCTACGTCAATATCAAGGGCTTCACGCGTCAGCAGGCAGCGTTCAATCGTCTCGCGCCGTTCCTCATGACGTCCGTCGATACCGACCCCGCGCTCGCCGCGCAGGAACGCGCGCAGCTTCACGCCATCCTCGGCAGCGGAGACTGGCTCATTTTCGGCGGACACGGCGGCGTTGTTCCCGTTGAGATTGGCGACAATCCGTCAAGGATTCGTTAAAAACTGTAAATTCGTGTAAAATTGGTTCCCGACCCCCTTTACAAATTCGTCATTCTGTTTTATATTCTGATCGTGTTCTTTTTCCCTGTTCTTTGTGGGACAGGGGCGGGCGCATGGGACCTCCATTCCATGCGTCTGTTTTTTGTTTTTGCGTTTTTCTAACACTGCCAACGAACCACACAGAATACCGTCTGCGGGTTTTTGCTGTCCGTGACGACGTATTTGAGCGCGCTTTCCTGATCGTCCTGGTATTCCTGCGCCTCGTCAATCACGAGAAGGTCGAAGCCTTCGCCGAGGCCGCCTTTGCTCGTCCGCGTGCGGAACTCGACCTTTCCGCCGTTTTCCAGCTCGATATGCTCCTTGCCAAAGGCGCGATAACTCGACGCGACGGGGATACTTGCTTTGGCCAGAAGGTTCAGCAGGCGCTCCCACGCCGAATGTGTCGTCGTGGTTCGGTGCGCCGTATGCAGGATATGTTCGCCGCGCTTCACGATCCCGTAAAGCTCCCGCATGGCCACGACTTCGTTCTTACCGTTTCGGCGCGGGACGGAATAGCCGAATTTCGTGTGCGTCCAAAGCCCGTCGGCATTCTCGGCCAGAAGGTCGTACAAAAGAAGCTCCTGCCACTCCTGCGCCGTGCGTCCCGTGGAATTGTAAAGCTCGACCGCCTCCGCGCCGCACGTCTTCTCATACGGCAGCACGAACGCCGTCGTCGGCGTCTGGCGGCCGATGCGCGCTTTGGCGGACGGCGTTTTCATTTCGGCATCACGAGCTTTACGAGCGTCGAAGTAAGCCCAGGCGTCGTATAGGCGCGTTCACGCAGCTTTATCATCGTTTCGTAATCGTCGTTGCGCACGCGTTCCGTTTTCTCGTTTCGCATTGATATCACCTCGGTTTTCACGAATAGTCCGTTATTCTGATTCCCTGTGCCAAATCGCCCAAAGCAACGCCGTTCACCTTAAAATTCTCAACCAACTCTTTTGCCGTCTTGAAATGCTGCATTTCGGTATCATTTGGATATTGTTCGTCGATTCCGATACCTTCTTCCATCCATGTCAAAATCGTGAAGTGTTTCCCTGCGACATCAAACATGATGTCTCTTCCATCCTCGATTTTCTGTATCAATTCAGCCTTCGTCATGATAGTTATCCCCCCTGCGGATAATATCCGCATTTTCTTTAAGTTCTTCCTCTGTCAATTTTTGCGGAATGCCATGCGGGTTCCGTCGGTTGTAATTAAATTCATGTTTATGCGCCCCCGTCGGATGCGCTTTCGGCTGCCCATGATCGTTTGTATCAAAATCCTTCATCGCACGTCCTTGGGAATCATACTCCCTTCGCTGAAGCACCTCCCCCATATCGCCGATTTTATCCACCACGCTGTCAGGCGTCCCTCTGATCGGCAAGCCGTTCGGCAAATCCGAATTGTTCACTCTCGTAACGCCTCGCCGCTGCTCGATCTTCACACCGGGAAGATCTTCGTCAGCTTGCCCTGCATAGTCTTTCCATTTCTTGGAATGCACGTCCTGTACGCGTTTGCTCCCGTCTGCGGGATCGTACGTCACAAGGCAGCGGCAATAGGCATGGCGGCGGTAGACGTCGTCGGGCACGTCGTTGGGGTAGGTGTATTTCCCCGCCAGCGCGCGGCACCATTTGCAGCACCCGCCCACAACAGTTCGCGTGATCGTCGGGGACAGGCCTGCATCGGCCTGAAATTCGGCATTCGCCTTCACGAAATCGTCCGCAAAGCTTTGAATCAGCACGCGGATCGGCTCGTTCAGCACCCAGCGCACGTCTTCAAACAGCGGCGCATCGGAGATCTTGTCGATGATCCCTCGCACGCGATCTTCGTCGAGCTTCGGCGTGACCGCCCGCAAGCCGATCCCCGCGTTCTCGTTGAGCTGTTTTTGGATCTGCGCCGCGGCTTCGCTGAACAGCTCGTGCGATTGCTCGATCGTCGGCCGCACGGTCCGCTCGGCGATATTATAATACAATTTCCCGTCCGGCAGCACGTCAGGCGTAAAAACGTCCAGCAGAGCATCGGACTGGACAGAAAAAAACACTGTGTATAATATTCGTAAGAGAATTACCGGGTGATAATCGACCTTGCGCATCGAGCTACTATCATTACGATCATCCCGAAACCGCGTTCGGCAAACGCGAAGTCAAAATCACCCGCATGATTCAGTCCATCAACAAATTCAACGAAGAACTCGGCGATTATAACGAATGATCACGCTCTCTTCCGGCGCCGCCAATTTACAGTGACGTTTGCATCCCGCAGAAAATCGCGCGCGATCCTGCGGGGTTTTTATGTTTCATTGACAAAGACTTCGGCCAACCAAAAAAGGAATCCATCGATGATTCTTGTAAAAGCGAGAATACAAAAACACAAAAAACAAACGGAAAAAACCGTGAAACCAACCTTCCGCAAATCGGAACGAAAAACGTAAAGGGCTTATTTTGCGGCGCGCTCGTACTGCCGGGTATATCGTAAATTGTCCGGCATCCCATCGAGCAGATCGTTTTCCTCGTCGCGCAAATCCTCAATCGCTTCGAGAATCTGCTCCAACGATTCAATGTACGTCTTGATTTTTTTCACTTTTTTTGCGTTCATTTTTCTTCTCCCACGCTCCCTTGATTAAAATGTAGTCCAAAACAAACACAAACGCAGTCACGATAATGACCGCAGCGCCCTGCCC
>CAKTSO010000046.1 GCA_934613185.1 uncultured Clostridia bacterium | reverse complement strand
TATCGACGTCGCCGGATTCGAACAGATCGTCCAGAGGCGTCAGCACGCCGCCGTCGACCAGATCGGAGACCCACTTGCCGTCGGTGCCGACGATGTCGGCGACGGTCTTGTTCGCCGCGCCCGCAAGCAGGGTCGTCTTTGTCTCGGCGTTGGGAGCGTTCAGAAGCTCGATCTTAATGCCGGTTTCTTCGTAGAAGCCGTCGACCAGCTCCTGGAAAAGCCCCTCGGGGCACTCATCGGCGAACCACTGCTGGAACGTCAGCGTGATATCCTTGTCGGCTTTTTTGCCGCAGCCGACCGTGCCGAGAACCATGACCAGGATCAGTGCCAGTGCCATGGCGCGAAGGATGAGGGATTTTTTCATTTCGTTACCTCCTTTTTATGCTATTACACCTTTATGTGTAATAAAGTTCGCGTGATTTGGGCGGCAGCTCTCAAAACTCCAGATTGTTGCCGTCACTGTCGAACACATGGCAGGACTCGCCCTTAAAGCCGAATTTTACGGGCTCCTCGTACTTAAAATACTTTGCGTAGCTTTCGTAAGAGCCCGAAACGGGAACGATGATCACAACATCGGTATCGCAGGATCTGACATGCAAATGCACCTCGGTACCCATCATTTCGCTGACCTCGATTTTTCCCTCGAGCTCGCCGTCCTCAACAAAGATGTGGCTGGGACGCACACCCAGGGTGATCGCCTGCGCCTCGACATTCTTTGCGGCAAGACGCGCACATTTTTCTTCGGGAAGCGCCACGCGGCAGGATTCAAGGAGCACAAAATAACGGTCGCCCTCGCGAAGAAGCTGCGCGGAAAAGAAGTTCATGCGGGGTGCGCCGATGAAGCCCGCCACGAACAGATTCGCCGGATGGTCGAACGCATCCTGCGGCGAGGCCACCTGATGCACGAAGCCGTCCTTCATGATGACGATGCGGTCGCCCAGCGTCATTGCCTCGGTCTGGTCGTGTGTGACATAGACAAAGGTCGTGTCGATTTTATGCCGCAGCGCAATCAGTTCGGCACGCATCTGGTTGCGCAGTTTGGCGTCAAGATTGGACAGCGGCTCGTCCATCAAAAGGACTTTGGGCTCGCGCACGATGGCGCGGCCGATCGCCACGCGCTGCCGCTGGCCGCCGGAGAGCTTTTTGGGTTTTCTGTCAAGAAGATCCGCGATGTCAAGGATCTCCGCCGCCTCCATGACGCGTGTTTTGATCTCGTCTTTGGGTGCCTTTCGCAGTTTCAGCGGAAACGCGATGTTTTCGTATACCGTCATGTGCGGATACAGCGCGTAATTCTGGAAGACCATCGCGATGTCGCGATCCTTTGGCTCGACGTCGTTGACCAGCTGGTCGTCGATGTACAATTCGCCCTCGGTGATCTCCTCCAGTCCCGCGATCATGCGCAGCGTCGTCGACTTGCCGCAGCCCGACGGACCGACCAGCACGACAAACTCCTTATCCGCCACTTCGAGGTTAAAATCCGCAACGGCGACGACGCACTCGTTCGCCCCGTGCTTTTTCCCTTTGTTTTCAAACCGTTTGACCACATGTTTCAGCGTGATTGTCGCCATTGATTCCTAATCCCGTAGAGGGTCTGCCTCCGCATCGCCCTCCTCACCCGGGCCGAAGGCCTCGGGCTTTTACGACAGATCTCTATACTGTCGCACCGCCGGTGCGCGGGTTCCTCCTTCGTTTTCGGAACATCGGACGCTATGAAAATAGAGTAACATCCGCATCCTGTTTTCGGTCGTTTGGTAATCGTGATCGTTCACCGCCGTACACCGTAATCTCTTCGGATAACACGCCCCTCTCCGTATTTTATTTTTTATTTCGTATGCGTCTTTTTCTCCCGACGCATCATACACGCTTTTCGCTGCCGTGCAGAATTATTGTATACAAAAAACAGAATCGGACTTTTCCGCAAGCCTGAATTGTGTTCCGCGTCCGGATTTTTCCCTTCATCCGCCGTCTTTTTTATCCGACTGCCGACCCTTCGCCGACACATCGTGTCCGTTTATCCTTATCATAATTGTATACGGTTCATCGTCACGCTGTCAACCCGATTTTCGTCGATCTTCGCACGGAGCCGCGATTTTCCCGCATTTTCACATTTTGTTCTTTTTTCGGCGCACATCGTTCGCAAAAATTCTGCCCTCTCGCGGCTTTGAACCCGTCCGCAACGACAAAAAGCCCCGTCTGCCGGATGATCCGGCAGACGGGGCTTTTTCGCAGATCGTTTCCATCTGCGATTCGATCCTTTTTTCGATCACTTCATATACGGTTCCATGATTTTCATAAACGCGTTTTGGAGCGCGTCGACCTTCGCCTCGGCTTCCTCCATGGACTTGCCCTGCGCGGAGAAATACACTTTGATCTTCGGCTCGGTGCCGCTGGGACGCACGACCGCCCAGGAGCCGTCCTCGATCTCGAAGAACAGGACGTTGCTCTTGACGAGCTTCAAAGGCTCGGTCGCCCCGTTCGCCGCGGTGCGGACGCTCGTCTGGTAATCGCGCACGGCCGCGACCTTTTCGCCGCCGAGCTGCCAGGACGTGTTTTCGCGCATGGCGGCCATGGTGTGCGCCATTTTCTCCATGCCGTCCTTGCCGGGCATCGCGAACGACGTGGTGCGCTCATAGGAATAGCCGTAGGTGCGGTACAATTCCTGCATGCCGTCGTAGAGCGTCATGCCGCGCGAACGATACCACGCCGCGACCTCGACGGCGAGCATGGACGCGATGACGGCGTCTTTGTCGCGGACGAACGTGCCGGTCAGGCAGCCGTAGCTTTCTTCGAAGCCGAACAGGAACGTATGCTCCCCCGTCTCCTCGAAATGCTCCATCTGCTCGGCGATGAATTTGAAGCCGGTCAGAACGTCGATCACGGTCACGCCGAAGGCCTTGCAGATGGTCTTTGCAAGGTCGGTGGAGACGATGGTCTTGACGACCGCGCCGTTTTCGGGCAGCGTGCCGTTGTTCTTTTTCTGTGTGAGAATGTAATTCAAAAGAAGGCAGGCCGTCTGGTTGCCGGTCAGCACGGTATACTCGCCGTCGTTTTTGACGAGCACGCCGATGCGGTCGCAGTCGGGGTCGGTCCCAAGGACGATATCCGCGCCGACTTTTTCCGCCAAAGCGATGGCCAGCGTGAACGCGTCGTGATCCTCCGGGTTCGGGGAGCGGACGGTGGAAAAGTCGGGATCGGGCAGTTCCTGCTCGGGCACGACGTAGACGTTCTCCACGCCGAGCTCGGACAACACGCGGCGCACGGGCTTGTTGCCGGTGCCGTGCAGGGGCGTATAAACGACCTTCATCGTCTTGCCTTCGCTTCGAAGAAGCTCGGGGTTCGTGCAAAGAGATTCCACGCGCTTGATATACTCGTCGTCGACCTCCTTGCCGATGATGGTCAGGATGCCGTCCCGTTTCGCCTGCTCGAAATCCATCGTGCGGATCGCAC
This sequence comes from uncultured Clostridia bacterium, assembly GCA_934613185.1. Classification (GTDB taxonomy): domain Bacteria; phylum Bacillota; class Clostridia; order Christensenellales; family Maliibacteriaceae; genus RGIG9107. The sequence continues at coordinate 8,917 of CAKTSO010000046.1, read as the reverse complement.
CGAAATCGGTGATCTTGTCGATATAGGCGACGACTTCGCGGACGTGATCCGGCGGGATCTGGCCGCCGTCTTCCCAATAGACCTTATAGCCGTTGTACTGCGCGGGGTTGTGGCTGGCGGTGATGACGACGCCGGAGATGCAGTGCAGATAGCGCAGCGCGAAGGACAGCTGCGGCACGGGGCGAAGAGATTCGTAAAGATAGACCTTCACGCCGGCCGCGCACAGCACGCAGGCCGTCTCGCGGGCGAACAGCTCGCTGTTGCGGCGCGAATCGTAGGCGATCGCCACGCCGCGCTTTTTCGCCTCTTCGCCGCAGGCGCAGATATAATCGGCGAGACCCTGCGTCGCGCGGCGGACGGTGTAGACGTTCATGCGGTTCAAGCCTGCCGCAAGCACACCGCGCATCCCGGCGGTGCCGAATTCCATTTCGCGATAAAAGCGATCCTCGATTTCTTTTTCGTCGGTAAGATCCGCCAGCTCTTTTTTCGACGCTTCGTCGAGCCACGGCGCGGCAAGCCAGCTTTTATAACGTTCCAAAGCAGTCATATCGTGATCCTCCGTTATGAGATTGGTCCGAAACCTTACTCTTATTATACGAAAAAAATGCCCGCGTTTCAATGGATTTCCGACGTTGGGCATGCAAAACAAAGCGCGCCGCGGAAAAGCACAAATGCCCCCGCGGCGCGGTTTCGTTCGGTTGTTTTTCTTTTCGGCTTACTTCGCGGCGCTTTCCATCTCGGCGAGCTTCTCGTTGAGCTTTTCCACAAGCGCGTCGACGTTGATGCCGTGGCCCGCGCAGGCGTCCTCGAGCGTCTCCATCTGCGCCATCGGGCAGCCGAAGCAGTGCATGCCGCAGGCGGCGAGAATGGGGGCGAGTTCGACGTTCGCGGCGACGACCTGGCCGATGTTCATATCCTTGGTGATCTGCATGGGAATTTACCTCCGAAATTTATTGGACGGCGCTTTGCCGTTCCGCACGAAATACTGTCGATGCGTGGCATCCGCCTATAGCATATCCTTTTTTTGCGGATTTGACAATCATGTGCGCCGTCGCTTTCTTTATTTTTTGCAACCTTTTTTGTGATCTTTTTCCTCGAAAGCGCAAAAGCGATGGAAAAGCGGCGCGGCGCGTGCTAAGATGACAAAAGCGGCGAACGCGAAAAAAATCGCCGCATCGAAAAAGGAAGTGGATTTTCATGCAGATACAGGGCCTTCACACCTGCGAAAAAGACGTGCTCGAGCAGATTGCCTCGGACGCGGCGCGCGCGATCGACGAGCTTTGCATTGCCGCAAACCTTCGCGCCGGGCAGATCCTCGTCGTCGGGTGTTCTTCGTCGGAGATGACCGGCGGACATATCGGAAAATATTCCAGTCTCGACGCGGCGCAGGCGGCGTTTACGCCGATCGCGGCGGCACTCAAAGAACGCGGCGTCTATCTTGCCGCGCAGTGCTGCGAACATTTGAACCGCGCGCTCGTGGTCGAACGCGCGCTTGCCGAAAGCCGCGGGCTTGAGATCGTCTCGGTCGTGCCGCAGCCCAAGGCGGGCGGCTCGTTCGCAACGCTCGCCTACCGCGCGGCGGAAGATCCCGTCGTCGTCGAAGAGATTCGCGCGGATGCGGGGCTTGACATCGGCGGCACGCTGATCGGGATGCACTTGAAGCACGTCGCCGTGCCGGTCCGCCTTTCGATCGACAAGATCGGGCAGGCGAACATCCTCTGCGCCCGCACGCGCCCCAAATACATCGGCGGCGAACGCGCCGTCTATCGCACGGAGGGATAAGACATGCGCTGCGGCTGTGCAAACTGCGACACGTTCATGGTCAACGACGACGGGCGGCACATGGGCTGCGTCTGCCCGAACTGCGGCTACCGCTGCACGGCGTGCCTGGGGACGAACACCGTCATCGACCGTGACGCGCTCGCCTCGTTCCGAAAGATCGCGCGCGACACGATGGCGGCGGAACGCGATCGCGACAACGAATAGACTTTCGATATTTTTCGCATAAAAAAGAGCGACCTCGCGCCGCTCTTTTTTTGCTTTGTGTTCAGATTGACGGGAACAGATTCGTTCCGTTTTGCAGGGCATCCCGGAGCGAATCGGAATAGTACCGATAGCTGTACTGCTCGAGAAAATCTTCGAGCTCCTCGGGCGACATATCGGCGAGCCTGTCGAGCGTGCCGTTTTGATACATCGCCATGCCGACGCGATAGCTGAACACGAAAACGACCACGATCAAAAGCAGCCACAGCACCCACAAGATGATCGTCGCGATATTCAGCGCCTTGGCGGCCTTGGCGTAGCTTCGCGCGGAGGGCATGTTGCCCTTTTTGCGGCGGCCGGAAGCGATGCCTCCGAAGATGATCGCCAAAATGCCCGTCACCAGCGCGAGGAAGTTAAACGACAAAAGCGCCAGGACGGTAAAGACGATGCCCGTGGCAAGGCCGCTATGGAAGGGCTTGCCGACGTCGGCGGGAAGATCGGGGATCGGTGCGGGCGCGGCGGGCGCCGTATGGACAGGAGCGGTATAGACGGGCGTCGCATCGGCGGGCGCGGCGGGTGCTTCGTCATTTTGCGTACCGTCATAAACGGGCGTTCCGCAGTAGGGGCAGAAGCGAACCTCGGCGGGAACGTCTTTTCCGCAATGAATACAGAACATCGCAGGTATCCTCCTTGTTCGTTTTTTGGATTGAAAGTAGTATACACCATTTTCGCTTCGTTTGTACGCATCTTACACGGATTTTAAAGCTTTTGCAATCAAAAAAAACGCTCCCGATCAAAAAAACCGAAAGCGTTTCTCCATTTTCAATTCAGCCGTAAATCGGGCCTGCGATCAAAATCGCCGCGAGGATCACGGCATAAGCCGCAGCGGCCGCGAACGATCGAAGTTTGCCGTGGCTGCGGTGGAACGTGCCGAGCATTTCCGCGGCAAGATAGCCCCCGAGAAGGCCGCCCAGATGCGCCCAGTTGTCGATGCCCGTGTTGACGAATCCGTTCAAAACGTTCAGCACGATCAAAAGGATCACGCGCGCGCCGAACACGCGGCGGAAGAAATCGGGCTCGTCCCGTCCGAAGGACAAAAGCGTCCCGAACAATCCGAAGATCGCGCCCGACGCGCCGACGGAAAGATACGGCGACAGAAGATAGCTTGCGGCCGAGCCCATCACGGCGGCGCAGACGTAGACGCCGAGCATCTTCCATTTGCCGTATAAAATTTCAACATTCGGCCCCCAAAGATACAGGGAGATCATGTTGAGCGCGATATGTTCCAAATTGGCGTGCAGCAGCGCGGGCGTCAAAAGCCGCCAGTACTGCCCCCTCCCGATCAGCGAATTGACCTTTGCGCCGAGGACGACGAGCACCATGTTGTCGTTCGGGCCGCCGAGGATCAGTTCCAGAACATAGACAAGAACGGTCACGACGATGATCGTGATCGTCATGCGCGGTTTCGTCTGATCGAATTCCAATCGTCTGCGCGCCTGCGGTTCGTTCATCGCTTTTGTTTACCCTCTGTGCTGATTCACAAAACGTTCCATCTTCACCAGCGCGCGCTCGATGTCGCGCGTGGCGGTGGCGTAGCTGATGCGGACGAACCCTTCGCCCGACTCGCCGAACGCCGTGCCGGGGATGCAGGCGACATGCTCCTGCATCAGGAACTCGTCGCAGAACTGTTCGCTCGTAAGCCCCGTGGACGAAATGTCGGGGAAGGCGTAGAACGCGCCTTTTGGTTCAAAGCAGGGAAGGCCCATGGATTTAAAGCCCGCAAGAAGCATCCTGCGGCGCACGTCGTAGGTCGTCTTCATGCGCTTAATGTCGCCGTATTCGTCCTGCATGGCGCTCGACAGCGCCTCAAGCGCCGCCGCCTGCCCCATCGCAGGCGCGCAGAGCATCGTGTACTGATGGATCTTGACCATCTGATCGACCAGTTCGTGCGGGCCGCAAAGATAGCCGATGCGCCAGCCGGTCATGGCGAAGGACTTGGAAAAGCCGTTCAGGACGATCGTACGGTCGGCCATGCCGTCGATGGAGGCGATGGAGACGTGGCTTTCGTCGCCGTAGGTCAATTCCGAATAGATTTCGTCGGAAATGACGAGGATGTCGTGTTTGCGAAGCACCGCCGCCACTTCTTCCAAATCCTTGCGGGGCATGATGCCGCCCGTGGGGTTGTTCGGATACGGGAAAATGACCGCCTTGGTTTTCGGCGTGATGGCCGCCTCGAGCGCGTCGGCACGCATGCGGAACTCGTCCTCCTGCCGCGTGACCAGCGGAACGGCAACGCCGCCGCACATGTTGACCACCGGCATGTAGGAAACGTAGGACGGGTCGGGGATGATGACCTCGTCGCCCTGCTCCAGAACGGCACGCAGGGAAAGGTCGATGCCCTCGCTCGCGCCGACCGTGACCAGAATCTGGCTTGCGGGATCGTAGTCCAGGCCGAAGCGCGCGCTCATATAAAGCGAGATCTGCTTTCGAAGCGCGACGGCGCCGCGGTTGGGCGTATAATGCGTCCCGCCGTCGCGGACGTACGCCATCGCCGCGTCGGAGATGTGCCAGGGCGTGTCAAAATCGGGTTCGCCAATGGAAAGCGAGATCGCGTCCTTCATCTCGCTTAGAATGTCAAAATATTTTCTGATGCCCGACGGCGGCATGGCGACCACGCGCGGACACAGGATTTTTTCGTAGTTCACAGCGTCACCGCCTGTCTCTTGTCGCCCTTTTTATCGACAAGAACAACGCCGTCGCGCTTATAGCTCTTCAAAAGGAAGTGCGTCGCGGTGGAAATCACGCCGTCGATCGTGGAAAGATGGCGGGCGACGAACATCGCCACGTTTTTCAGATTGTTGCCCTCGATGCGGACCATCAGATCGTATCCGCCGCTCATCAGATACACGCTGCGCACTTCGGGATAGCCCGTGATGCGCTCGGCGATGGCGTCGAAGCCCTCGTTTTTCTGCGGCGAGACGCGCACTTCGATCCACGCCTCGACCTTATCGTCGTCGACCTTTTCCCAGTCGACGAGCGTGCGGTATTTGATGATGACGTTTTCGTCTTCCAGCTTGGAGATGCACGCTCGCACCTGCTCCTCATCCGCGTTGAGCATCGCCGCGATCTTCTCCGCCGAAATGCGCGCGTCTTCGCACAGGATCGACAGTATGTCCATTTCAAGTTTGGTTGTTGCCATGATTTGCATCTCCTTTCAAACATCTACCGTCCGCGGGCGTTTTGATCCGCCGCTTTGATAGTGGCTTTCATTGTAACACAAAATCCGAACAATACCAACGGTATTTTGTGCGCACACAAAATGCGCACGTTTTGTTTTATCGCCGCATATTACCGTCGTTTTGTGCCTCGACCCGTCCAAAGCGCCGCAAAGCAGCATAAAACCGCGACAAGCGCCGCGCCGCCGATGACGAGCCATGCGCGCACAAAGCGCGGGTTTCGCGGCAGGACGCGGATCGTGCGCGATGCGCGGGCGGTAAAGCCGCGGCTGTTGGTCACCTCATACGTCAGGCGCGCACGTCCCGGGCGGTCGGTGTCCAGGTCGCCGCGGACGAGGCGCACCTGCTTTGTCAAATCTCCGTCGATCTCGTCGAGCGCGGCCACGCCGTCCAGTTCATCGTACTCCTCGCCCGCGCAAATCTGCGCGTCCGGCGCGTAGATCACGGGCTCCCGCCCGCCGCAGCCGCACAAGAACAAAACTGCGATCAATAAAAACGCCGCACATCTGTTTTTTCGCATCAAAAATCGCCTCCCCCGTTCAATCTATGAACGAAAGAGGCGAAAAAAGTCGTGTCTGTGCAATTATGCCGTCACGCGATCAGCCGAAGCTGATGCCGGAGACGACGTCGGCGACGTCCTTCTCCATCGTCCGGTACTCCTCCTGCGCGGCCTGGTCGTCGGTGTTGAACTGCACGTCCGTCGGGTAGACCACGAGAAGATCCGCGCCGTTGATCTGGCCGATGACCTCATAGTTCGGGAAGACGTAGCCGTCGCCGTCCTTCATGTCGTCCTCGGGGACGAGAACGGTGAACAGCACGCCCGCGTCATATTCGACGTCGCCGTAGTTCAGATGGCGGTTGGCCTTGCTGCAAAAGCTGACCTGCGCGTCCTCCTCGACGATCTCGACCGTGTCGCGCCAGGATTCGGGCATGGTCACGGTGAAGCCGTAAAGCTCGCTTTCATAAGTGAAGCCTTCTTCTTCGGACGGCTCCGCCTCCTCGGACGGGGACGCGGTCGGCTCTTCGCTCTCGCTCGGGGACGGCGCCGCCGCTTCGCTTGCCGTCGGCGCGGGCGTCGCGGTGTTCTCCGCAGGTTTATCCTCGGTGCACGCGAGCATCGACAGCATCAGCGCCGCAGCCAAAAGAACGGTCAGCATGGTTTTTGCGATATGTTTCATCTTCAAACTTCCTTTCTGTATTTCATGTTTGGGAATCGACGATTCTTCGTTTGTCACGATTTCTTCGGCGTGATCGTCAGCGCCACGATCTGCGCGCGGTTGCCCACGCGCGGAAGATACGCATGCCCGCCGAGTCCGCGGCTGACGACGAGATACGGCGGCTTTTCGCCGTAAACGCCCGACGTAAATTTCGGGAGCGTCCCCTGCCCCGGCGCGTACAGCCCGCCGACGCCCGGCAGCCGAACCTGCCCGCCGTGCGCGTGACCCGCGAACATCACATCGAAGGCAAGGTGATTATACGACATTTCCTTTTGCAATGCAAAATTCTCGGGGTAATGATCGAGCACGATTTTAAGCGCGTCCGCGCCGACGGTCCCGAGCCGCTCGAGCACCGCCTGCTGCGTCTCCCCCGCCGCGGCGGTGTGGAACGTGCCCTGCCGCCCGGCCGCCGCGTCCAACCCCGCGATGGCGACGCGCTGCCCGCGGCACAAGAATAGATGCACGTCGTTGGACAATAGATGCACGCCGCAGGCGCGCATGTCGTGCGCGAGGGCGGGAAGATCGTCCAGACGATGTTCATGGTTGCCGAAGATCGCGTAGCAGGGCGCGATTTGAGAAAGCTCCGAAAAAAGCCGCAGCGTCGCCTCCCGCTTTTTTTCTTCGTCTTTTTCGCCCGGCTCGGCGAACATGTCGCCCGTCAGGACGATCAATTCGGGCGAGAGCGCCCGCACGGCCTTTTCGATGCTTTTTTTGTAGCGCCGCCCGTGCAGGTCGGAAAGCTGCACGACGGTAAAATCCCGCATCACGTTCTCGCTTTCGATCGTCAGTCGTTCCGTCTCGAACGACGTGTTGTGCAGGAAAAGAAAGATCAGTCCCGCGGCGAGCAATCCGCCCGGCACGACAAAAAGCCAGATCATGCGCATGCCTCCTTCTTTTGACAATCCGCCGGATTTGATGATACACTATTTTCACCGATTTTGCACGCCGCGCAGGCGCGTTCGCGTCCGTTCGGCAGGCAAAGTCCAAAATCGCACTTTATTTTTTGCGGAGACGATCTTCTCATGAAAAAACGCATTCTTGCAATCCTTGCGCTTGTCTTCTTCGCGCTCGGCGTCGGCGTCTTTTTTTACTGCATCGCGGCAAAACGCACGGATCTTTCGCTTTACGCGGTGATCTTCTGCGCGCCCGGCGCGGCGCTGGCGCTGTTTGAATGGCTGACGAACCGCCGCGCGCGGGAAAACGCAAAAGACCATACCGACGATCCTTCCAAAGGAGACGAACAATGAGCGAAATTTATCACGCGAACGACGCCGCGATCGACGGCGAGCTTTCTTTTCTTCTGGAATGCGACAAGATGAAATCGATTCTTCGGCGCACGATGCTCGCCGACTATTCCCGCCGCGAAAACGACGCGGAGCATTCCTGGCATCTGGCGCTGACGATTCTGACGCTCGCGCCGCATATGAAACAAAAATTCGACATGGGACACGCGCTTTCGATGGCCTGCGTTCACGATCTGGTCGAAATCTATGCGGGCGACACGTTTGCCTATGACGAAAAAGGCTATGAGGATAAACTGGAGCGCGAGGAGGCCGCCGCGCGAAAATTATTCGCCATGCTGCCAAAAGCGCAGGGCGAGGAATTCTATCGTCTTTGGAAGGAGTTCGACGAAATGGAGACGACCGAGTCGCGCCTTGCCAACGCGGCCGACCGCATCCAGCCGTTTTTGAATAATCTTGCTACATATGGCCACACCTGGCGGCTCGGCGACGTCAAAAAATCACAGGTATTAAAGCGCATGGCGCCCGTGTGGGAAGCGCTGCCCGATTTAAAAGATTTCATGTTCGGCGCAATCGACGACGCCGTTTCCCGCGGCTGGCTGGCGGAAGGCTGAGGCGTTTTGCCATGATCCGAAAAAAGGCAATCACTCCGCCGCCGGAATTGGAAGCCGAGCGGCTGCGCCTGCTTGATGAATGGAGAGAAACCGTTTCAGATATCGCGCCGGAAGAAGAGCTTCCGCCCGATCGTGACCCTGACTTATACGTTACGACTCATTGTTCCGACGCGCTCCTGCCCTACGTCGGCGGCAAACGCCCGAAAGGTTGGAAGTGCCCGAAGTGCCCGAAGAAGTAAAACGCAAACCGCCATGCTGACGCACGGCGGTTTTTTGCTTTTAATCTGGAAAGAAATTCCGTTTTTATCGTCACGACGCGACGATCTTGTTGTACGTCCGCGCCGTGAGCTTATACACGCCCGCATAGAGCAGCGCGAACACGGCGAATGCGGCGAGCGTACAGGCGAGCGTCACCGGCGACGTCCCGATCCCGAACAGCGACAAAAGCAGCTCCATCAATCGGAAGTCGAACGCCACATGCACTGCCGCGACGATGAGCGGCAGGAAGAAGACGGTCAAGATCTGCGCATCGATGCAGCGCTTGATCTGGCGTTTTTCCATGCCGACCTGCTGCATGATGCGGAAGCGCTCGCGGTCTTCGTAGCCCTCGCCGACCTGTTTATAGT
>CAKTSO010000045.1 GCA_934613185.1 uncultured Clostridia bacterium | reverse complement strand
GCGCACTTCGTTGATATCCTCCGTCTGCTGACCCATTGCAGCGCGGTTTTCGTCCATAGTTTCCTCCAAGCGTGAATCGATGATGGTTTTCGTGTCTTTACGGGCGCTTGACGTTGACGATGCGAAGCGTCAAAATGCCCATCGGCACTTCGATGTTGACCGTCTGGCCCTTTTCGCAGCCCATGAGACCCTTGCCCACGGGCGCCTGATAGGAGATCTTGTTGTTGGCGGGATCCTCCTCGGCGTCGCCGCAGATGGTCAGTTCGTATTCGTCGACGACTTTGCCGTCCTCCAGCTCCTCGACGGTGACGACGCTGCCGATGCCGATGCGGCCTTCGACATGCTCGTCGTCGGAGATGACGCGGGCGTAGCGCAGGCGCTCTTCCAGCTGCGCGATGTCGTATTCAAGGAAAGCCTGCGCCTCCTTGGCCTCGTCGTATTCGCTGTTTTCCGAAAGGTCGCCGAAGGCACGTGCGCGCTCAATGCGCTCGGCAACCTCCTTGCGTTTGACGGTTTTCAAATATTCAAGCTGTTCCCTGCGCTTTTCCAGCGCTTCCGCGGTAAGCAAAACTTCTTCAGCCATGACCTTATCCTCCCCAAAAAATGCAATGCATCGAACACATTTTAAGAGGAAGAAACACTCCCCCTTTTATGCATTCCAAGTGATTATAGCCACGCCGCCGTGCATTGTCAAGCAAACGCGGCGTTTCGGTACATTTCATAAGCCTTCCGCGTCATTTCGCGCAGCGCTTCGGGCGCAGTGTCGAGCGCCTCTTTCGCATAATCGGACAAAAGCGTCTCCAGCGCCTCCAGCCGCACGACCTCGTTGACCTGCGCGCGCATTTTCCCCGCGCCGGGCGCGCCGTGGATATACCAGGCAACGTGCTTTCGCATTTGCAGCATCGCCACATGCTCCGGCAGATCTTCCGTAAGCATCCGCGCGTGCGCAAGCGCCGCGGCGAGACGTTCGCAGGGGGATACCCCGGGCGTCGGCTTTCCCGCAAGGCCGTCGTTGATCCTTTGGAACACCCACGGATCGCCGAAGCTCGCGCGGCCGATCATCACGCCCGCGCAGCCCATCGAAAGCGCGCGCACCGCGCTTTCGGCGTCGCGGATGTCGCCGCTTGCCACGACGGGGATCGAAACGCTTTTTACGATCGCTTCCCAAAGCGCGGCGTCGGCGCTCCCGGCGTACATCTGAACGGCGTAGCGCGGATGCACGCAGATCATCGACGCGCCCGCGCCTTCGGCCATCTTCGCAAACTCGACCGCGTCGCCCGTATGTTCGTCCCAGCCCTTTCGGAACTTGACGCTGACGGGCAGCGGGCTTTTCCGAACCGCCGCGCGAATGAGCGATTCGGCGACGTTCGGCGTTTTCATCAGCGCGCTTCCCTCGCCCTGGCGCGTGATCTTTGGCGCGGGACAGCCCATGTTGAGATCGATCCACGCAAACGGCGCAAGGTCGATCTTGTCGATCGCGCGCGCGATATCGTCCGGCTCGTGTCCGAAAAGCTGAAGTGCCAGCGGACGCTCGCCCTCGTCGGCGCGCATCAGGTCGAACGCACCGCGATTGTCGTACCAGACGCTTTTGGCGCTGATCATCGGCGTATAGCCCGCGCCGCTTCCATAGGCGCGGCAGATGCGGCGGAACACGCGGTCCGTCACACCGGCCATCGGCGCAAGCGCCGCACGCGACGTCCAAAGACGCATGATCGGATTTTCCTGCATGACACCGTTCCTTTCCCGCGGGAGGCGCCCGCGAATCGATCGTTTGTCCTATATAATATAAAGTAGAAAAAGCGGTGCGTTCCGCATGCATCCTGCGAAACGCGCCGCTTTGTTTGATTGGTGAAATCCTGCCGTTACGACTCGGGAGACGTCTGCGCGTCCTGAGATTCGGACGGCGAAACCTCGGGCGAAGGCGTCGTCTCTTCTTTTTGCGGCTCCCGCTTTGCCTCTTCGAACGTCTCGACGAACTCAAGCTCCGTGATCGTCCACTTGTCGTCGATGCGCTCGCAATGCACGCGATAGCGCGTGTTTTCCAGCTTCGGCGGCTCGACCGTCTCTTCGGAATCGATCTGTTCCTGCGTCATGAAGTCCTCTTTCAAAGAGCCCTTCAATTCGTTCTGACGGCAGGAAATGACGAGCGTCACTTCGTTCTGCCACGGCCAGCACCAAACGCGCTCGATCTTGGTGTCAAAATCGTAGCTTTCGATGTCGTATTGATCGTAGTCGTTGTTCGTCAGAAGATCGTCCGCGGCAAGGCACTGCGACGTAAAGAACTTCGTCAGTTCGTCGGCGTCGTAATCCTTGGGATCGAACACGACGTTGGCGCGAAGCGTCATGCCGTCCTTGACGAGGATCGTCAGGTTGACCACGTCCATCGCGATAAAGAACGACGAACCCGCCACCGCGACAATGAGGAGCACCACCGCGATCACTTTAATCCAGAAAAACAACAGACGCAGAATCGTCTTCATTGTCAATTAACCTCCAAATCGGATCGGTCGATCCGTCTCAAGGGGTATTTTATCATATCCGTTTCAAAAAGTAAAACTCAGCCCGCAAGGCGGCACAGCGCCTGCGCAACGATCTTACAGACCGTCACGAGATCGTCGACGACGATATATTCGTCCCGCTGATGGCACATATCCTCCTGTTCGGGAAAGCAGGGGCCGAACGCCACGGCGCGGTTGGGCATCTGGCGGGCGTAGGTCCCGCCGCCGATGGCGAGAAGTTCGCCGGGGCGGCCCGTTTCGGTTTCGTAAACGTCGAGCAGCACGCGGATCAGTTCGGCATCTTTATCGACCAGAATGCCGTCGTCGAAATGTGCGACTTCCATCGAAAAGCCACCGTCTTTGGCCGCACGATCCATGCGGGCGCGAAGGTCGTCCGGCCTCTGCGTCACGGGGCAGCGCATGTCGAACCCGGCGCAAAGCTCGCCGTTTTCATACGTCAAAATGCCGAAGTTGCAGGTCAGCGCGCCGCTTTCTTCGTCGCGGCAGGCCATGCCGAGCGATGCGCCGTCGCATTCGAGGCCGACGCGCTTTGCAAGATAGGCGATCGCCGACACGCCGTCGCATTCGATGCCGAGGAACTTTCCAAGACGGGCGATCGCCGACGCGTCGTCGTCGTCCGCCAAACGCGCCGCGTCGATCAGCCGCACAAGATGCGCCGCCGCGTTGACGCCCGTTTCGGGATGGCTCGCATGCGCCGCAACGCCGTAGACCGTGATCGAATCCTCCGTCACATCGACACGAACGCCGTTTTTCGCCGCGTAATCGCGCACGGCGGCTTCTTCCTGCTCGTCAAGCGGCGAAGAAAGAATCGCCTGCGCCTTTTCGGGCACGACGTTGAATCGTTCGCCCGCCGCGATCTTCGCGATCTTCCCCATCGAGTCGATCTTCTTTTTGAATCTGGCATGGAAAATATGCTTTTCGCAGTTGATGACGGGGAACTGCGCGTCGGGCGTAAAGCCCCAAAGCGGCATCTCGTTGTTCGCGAAATAATGCGACAGGTCGTCCATGCCGTTTTCCTCGTTGCAGCCCATGATGAGACGCACGCGGCGGGAAAGCTTCACGCCGCAGGCGTCCAGCGCGTGCATGGCAAACAGCGTCGCCGCCGCGGGGCCCTTGTTGTCGACCGCGCCGCGGGCGTAGGCGCGCCCGTCGCGGATATCGAGGCAGAACGGATCGCTCTTCCAGGCGTCGCCCGCGGGGACGACGTCAAGATGCGCCATGACGCCGATCAGTTCGTCGCCCTGCCCCGTCTGCGCGTGCATGGCGTAGCCCGCGTCGTCGTGCGTTTCAAATCCGTATTCTTCGGCGATTGAAAGCGCCTCATCCAGCACGCGGCGGCACCCTTCGCCGTAGGGCGCATTTTCGCCCGTTTTTTCGCCGGCCACCGAAGGCACGGCACACAGGCGGCGCAGAATGCCGAGGAGTTCTTCGCGGTTTTCTTCGATATAGTCGTTCAATTTTTGATTCGTCTTCGTCATAAAAGGAATCTCCCATCGCATTTATTCTTATTATTTATTACAGTACCGTTGGTTGAACAGCCGATGCCGATGCGATATAATGATTCTGCGCGAAAACGCGGAATCGATCCTTCCTTTGCGTTTCGCCGCAGTTCAAAGAAAGGCACGCAGTTTTCATCAAGGGAAAGTCATCATGCATTCCGGCCACAGAGATCGTATGCGCGAACGATTCCGTCAAAGCGGCGAGGACGCTTTCGCCTCGCACGAACTGCTTGAGATGCTGCTGTACAGCATCGTCCCGAGAAAGGACACCAACGAGCTTGCGCATCGGTTGATCGACGCGTTCGGCTCGCTGCACGGCGTTCTTTTCGCAAGCGAGGAAGCGCTGTGCGACATCGACGGCATGACGCCGTCCGCCGCGTTTTTCATGAACGCCGCAGGCGCGGTGCTTCGAAGGTCTCTGATCGAGTCGCCGCATCCGCCCGTCGTGCGCAACGCCTCGCAGGTATGCGAATACGCCGCGGGCTATCTTTTCGGCTATGACGTGGAAAAGATACTGTGCATCTGCCTTGACGCGGGCGGCAGGATCACCGCCGCGAAGATCTTGTCAAGCGGCACGGCTTCGAGCGTCATGGTGCATGTTCAGCACATCGCCGCGTTCGCCATCGCGCGTCACGCACACGCTGTGATTATAGCGCACAATCATCCCTCTGACAACGTCGTCCCTTCCAAGGAAGATCTGTTTTTGACAAAAAGCGTGCAGAACGCCATGGAGGGCATCGGCATCGAGTTCATCGATCACGTCATCGTCGGCGACCATGTGGCGCACTGCATTTTGCGCGCACACGACTACAAAGTCAGTCTCGACCGCACGGCGTGTGCCCGTGCGGATACCGATCGCGATTTCGAATCAAAATAACAATTGAAACGGGAGGCTTTTATGCTTAGTTTCTGGCAGTCGCTCATCCTCGGGCTCGTGCAGGGTCTGACCGAATTTCTGCCCGTCAGTTCGTCGGGGCATCTGGTGCTCGTGGAAAAACTGATGCATGTGCAAACGGAAGATCTTTTCTTCTTCAACATCATGCTGCACGTCGGCACCCTCGCCGCCGTCTTCATTTATTATTGGAGCGACATCGTCGCGCTGCTCAAAAAGCCGTTCCAAAAAATGACGCTGATGCTCATCATCGCCACGATCCCCGCCGTGGTCGTCACGGTGCTCTTCGGCGACAAGGTCGAGGCCGCGTTCTCGGGCAAATACCTCGGCTTTTGCTTCCTTGTCACGGCGATCATCCTTTTTGTAAGCGAATACTTCGCCTACAACCGCTATCCGCGCCCGCTTGCCAAGATGAACTGGCTTGACGCGGTCGTCATCGGCGTCGCGCAGGCGTTCGCCATCTTCCCCGGCATCTCCCGCTCCGGCTCGACCATCGCCGCCGCATTGACGCAGGGCATCGACCGAAAGGAAGCCGGGAAGTTCTCCATGCTCATGTCCTCGATCGCCATCGTCGGCTCCGTCGTGTTGGAGGCGCCGAAGGTAATCTCGAGCGGCCTCGTCGGCGTGAGCGTCGGCGGCCTGATCGGCGGCATGCTCGCCGCGGCGATCTCCGGCTATTTCGCCATCGGGCTTTTGATGTTTGTCTTGAAAAAGGGCGGGCTCCGCTGGTTCTCGTTCTACATGCTCGCCATCGCGCTGGTGACGCTCGGCAGCCAGTTTATCTGGGGCGGCGCGCTCGCCATGTAACAATTCGCCCGTTTTCGCCGCCCGCCGCCGATCTGTCGCGCCGGGCGGCGTTGTTATAATCCGATCATCAGAGATTTTAATTCATCGAAAGGAAGAACTCTTTCATGCTGAAATTTTCCGACATGCCCTACGTTCGCCCCGACGTCGACGGCGTCATGCGGCAGATGAACGCGCTGTGCGACCGCATGGAGCGCGCGGCGGATTTCGCCGAGGCCGACGAATGCTTCCTCGCATTCGATCAATTGGAGGCGGAGTTCGACACCGCCTGCACCCTCGCCTACGTCCGTCATCAGCTCGACACGACCGACGAATTCTACGACAAAGAGGTCGAATTCATCGACGAAAACGCGCCGCGCGCGCAGGAGGCGGGGCAGCGCTGGGAGAAAATCCTCGTGTCCTGCCCGCACCGCGCGCAGCTGGAGGAAAAATACGGTGCTTTGCTGTTCCAAAACGCGGAGCTTTCCCTTCGCGCGTTTGATCCGAAGATCATTCCCGAGCTGCAGGAGGAAAACCGCCTCTGCACGCAGTACGATAAGCTCCTTGCCTCCGCGCAGATCCCCTTTGAAGGAGAAAACCGTACGCTCGCGCAGATGACGCCGTTCAAACAGAGCGCCGACGACGCGATCCGCCGACGCGCCTGGGAGGCGGAGGCCGCGTTTTACACCGAAAACGGCGCACAGCTGGACGAGATCTACGATCAACTGACGCATCTTCGCGACAAAATGGGCCGCGCGCTCGGGTTTTCGGGCTATACGGGTCTGGGATACTGCCGCATGCAGCGCAACTGCTACGGGCAAAAGGAGATCGAGGCCTTCCGCCGCGGCGTGATTCGGCACATTGTCCCCATCGCCGAGCGGCTCTATCGCGCGCAGGCGGAGCGGCTCGGCGTCGAATACCCGATGCACTTTTACGACATGTCACTGAACTTTCGAAGCGGCAACGCCTGCCCCAAGGGCACGGCGGACGACATTCTCGCCCGGACGAAGCGCTTTTATCACGAGCTTTCAAACGAAACGGGCGAGTTCATCGACTTCATGTATCGCTACGATCTTTTGGACGTGCTCGCCAAAAAAGGAAAAAGCGGCGGCGGATTCTGCACGGATCTGGGGATTTACGACGCGCCTTTTATCTTCGCCAATTTCAACGGCACTTCGGGCGACGTCGAAGTCGTCACGCACGAGGCGGGGCACGCCTTCGCCGCCTACACCGCGCGAAACGTGCGGCCGCGCTCGATGCGCTGGCCCGGGATGGAGTCGTGCGAGATCCACTCCATGAGCATGGAGTTTTTCGCCTGGCCGTGGGCGGAGGGTTTCTTCGGCGACGCGGCGGACAAGTTCCGCTTTGCGCATTTATCCGACGCGCTGACGTTCATTCCCTACGGCACGATGGTCGACCATTTTCAGCACGAAGTCTACGCGCACCCGGACGTTACGCCCGCGCAGCGGCACGAAACGTGGCGCAAGCTCCTTAAAATCTATATGCCGTGGGTGCGGCTCGACGACGGGCTCGACTTCTACGGCGAGGGCAAGGGCTGGCAGCGGCAGCACCACATCTATGAAAGCCCGTTCTACTACATCGACTACTGCCTGGCGCAGAGCGTCGCGCTGCAGTTCTGGGCGCTGGATCAGCGGGATCACAAGGACGCCTGGTCGCGCTATCTTCGTCTCGTCCGTCTCGGCGGCACGAAGAACTATCGCGAGCTGGTCGAGGCGGCGGGGCTTTGCGTGCCGTTTGACGAGAATGCGCTGAAGGACGTCGCCGAATCCGCGACCGCCTATCTCGACGCGTTCGATCCCGCGCGCCTCGGGTGATCTGCCATGCGCGACGAACTCCGTGATCTGATCTGCCCCGACTGCGGCGGCACTATCCCTTCGGACGCATCCTTCTGCCCCTACTGCGGGCATGAGATCATGTCCCGCGCCGAGGAAGCGGCACAGCGCGGCGTCGACGAGACGTATCGCGCCGCCGAAGAAGTCCGCACGCGTCCCGCGCGACGGTTAAAGCACGCCACAAAACGCCTTTTAATCGCGTTCGCGTGCGTCGCCGCGGCGTTTGTCGTAATCTTCGCCGTGTCGCAGATCGTCGCACATGTGCAAAACAGCACTGCCGTCGCGCGACACGAAAAGACGCTTCAAGAGCTGGAAGAGTATTATCGGGCGGGCGAATACGACGAGATGAACGCACTGCTTTTCTCTCTTTCGGATTCCTACAGCGCTTCTTACGGCAAATACGCACGCGTCGGCGAACTGTTCCTCACGCTGGAAACCTGCCGCGAATCCGCCGAATCGGACGTTGCATTTGCCAAAGACGGCATCGGCGACGAGATTCTTTTCCGATACGACATCGACCATATTTTTTCGTCGATCCGTCAAATCGACGAGTATGAATCCGAGGGATTCGTCTACGGCGAAGGCGACGTTTTGAATGCGTTCCGCAGCAAGTTTTTTAACATTGCCGAAGATGTAATGCAAATGCCGCAAACGCTGATCGACCGCGCGATGGAATGCGCGGCGTCCGACGACCCCGATTTCAGTGAAATCGCGCGCGAAGTATTCGCGCTTTGGCAGGACAAGGGGGCAATGCGATGAAATGTCAAAACTGCGGCGCGAACTACTCGCTGCTTCATCTTCACTGCCCCTACTGCGGCACGCCGAACCCGCGCGGCCTTTTCTGGAAGAATCGGCGCGACGAGGCGGACGCCGCCTACGCGGACGCGCTGTGCGACGAAAAATCGCAAAAGCTCCTTTCGCTGAGCCGCTTTGCCGACCGATTGCTCATGATCTCGGGCGCGGCATTCGCGCTGATCTTTCTTTGCGCGTTCCTGTTCTTCGGCGCGGGCAGCGCGCTGGAGTCACTCCGCGCCAAATACGGTTCGGGCAGCGAAAAGCTGCAAAGCGAATTGCAGGCGCTCTATGAAAGCGGCGACTATCTCGCGCTTTCCCGCCGACTGGACGAAACGGGGCAGTTTGGCCCGGAGCACTACGCCTGGTCGCAGATATCGCTCATTGCGCACGATTACGAACGCTTTTCGATCGGGCGGCTGGAATTGTCGAGCATCGACGCGGGGAAACTTCGGACGAACGACTATCCCGTGGAGTCGGTGATCCGTTATGCGCGCGACATTCTTTCCCTCGATATCCCCGCCTATCCCGAACTTGATGAGGGCAACCGCACCGCCTATGAAGTCTATTGTCTCGACGTCGAGACGTATCTTCGCGCCGTATTGGGGCTTCCCGAAGAAGACATCGAACGTCTGAAACAGGAAGACTATCTTTATTCCGACGAACAGGCGGCGATCGTCGAGCGCGCCGTGCAGACGCTCGTCGAATCGAAGGAGGATGCGGCATGAATTCGAGCATCGTAAAAAACTTAAAGCTCCGCATCGCGTTCAAATTCCTTCTGGCGGCGATCGTGCTGTTCTTTCTTGCCGCCACGCTTTTGCTCATCATCGAAAACGGCGTCGACAACATCCGCGACGAAGACCCGGCGACGTACATCCGCTGGTGCGATCGGGATTATTACGACCGCGACTGGGCGAAACTGGCCGACACGCTGACGCTGTTTGAACTGTACGGCGACGAATACGCGATGTATTGGGAGGCCGTCAAGGGCTACAGCGACCTTGTGCAGTACGAACAATGGCGCGCGGCGCGGGAACAGTCGCTTCCCCACGCGGAATCGATGGCCGCACAGTTCGCCGAACGCCTGCGCGAAAACACCGCCAACGCCGCGTTCCCGCAAAACAAAGAGATCTTAAACGGCTTCGCTTCGGCGGCGGAATCAATCGAATAACAGCAAACTCCCCTCGGAAGAGTTTTTCCGAGGGGATTTCTTATTGTTCGTTATCTTCGATCAGTCTTCCGTTTCGAGAAGGGCGATCTCGTCCATGCGATAGATGAAGCGCACCGCGCCTTCGGTCTTGTCGGCAATGGCCGTGAAGGTCTTGTAATCCTCCGCCGCCGCTTTGACCGCGCGCAGGCGGACGATCAGTCCTTCCAGATCGCCGTCGACCGCGTCGACCAGCTTTTGAATGCCCTCTTCGTCAAATTTGACGAGGCCTTCGTGGAGCTGTTTCGCACCGTCCGAAAGCTGCGTCACGCCGTCCGTCAGCGCGGGGATGCTGCCTTGGAGCTGGGCAAGGCCGCCGGAGAGCTCCTTCGCGCCGCCCGCAAGCTGCGACGTGCCTTTTTTCAAGTCGCCGACACCCGCAAGCAAATCGCCGGAGCCGGACTGTGCCGCCGCCACGCCCGCGGTGTAATCGCGCAGACCGACGTAGAATTCGTTATAGGAATCCAGTTGGGATTTCAGCGCGCTGATCTGCGCCGCGCCGGACGCCGCGGCTTCCAGCGCCGCCGTGATCTGATCCTGCACTTGTGCGGAGTTCATCGCGTTTTCGATCGCAAGATCGACCTGCTGCTGCGTCAGTTCCGCGATCTTGGCCTCGACCTGCGCATTCACCGTCGCGCTGATTTGATCCTGCATCTGCTGCGGAATCTGCCCCGCGGCGACGAGCTGATCGTACTGCTCGACCGTCATGCCGCCCCGATCGGCGAACACCTGCGCAAGAACCGCTGTCTTCACCTGCGTCTCCAGCGAAGGATCCGCCGCGGCCGCCTGTTGGCGTACCTCCGCTTCGATGTCGCCGCGCTTGCCCTCGACCTGCTGCGTGACCGCCGCGCGCGCCGTCGCCTCGGCCTTGGCCGCGACGTCGTCGGGATCGAGCGCCTTGATGATGCCGTCCAAAACCTTCGCGTAGTTTTCGATCGTCAGCGTGGGAACGGTAATGCCCGCGTCGGCAAGCTGCTTGTTCGCCTGGAGCTGTTTGGTCGCCTCGGCAAGAAGCTGTTCGAAGACCTGTTTAGAGCCGGCGTTCAGTTCGTCGTTGTGACTGATCAGCGTGGAAAGGCCGCCGGAAAGCTGCGCCGCGCCGTTGTAAAGATCCGCCGCGCCGAGATCGAGCGTCGCCGTGCCGCCTTCGAGCGTCTTGGCGCCGTTTGCAAGTTTATCGACGCCGTCTGCAAGTTCCGCGGACTTTTCAAGAAGCGTGCACAGACCGTCGGAAAGCGTCGCGGAACCGTCGATCAGCTGATTCATTGCATCCGTCAGCTGCGACAGGGCATCCGTAAGGTCGTCCGCGTCGGAGAGTTTGTCCGTGTCGAGCGCGCCGAACATCTCGCTCGTAACGACGGTCATGGTGTTGCCGAGTTCGAAATTCTCGATGTCGGCCTCGATCTCAACCGTCTCGGGAAGTTCGAATTTGTTTTTGTCGATCTTCAGGCTGTCGGCAAGGCCGGGCAGCGCAAGTCCGACAACCACGGTCTTATCGCCGTCGTTGACGACGCGGCCGTTTTTGACTTCGACGTTGCGGAACACGTCGTTGTCAAGGAGCAGCCCGCTCATCGCCGCAAACGGCACGCAGACGGTCTGTTTTTCGCCGTCGACCGTGACGGTCTCGCTCGTATGATTTTCATACGAATAGCGAATGACGACGTGGCCGCTTTGACCCGCAAGCTCCTCGGGCGCGACGGTTTTGCCGTCGAGGGTGTAGGTCACGGCGACCGTCACGGGAAGCTCTTTGTCGCTGTTTCCCTGATAATAGACGTCCTCGCCCTGCGCGTCCCAGACGAGCGCGCCGTTGTCGGATTTTTGGAACGTATGATCGTCTTTGACGTTCTCGATGTCCGAAAGGTCGGAGACGTCGGAAATCGTCTTGGCGCCGGATTTATTTTCCAGCCAGTCGCTGACGATAATCTCGCGGGATGCGCCCGTCGCGTCGGACAGGACGTAGACCGTCTCGTCCTTTTTGACATTCTCCTGCGAGACGAGCGCCGTGGCGCGCGCGGAAGCGGACGCTTCCTGTTTTTTCTGCGCCGCATAGGCCGTCGCTTTGGCGCCGCCGAAGAGTAATGCGGCGCACAGCGCAAGCGCCGCGGGCATCACGATCTTTTTATTCATTTTGCATTGCCTCCTCCGCTTTTTTCGGGCAGTTTTTCATGCCGATCGTCGTAACGCAGATCAGCCGGTCAAAGAGCATGAACAGCGCGGGCAGAATGAACACCACGCACAGGACGCTGATGACCGCGCCGCGCGCCATGAGCATGCACATGGAAGAAATGATGTCGATATCCGAATACACTGCCACGCCGAACGTCGCGGCGAAAAGTCCGAAGCCGCTGACCAGCACCGACGGGATTGACGTCCCAAGGGCGATGGTGACGCTTTCGCGCTTGCTCCTGCCCGCAATGCGCTCGGTCTTATAGCGCGTGGTCATCAGGATCGCGTAGTCGACCGTCGCGCCGAGCTGAATGGTGCTGATGCAGATCGGCGCGATGAACGGCAGCGATTCGCCGAGATAATGCGCCGCGCCGAGGTTCAAAAAGACCGCAAGCTCGATGACGGTGATGAGGATGAACGGGAGGGAGAAGCTCTTTTCGACGAACGCGATGATCACAAAGATCGCCACGATCGACACGGCGTTGACGACCTGGAAGTCGTGATCCGTGGTCTCGATCATGTCTTTCATGCAGGGCGCTTCGCCGATGAGCATCGCGGTGGGATCGTAGCGCTTGACGATCGCGTTCAGTTCGTCGATCTGTTCGTTGACGGCGTCGCTCGCCACGCGATATTCGGAGTTGATGAGAAGAAGCTCCCAGTTGTCGCTGCGAAGCATCCCGCCGATCGATTCGGGGATAAATTCCGTCGGGATG
>CAKTSO010000044.1 GCA_934613185.1 uncultured Clostridia bacterium | reverse complement strand
CGGCGTCTTCCGCGGATTCGTCCGCTCCTTGCGCCGTTTCATCCGCGGGTTCGGATTCCGCCGTCTCTTCGGCCGTTTCGTTCAGCGTGCCGTTTTGGCGCGCCTCGTCCTCTTCGTCCATCTCCAGCACGCGCTTGAACGCCGCAATCGCCACTTCGAGCATCTCGTCGTCCGGCTCGCGCGTGGTGAATTTCTGCATCCAGAGGCCGGGTTTTTTAATGAACGCGGCGAGTTTGCTGTCGTCCCGCGCCAGCGCCTTGAGCGCCTCATAGCTGACCGCCGCCACAAGCGGGATCATCAAAATGCGCGTCAAAACGCGAAGAAGAATCGACTCGATCGAACCGAAACAGATAAAGATGAAAAGGCTGATCAGCATCACAAGGAACAAAAAGCTCGTCCCGCAGCGCGGATGAAGGCGCGACATATTGCGCGCGTTTTCCGGCGTCAGCTCCAGCCCCGCCTCGTAGCAGGCGATCGTCTTATGCTCCGCGCCGTGATAGCCCAAAAGGCGGCGAATGTCCTTCATCTGCGAGATCGCGGCAAGATAGCCGACGAGGATCAGCATCCGCACGACGCCCTCCAGCAGATTCACGACGACGCCGCTTTGGGTAAACATCTGAAAGCCTTTGGCGCAAAGCGCGGGCAGGACGATGTAAAGCCCGATTGACAAAAGCACCGCCATCACGATCGCCATGGGCATCATGACGTCCAGCACGGATTTACCCGTCTTTTTCGCCAGCCATTTTTCAAATTTCGTCGGCTCTTCTTCCTCAAGCCCCGCCATCATCGCCGAATCCGTCAACACTTTCATGCCGAGCGTCATCGTGTCGGCCAGATTGACCGCGCCGCGCACGAACGGCAGCCCGAAAAAGCGATTTTTCTTCGTCCACGGCGCAAGCTTTCTGTCCTGTACGGCGATCTGCCCGTCCGTTCTGCGAACGGCGACGGCCATATTGTCCATCGACTTCATCATCACGCCTTCCATGACGGCCTGGCCGCCGATCGACGTTTTTCTCATCGCATTGCCTCCATTTTGCAATCTATGTCAAGCTCTTTTTTCAAGCATTCATAAGTCGATAAAAAGCAAAATGCAGTCCAACCACAAGCGCGGCCGCACTGCATTTTCCATTCGTATTAAAGACCGTAACGCTTTTTGAAACGATCAACGCGTCCGCCGGTATCAACAAGCTTCTGCCTTCCGGTATAGAAGGGGTGGCACTTGGAGCAGATTTCAACCTTCAGCTCCGACTTGGTGGAACCGGTCACGAACGTCTCACCGCAAGCACAACGAACCGTGGCACGGCCATACTTGGGATGGATATTCTCCTTCATGTCATTTCACCTCTTTCCCATTCGCCTGCGCCGTCAAGACACAGGCCCCGGCGCAAAATACAGCATTTATTATAACACAGCTTTGTCAAATTGCAATTGTTTTTACGCTTGTTTGGTTAATTTTGTTTTCCGCCCGCCGCCAGCATCTGACGCATATCGGCAAAGCGTTTGAAGAACGCCTCGTTGTCGGGCGTTTTCAACACCATGTCGATCAGCGTCTGCGTCGCATCCGCCGAGCCGCCGAGCATTCTTCGAATCTCCCGCGCGCAGCCAAGCTCCGCCTCGGACATCAGAAGCTCCTCATGGCGCGTGCCCGACTGCAACAGATCGATCGCCGGGAAGATGCGTTTTTGCGACAGCTTCCGATCGAGGAACACTTCCATATTGCCCGTGCCCTTGAACTCTTCGTAGATCACGTCGTCAAGGCGGCTGCCCGTATCCACGAGCGCCGTGGCGAGGATCGTCAGGCTCCCGCCGTTTTCAATATTGCGCGCCGCGCCGAAGAACCATTTGGGCTTGTAGAGCGCCGAGGAGTCAAGACCGCCGGAGAGGATTTTTCCGCCCGAGGAGGCCGTCAAATTATACGCGCGGGCAAGGCGCGTGATGGAATCGAGCAAAATAACGACGTCGCGTCCCTGCTCGACGAGGCGCTTGGCGCGCTCGATCAAAAGCTCCGCCACGCGGATGTGGCGTTCGGGCTGCTCGTCGAACGTGGAGTAGACGACCTCCGCATCGACGCTGCGCTGCATATCCGTCACTTCCTCCGGCCGCTCGTCGATCAAAAGCATGATGACGTGAAGGTCGGGGTTGTTCTTTTTCATGTTCTGCGCGATGCGCTGCAAAAGCACCGTCTTGCCGGACTTGGGCGGCGCGACGATCAGCCCGCGCTGGCCCTTGCCGATGGGCGCGATCATGTCGAGCAGACGAAGCGAGACGTCGTCCTGGCCTTTGCTCTCCAGACGGATGCGCTCGTCGGGATACACCGGCACGAGCGAGTCGAAATACGGCCGCACGATCGGCTGCATGTTTTCCGGATCGACGGCGACGCCGTTGACCGACTCGATCACCTGCATCGCGCGGCGCTTTTCGCGCGGACGGACCGCCGCGGCCTGGCCGGACAGATAATCGCCTGCGCGAAGGCCGAGACGCTTGATCTGCGGCAGCGCGACGTAGGCGTCCTGCGTGCCGGGGCAGTAATTATCCACGCGCACGAAGCCGTAGCCGTCGGGCAGGATCTCCAAAACGCCCGCGACGGGTTCGCTGACGGGTTCCCGCGCGATCGGCGCGTCATAGGGTTCGGCGCTCATCTGCCCCATAGCGTTTGCCGCGCCCATCGGGGTCACGCCGTTCATCGGGCGGGCCGGGATCTGCGGCGCGACGAAGGTCATATCTTCTTCGTCACTCATCGCGTCGTTGTTCTGCGCCGTCGGCTGCGCGCGGTGCAGCGCGAGCGTGTCGGCATAGCGCTGCGCCATGACGGCATAGGCATCCTGGTCGCGCCCCATCGGCGCGTTATTTTCATAAGACGGCGCAGGGGTTTGCTGCGCATAGCGCGGGCGCGGATTGCTGTTTCGCGTCTGCGGCCCGCGGTTGGCGCCGGAATAGCGCATATCCTGCGCGCCAGCATTGTTGTTGTAGCGCGGCGTGCGGTCGTAACGCTGCTGATAAGGACGCTGCTGCGGATTATCGCGCATCTGACGCATGCCCGAAGGCTGAGAATACCGCTGCTGCGGCTGATAGGGCGCGCGCTGCGGCGTGCGGCTGTCGTAATGCCGCGGCTCAAAGCCGCTTTGCACCAGATCCTGCGAAGAGACGCTCTCCACGCGGCGCGGCGCGGCAAACACATCCTGCGCATTCGTCTGCGGCGCGGGATTGCGATACACGTCCGTCTGCGGCGCGGTTTGACGATAGTTTCCCGCGGACACGGGATTCTGCGGCGCGGCGACATACGCGTCCGCCTGCGCGGCCCCGAAGACGCCGTTTTGCGTCTGCGGTTCCTCATCGCTCTTTGTCTCGTCCATCCGCGCCTGCGCCGCCTGCTGCGCGGCGATGGCTTCCCGTTCGCTCTTGGACTTCTGTCCGCGTTTTTTCATCGGAATGATCTGCGGAAGATCCGTCCTTCCCTGCTGCTGCATGCAAAGCACGATCTGATCGATCAGTTCCTCTTTTCGAAGCTTCTGCGGCATGGTGATGCCAACGTCGCGCGCAATATCCCGCAGCTGCCGCACACCCGCGGCAGCCAGCTCCTGTTTCAACATTCGATATCCTCTCCTTTATCGACTCTCGACCGACTTAAAACGAAGTCACCGCCGCCATCGATTTCCCCCTAATCGAAAACCGATCCTGTTGATCGGCTGTGTTTTTGGGGCGGAATCGGCGCTTCGATACGAACCTTTTGAAGGACAACACAAAATAGCGCAAACGCGCCGTGCCGTCAAACTACGTTCCTCATTATTTTATAACATTTCCCGTTTTCGCGTCAATACACGTTTATTAAATGTTAGGATTATTTTTATGCGTCGTTTCGTCCTGAATTTTACATCTCAGGGTCTTATACCAAACATTTCGTGCCGTTATCATCGATTCTTATTCATCACAAGAGGATATTTTTACACACTGCTTTTCGCGCATTTGTCAAAAACACGGCGGCGTTTCGTGAACGCCGCCGCAAAACATGTGTTTTATTCCACATTCGGCACAAATATGCCGCTTTTCCCGTCGTCTTTTTCAACCGTGAACGTGTCCGTTTCAAGTTCGGTCACATTTGTAAAGTGTTTGATAAAATCGCCAAGCGGCGCAAGCGGTTTGCCGAGCGTCAGACGCGCCGTCTGATAGTGCATCGGGATCGTCACTCGAGGATCGATCGCGCGGGTAAGCTCCGCCGCGCCATCCGCGTCGACGGTGAACGTGCCGCCCACGGGGATCATCAGAACGTCGATCGGCCCGATCGCCGCGATCTGTTCTTTGGAAAGCATATGCCCGATGTCGCCCATGTGCGCGATCCGCAAGCCGTCCGCTTCCATAATAAAGATGATGTTTTCACCGCGCAGTGCGCCGTGCGCATCGTCGTGAAAACAGGGCACGCCGAAAACACGCACGCCGCCGAGCGACGCTGCCGCCGTCGTGCGGAGGATCTGCGGCGAGCCGTCCGCTGCCGCGGCGTTGTTGTGATCGTAATGATCGTGGCTCAAGCAGACGATGTCCGCACGCACACGCGGGACGGGATAGCCGATCCCCTCTTCGAAGGGATCAAACAAAACGCACGTCCCCTCTTTCGTCGTCACGGCAAAACACGCGTGACCCAGAGCTTGAAACTTCATCGTTCGTCCTCCTTATGAATCATGCGCGACAGCGCGCCGAACAGCGCGCCCGCGTAAAGATCGTCCCTCGTTGTCCGCGGCATGAGTCGGTCCAGCCGCGCTTCCAAAAGCCGCGCTGTGCGCGCGATTTCGGGGCCCGGCGTCCTTTCTCCCTCCGCGCGCCGCATTGCATCCGCCGCGGC
Source organism: uncultured Clostridia bacterium (assembly GCA_934613185.1). GTDB lineage: Bacteria > Bacillota > Clostridia > Christensenellales > Maliibacteriaceae > RGIG9107. Next base: position 8,041 of record CAKTSO010000044.1, on the reverse strand, counting down.
GTCCATTTGCGCCTTTGACAGCTCCGCAGTTTTTTTCGGCGGTGACAGCACGCTTTCGGCGCGCAGCAGCGTGCACTTTTCAAAAAACAGCTTCTCGTGACTGTCGTTCACCGGGATCGCTCGCGCCTGCGAAAAAAAATCATGCGCCGCGGATAAAACAAAATCTTCGGCAAACGCGCATTCCAAAAAGCCGTCCGCCGTCGCAAACCAATCCGTCATCTCTTTTTCGTTTCGTTTTATCGCTTTTAAAACAAGCGCCGCGCACGCAGAAAGCGTTTGTTTCATCGCGCCGGACAAAAGCAGCGCCGCGTTGCTTCGAACACTCATACCCCGCGCCCAAACGCGAACGGGAAGCTCACGCCCGCAAATATCTTTGACGCAGTCGCAAAGCGTGCCCGCCGCCGCTTCGAGCGCCGCAGAAAAGCGATCACACATCGCTTTGCCGATAGGACAGGCGAATGCTGTTGTCGCCCATGACAACGCCGTCCAGATCCGTCTGATAGCGAAGGTCGAGCGTGCCTCCCGATTCGTTCATTTCCGCCCGCACGCGCGTGGGGAACACGCCGAACTCCATCGGCACCTGCCGCGAATCCTCGACAATGCTGGAAAAGCGCTGCCCACGCCGAAACGTGATCTGCGTCAGCGAAAGGTCGTCCGACACGACGACGCGGTCGCCCTCCACGAGGATCGTCGTTTCGACGTTTTCGCCGCTTTCCTCGTCCTGTTCCGTATAGCGCAGGGTATGCACGCCGTTTTGTTCGTCATACACACCCTGCGTGACGATGCTGACGCTGCGCCGCCTTCCCTCATCGTTTACGTTATTGCCGTCGATGCTGATGATCACATCGCGTCCCATAAGCCTTTCACCCGCTTTCGTTTTCATCTTTCACACTTTGATTATACCACGACAAAAGCGGCTTGTCTTGCGGCGTCGTTTCCATTATAATAGAGCCAACGTATAGAAATGCCGTCCGATAAAAAAGCGGGATCGTTGCGCTTTTTCCCCTGTCCGTCTGTCGGCGGATGCGGCCGCGGCGGTGTTTTCGTCGGATTTCAAATCAACCGGAGGTTTCAAAAACACTTATGGCCAAACCGCTGTTCAACAACCATCCGCTTGGGCCGAAAGACAAGCCCATGCTGCTTGATGAAAGCACGATCGGCTGCTTCATCTATCCCGACGCGACGCCCGAGACGATCGACAAGCTCGATTACAGCGACTTGAACCGCGTCTATTTCTCCACCGAGGGTCTCACGGTCTGCACGATGGACATCGGCCCCGGCGGCTTCTTCAACCCGCCCGATTATCATCCCGGCGACGAGATGTACTACATTTTAAAGGGTACGATCACGCAGTACTGCCCCACGACCGGCCAGGTCATTCGTGTCAAGGCCGGCGAATCGCTCCTGATCCCCAAGGGGACGGTGCATGTGGCGTATAACTTCGAAGACGAAGACCTGCGCGTCATGGCGGTCATTGCGCCGAAGATCCTCGCCGGGCAGTTCTTCCCGACCGACGCGCTCGCCGAGAAAAAGACGTTCCTGAACCCCGCCGCGGAAGCCATGCCCGCCACGCCCTCTTTCGAGCAGGGCAAGCGCTGGGGCACGCTCGACGACGTGGGAACCTGGCCCGCCGACGGCGAACAGCTTCGCGAAAAACAGTGCCTTTATCACATCAGCGAAGACAAAAAGCTCTGCCTCATCCACGGCAACCTTCGCCCGATGCTCGTCAAGCTTTCCATCTCCAACGATTTCATGAACGTCGGCGAATACGTCCTGCCCGCGGGCAGCACCGCCTGCCGCGTCAGCGACATCATCGAGCATGTCGGCGAGAGCTTCCTCTACGCGATCGACGACCGCTTCACCGTGTATCTGCCCGATTACAACGAGACGTACATCGTCTACCCCGGCCAGATGCTCTTCCTGCCGCCGCACACGAAGCATACGATCCTGAACTATCTGTCCCACAAGGTCACGATCTTCTTCGGCGCCGCGCCGGTAAAATAAGATTCTGTCGAGCGGCGAAATATCGTCGCTCGTTTTTTAACGCATTTTCAAATCGGAGGAATCTGCATGTTCAAAAAAGCAAGCGAAGTCACACCGCGAATCTTTACCGACTGTCACGGCGGCAAGGGCGACGTCGTGGCGCATGAAATGTTTTCCCGTCACGAAGTCGGAAGCGGATTTCAGTTTTTTCAGGACACAACCGTTCCCGTCGGCGGCTCGATCGGATTGCACCGTCATCTGCAAAACGCCGAAGTGTACTACATGCTCGAAGGCGAAGGCGACATGACGATCGACGGCGAAGTTTTTGCCATGCGTCCCGGCGATATCAGCGTTGTCGAAAGCGGACATACCCATAAGCTTGTCAACACCGGCAGCATTCCCATCCGCATCATCGTCGCCGAAGCGGGCGAAGCCGTCGAAGCGGAAAACATCGCGGAATAACTGCCGCAAAGTCAAAAAACAGCATCGAAACCATTTGAGCCGCACCCACATTCCGAACAGGACGCCATGCTGTCCGACAAACAGGGGCGGTTCATTTTGTTTTCGATGCTTTTTTGCTGCGTTTTTTTTGGCAAAGCACTCGCATCTTTTTGACGTGCGCATACATCGCCATATCCCGCACGCGTCCGTACTTGACGGCGTTATCCCGCAAAATACCGTTCACTTTTTTCCTGATTTAAGTCGCCGCAACGTCCAATCGTTCGATCCAGTCCTTCAAAAACCATCGCACTTCGGGCCGCTCGTTTTCTTCTTCGTCCGCAACGCCGTGCACGTCGGCGTAGCACAGCGGCGGAAACAGCACGCACCACCAGTTTCGCCCGCCACCCCTGCCGATCGTAATGCGCAGCGCCATGTATTCGCCCGCGGGGACGATCCTGCCGCGGTAGGCAATGCTCGGGAATCTCTCCGTCGAAAGCACCGCCGTCACCTGCGGGGCGCTTCTTCCCGTCGCTTTCGCAAGCGCTCCGCGCGCCGTTTCTTCGATCTGCGGCAGCATGGTCTCGATCACCGCCGCGGCCTCTTCGCGGCTTTTCACGTTGCAAAGCGGCGCTTCCAGTATTTGCAGAACCGCGTTGCGCACAAGAAGCTTTTCGTCCTGATCGCATGCAAGATCGCTCTGCGCCACGACGTGCAGGCGCACCATTTTCTCCGTCTCCCACGCGGGTTCTTTTTCCGATTTCAAAGGCGCCGCCGCGCACACGCCGATCCATCCGAGCGTCAGTGCCGCCAGCAAAACAACCACAGCTTTTTTCATTGCCGATCCTCCGCATTCTTATGTTTGATTTTAGAATGCGTCGTTTCGGCCTGTTTCATACACATTCCTACACGATTGATACGGTATGCGTCGCGCAGTGCCATGCCACGCGTCCTTCCAGCGCCGCGTCCGCGGCAAGCGCCGCACATTCATCGTCAAACAGTCCGACGCACGCCGCGCCGCTGCCAGTCATGAACGCCGCGCGCGCGCCGACGCTCCAAAGCGCATCCAGCGTTTGTGCAACTTCCGGGCAAAGGCTGCACGCCGCCTCCTGCAATACGTTCGCCGCGGGCAAAAGTTCGGACAGCTCGTCCATCCTTCCGTTTTCAAGCGCCGCCGCGATGCGCGTCGTATCCGGGTGCAAAACGCGGCCGATCTCGTCGAATTTTTGAAAAACGCGCCCCGTCGCAAGGCTCTGTTCCCCCTTGGCCAGCACGAGATGATACCGTCTCGACCCGCCCGCGAGCGATAAAACTTCACCCCGCCCCTCCGCGCGCCGACGCCCGCCGACAAGACAGTAGGGAATGTCCGACCCGATCTTCAGCGACAGTTCGCAGAGTTTTTCGAGCGGAAGATGCAAACCCCACATTTCGTTGAGCGCCAAAAACACCGCCGCGGCGTCCGCGCTGCCGCCCGCAAGCCCCGCGCCGGAAGGGATATGCTTTTCCACGCGCATGAAAACGCCGCGCCCGCAGCCCGTCTCTTCTCGCAGAAGATTCGCCGCGCGGCAGACGAGGTTGTCCTGCGCGTTCTCGACGTCTGCGATATCATCGACCTGCACGCGCCCCGCCGGATCGTCTTCCAGTTCGATCCAATCACAAAGCGCCGCACGGTCCATGAGCATATCCAGCATATGCCACGGTCCGTCGACGCCCGTGATATCCAATGTCCAGTTAATCTTCGCCCTCGCCGCAACGCGCATTCGTTCTTCCTCCCAAGCCGCCGTTTTCTTTATTATGCGGCAGAACGGGCGCGCAAATCAAGTGCTTTTCAATCGACCGCTCTTCGATAAAGCAGCACGCGTTCCCCCGTTTTCGGCGGGCGTTCGCGATACTGCACGTTGGCGGCAAGCACTTCTTCCTGTGCGACGCCGAAGCGCTTTGCGATCGACCAAAGATCGTCCGAAGGTCCGGCGACCGTCATGACGATGGCGCTTTTTGCATCGTCCGCGCCGCGGTCGACGATGTTCGTCAGCATCCGAAGCTGCTGCGACGGCGCACAAAACGCTTCCAGGTCCAGCTGCACACGGCACTCAACTTCCGTTTCGCTCGCCATCGCGCAGGACGTCTGTTCGCAGAACGCGCGGATCATCAGATTCTGCGGCGGGCAGTCGACCGCGATCCGTTCTTCATACGGGATCGACGCGCGGAAGCCGTACACCGGCGCATCCTCCTGCGCCGCGCGGTAGATCACGTCGCATTCGAGCGTCCCCACGACGAGCGCGCCGTCTTGCTGCGCCGCGACGGAACGAACCGTCGGCCGCACGCGAAGGCACAGCGTCTGCGCGATCGGCGGAAATCCCGTGGGCAGCGTCACACCGAAGCGAAGCATCCGCTGTGAACGCCGCGTTTGCGGCGCAAGGCCAAATTCGATATTGACCGTCTCGATCGCGGAATCATGTCCCGGGATATACCCGTCCTCGGGGATCGTCGCCTCCTTCTCCTGCCAAAGGGAGGCGTTCGCCACGATATGCGCCGTCACGTCGAGAAGTCGATTTTCGCCCATTTCGTCGGCGGCGGGCGACGTCTCGATCTCGTCGACGACGAGGATCACACGCGCGTTTTCGCCTTCGCCCCGCTGATCCCATTCGATGTCGAAGCTGATCGGCAGAAGAAAGCTCGTGGTCTGATAGCTCGCCTCCTGTTCCCCTTCAGCGCTGAAATAGCTGGTAAACACGACGAGATCGCCTTCAACATGTGTCCCCTCCGGCGTCCCCGTGACTTCGCGCACGACGGCGAACGCGGAATTGCCGAGCACCTGCCCCACGGGAAGCGCACGCGGCGGGATCTCGACCTGTTCCGACACGTCCACGCTCTGCGTTTTCGTCTCGATCGTTTCCACGCCGAGAACGTCGCGGGTTCGAAGCTCGAGATTCTGCGCCCCTTCGAGCGGATCGATCGTCATCGTCTCGATCACCCAGACTTGAAAATGAACGTCCGCCGTAAGGGCGATCTGCCGCGGATCCTCCAGCACTTCTTCCACGCTGTCCACGCGGCCGATAAAATCCGTCGTCATGCCGGGGTGCGCGCCGGGCGCGGCCATGGTGTGGCGAAAACGCGACTCCGCCTCGATCACCGCCACGTCGTCGGGCGCGTCGGTCGTGACGACCATGACTTCAAACACGACTTTCCCCGAAAACTCCAGCGCGTCATCCAAAACCCGCACCTCGTCCGGCACGAGCGCGGCCGTCGTTCCGATCACGCGCGCGATGTCGCTCTGATCGCTTGAAAGCTCGATCCGTCCCTCGAGCTGCGCGTCTTCTTCCACGCGTGCCGCCACGCGGTCGACGCGGACGCCCTGTGTCTTATCTTCCACGCAAAACGCCTCCTTGTTCTCATTTGTCCTTTTCTCGATCGCTTTTTCTCAAAAGACAGTGTATTGTATGCGTCGAATTTTTCGCATATCACAAAAACGGAGATAGCTTTCGCTACCTCCGTTCGAGGGGAAATACCGCTTTTGCAAGCTCAAGCGGAAATCTGACGCTGTTCCATCGACAGCTTATCCGCGATCAGCGCGATAAACTCGCCGTTGGTGGGCTTGTCGCCCTTGTTGTAGATGTTGATGCCGAAAACCTGATTGATGTTCTCGATCCTGCCGCGTGAAAACGCCACTTCGATCGCATGACGGATCGCCCGTTCGACCTTGCTGGCCGTCGTACCGCAAAGCTCCGCAATGCCGGGATACAGTTCCTTCGTGATGCGGTTGATCACGTCCTTGTTGGCAATGACCATTTTCACCGCTTCACGCAGATAAACATACCCTTTGATATGCGCAGGAATGCCGATCATCAAGAAGATGCTCGTGATGCGCTCGTCCAGCGAACGGGAAGCCGCCACCTGAATGCTCTTATGACCGCTCCAGGCACGTTTGTCCATCATCATGTCGTGGATGCGGCGCACCAGAACGTCCATGTCGTACGGCTTGACCATGTAGTAGCGTGCGCCAAGATCGATGGCGCGGCGAATGAAGTCCTCCTGTCCAATCGCCGAAGTCACGATGATCTCGGGCTTGGGTGTCTCGCACTTGGCAAGGGTTTCCAGGAACGTAAATCCGTCGCAGTTCGGCATGATCAGGTCCAGAAGAACCACATCGGGGTTCAGTGTCCGAACCAGCTCCAGCCCACGGTTCCCGTCGCAGGCGCAGCCGATCACGTCAAGTTCTTCCTGCGTCTTCAAATAATCGTTCGTCACTCGCCGCAGATCCGGATTGTCTTCTACGATCACAACTGTCGTCTTCTCGCCCATTTGTTTCTCCTCCATAGTTTTGCTTCCGCCCCTTTGTGTTGCCGCCGCTTCCGGATGCGACGATTTTTTCTTGCGAAGCGCTCCGCTTTTCTCGACAAACAAAGATTAACATAATCCCAATTATATGTCAATAAAAAGTTATGTATTTTTGCAAAAAACATTTCTAATATCGCATTTATTGGGTTATACCGGGTTCGGCTTTCCGCAATTTCCGCGCATACATAAAAGAAGGGACGGCATAACCGTCCCTTCTTGTCTGTGGATCGTTTTACTCGTGCGCCGCCCAAAAGCGCGCCGTGTCGACCGCGCGCCGCCACGCGCCGCGGCGATCTTCGCGCCAGAAGTCGTCCTTCGTGCTGCGGAACTCCCGCTCGATGTTATGCATCCGGCAGATCTCGCCTTGATCCTTCCAGACGCCCGCCGCAAGGCCCGCAAGATACGCCGCGCCGAGCGCCGTCGTCTCCACGCAGACCGGGCGCGACACCGGCGTTCCAAGAAGATCCGCCTGATACTGCATGAGGAAGTTATTCGCACTCGCGCCGCCGTCGACGAGAAGCCGCCCCAGCGGCTGTCCCGCGTCGGATTCCATCGCGTGCAGGACGTCGGCGCTCTGCTGTGCGATCGACTCAAGCCCCGCGCGGACGATATGCGCCGCGTTCGTGCCTCGCGTCACGCCCAGAAGTGTCCCCCGCGCGTACATATCCCAATACGGCGCCCCCATCCCCGTGAACGCCGGAACGAGCACCACGCCGCCCGTATCGGGCACGCTTGCGGCAAGCGCCTCGCTCTGCGCCGCGTTTTCAATCAGATGCAGCTCGTCGCGCATCCACTGCACAACCGCGCCCGCGACGAAAATACTCCCTTCGAGCGCGTAATTGATCTTGCCGTCGATGCCCCAGGCGATCGTCGTCAAAAGGCCGTGCTCGGAATCGCGCGCGATGCCGCCCGTATTCATCAATAAGAAGCAGCCCGTGCCGTAGGTATTCTTCGCCTCGCCGCGTTCAAAGCAGGTCTGCCCGAACAGCGCCGCGTGCTGGTCGCCCGCGCAGCCCATGATCGGGATCGCACGACCGAAGATCGTCGGATCGCATTCCCCGATATAGCCGCTGGACATGACGACCTTCGGCAGCACCTCGCGCGGAATGTCCAGCATGGACAGCAAATCGTCGTCCCAGTCGAGAGTATGGATGTTGAACAGCATCGTGCGGGAAGCGTTCGTCACATCCGTGGCGTGGACTTCGCCGCCCGTCAGACGATAGATCAGCCAGGAATCGACCGTGCCGAACAGAAGCTCGCCCCGTTTGGCACGCCCGTAGCC
>CAKTSO010000043.1 GCA_934613185.1 uncultured Clostridia bacterium | reverse complement strand
CCATGACGAATTCGGACGCGCCGCAGACGCAAAGGAAGGGGTCGACCGTGTAACCGCAGGCGTCGGTGTTGTATTTCTGCTCGCCCGCAATGTATTCGTCGCGATAGTAGGCGAGGAAATCCATGCCGGGGTTGTATTCGCCGTTGGGGCCGAAGTTCGAGGCGTGCGTGGCGCTGCGGTTCATCGTCATGATCTCAATGAAATGGGTGACAACGACGATCACATTGCCCGCCTCGTCGACGAGGAAGTGCCCCAGGCCGATGTACTTTTGCTCCAGAATATTGGACGGGGATTTTCTTCCGTAGCAGACGATGTGTTTCAGTCTCTCGTACGCCTCCGGCAGAATGACCACGCGGCAGCGGCCGCGGCCGAAGGTTCGAACGGCGCTCGGGGCGCATTGAGCGTGGATCATCCGGCGCACTTCGTCAAACGACATGACGGGGAAGCGGCGCGGCGGACGGACGGGGCGCGGCGGCACCACGCTCCTTTTCGCGGCTGTGTTTTGCTGCATAACAGCCTCCTTTTTCTTCAGCGGCGGCGCGGCGGAAGCGGGTTCATTTCCGTCGTGCGTTTGGTGATCTCGCCGCGGCGGGGCGGCACTGCGCGGGCAGAAGCCGCAGAAACCGAAGCGTTCTGCGTTCTGCGCGGCGGAAGCGCGTTCGATGTCGCCGCGGGCTGCGTTCGTCTGGGCGGGACGGCGCGCGCGGGCGCTTCGGGCTGCGGCGTGGGACGCGTCTGTTCCTTCGGCAAAAACAGCTTTTCGGGCGGGAAGGTCGGGAACGCGCCCTTGCGCATCATCTTCTGATACCATTCCCCGAGGCCGGGGTTGGCGACGCTGTCGGTGCGCGTCACGTTCGGATCGTGAACGGCGTCGCGCACGAGCTTTTCCGTCACGGTCAGAAGATTGCTGACCGTCGGACGCCAGCCGTTGATGCAGCAGCCGCCGAGGGTAAAGACGTTGAGGCTGGCAAGATAATGATCGGACGGGTAAAACGCGCGCATCGCCGTGAGCGGATAGCCGGGGTAGCAGACCTCGGTGAACGTGCTTTCGCCGCATTCTTTGGGAGATACGTCGTCCGAATCCGTCAGATAATGACTCGGCGCTTTGACCGTCACTTCCAGCCGAAGCCACTCGCCCGGCTGCGGATCGACCTCGCGGATCACGACATATTTTTTGTCATAAACGCGGCCGAGCTCTTCCAGATCGTTTCGGATCGCCTCGCGGCTTTGTTCGTCGTCGATCGTCGCGGTGTGGGTCTGACCGTTCTCGTCCGTGTAATTCGCCTGATAGATCACAGCTGTTTCCTCCTTTAAAATCAGAGTTTATCGATCTTGCGCAAAAGAAGATGGTCGTCCGCCATGGCGAAAACCGATTCTTTTGCACGAAAGCCCGCGCCGCGGCGTGCGTAAAGGTGCGCCCCGATCGGATAGCCGAGTTCATAGAGCGTCTTTTTTAAAAACGCCTCGTCTTTGTTCGTGAACGCGCGGCGGACGTCCTCCGAGCCCCGTGTCGTTCGGACAAAGCCGCCTTCGCGGCAAACGTCGCAGACGAGTTCGTCCGCATTCACACGCCCTTCGTGACGGTCGACCAGAATCGACGCGCCGCAGGATAAGCAGCGCTCGGTGTGAATGAAGCCGCCGTAGGACACGCCGCTCAAATTGAGCGTGTGAACGGCAAGCTGCACGTCGCCGCCGGCCATGCTTTCGATCTGTTCGAGCGCCTCGCCGAACGTCGTTTCCAGCGCATTGCCCTTCAAAAAGCGAACGTCTCCGTCGGGCTTTCGGGCGCAGCCGGGACAGCCGTCCTTCTTCTTCGGATAAGTCACCTCGACGCCGAACGCAGGGCTTGCGTGATAGGTGATCTGCGCGTTTTCGAGCTTATGGTTGCCGATGACGCAGTCGCGGATCTGTTCGGCGATCCAGTGTGCCGCCAGGGAGCTTGCAAGGTTCGACGTGCGCACAATCTGTTCTTCGCCGTCGATCACGCGCACCTGCGCGCCGGTGCAGGACGTGCGGACGTGTCCCGCCGGGATCCACGATTCGTCGACGAGGCAGCGCACACAGAACTTCTCGCCGTCGGTGATCGTGCTTTTGGCCATTTCGCCGTGCGTTCCCGCGACGATCAGACGCGGGCGGCGTTCGGGCGGCAGGGTCATCAAAACTTCGCCCAAAAGGATTTTCGCCTCGTAGTTGTCCACGCAGGAGACGACGAAGTCGTAATCCGCCAGCGCTTCGGGCCCGATGCCCTCGACCGTGCCGTCGACGCCGTTTGCCGTGCAGCCGTCCGCAAGATAGGGCTTTGCGCGCTCGGCGACCGCCCGCGCCTTGTTTTTACCGACGTCCTCGGGCGTACGCACAAGACAGCTGTGCTTGGCGGCGTTTTTCTCGTCAAAGCGGTCGAAGTCCAGGAGATCGACCGACATGCACATTTTGATCAAAAACTCGGTCGCCGCGACGCCGACCGCGCCCGCGCCGACGATCAGCGCGCGTTTGTTCAAAAACAGCTTCCGAAATTCGGAAAGCTTCAAAGGATCGTAGATATCGCTCAAGTTGCATTCGCCTCCTTACGTTTTGTTTTAAAGAATGTGGCCGTTGGATTTGAACCTGTGCCCGTGCGAGCAGCGATAGCAGTTTTCCGCGCTGTTCCAGAAGATCTTCTGCGGCTTTCCCGCCACGTTGCGTTCGCGGTCCAGCGGGCAGCAGGGGAACTGATCGGGGCGTACGCCCCGCGGCCCCGGCGCCATCGGCGTCTGCCCGCGGCGCGGCGGAACGGGATTGCGCCGCACGGGGACGCCGTGCGCGCGGGCGGCCGGCATGCCGTTGTTCATGGACGGAACGGATACGCTCGAAACCTCGGGGCGCGGCGTTTGGCGCGTCTGCCGCTGCGCTGCGCGGCGGCGTGCGCGCTTTTTCTTCTTCACGGCGTCCGCAATGCGCTCCTGCACATAGAAGATCAAAAACACGCCGCCGACGACGATCGCAAGGATTTCCAGCCAGTTCATCGGCATGCCTCCTTCCCCGGGAAAAAGTTACGCGACGTCGCCGTCGTCGCAGACGCCGAGCGTATCGCCGTCGTGCAGGTCAAGGCTCTTGATGGTGTCGGTGCGCTGGCTGGTGGACACGCCGGTGCGCTTGTTGGTGAAGATCAGCTTCGCGCGGCCCGCGTCCACGCCGATGTCCATCGCGTATTCGCCAAGGACGTCCGCCATGGTGTTGCTCTCATAAAAGCTCGCCTGCGGGTAGATTGCGCCGCTTGCCGTGTTGACAAGATCGATGGTGACGGTGGTTTCGGCATTGTCCAGAGCCTGGTCGACGGTGTTGTTGTTCATAACATGTCCTCGCTTTCCCGATCCCGTTTTGGGATCTTTTTTGATGTACCTTTATGGTAGCACACGTTTTCGGGCGTTTTTTAAGCGCTCCGCCCTGCCGCTTTCGAGGGCTTCTTCCCTCTGTCATTTACGATAGCACGGCGCGGGAGACGTTTTTTTAAGCGCTTGTGCCGTCCGCGCGCGCCGTATATAATAGGAAGCGTCATCGCATTTGTTTTTCAAAACGAACATCCGCACACGATTCACCGAAGGAGTGTTTTTATGGCCAATGTCCTTGTCACCACGCGCATGAGCGATTCCGCGCTGTCGATTTTAAAAGACGCGGGACACGAGCTTTTTGTCTGTGACGCGCCCGGCTGGGAGGAAAAGCGCGACATGGCGCAAAAATTCGGTTGCGAAGCCGTCGCCTGCCGCGGCGGCGCGTTCCCGAAGGAGTTTTTCGAGTCGCTGCCCGCTCTTCGCATTCTGGCGCTGCCCTCTGCGGGGTACGACGGCGTCGATCTTCAGACCGCCGAGAAAAACGGCACGGTCGTCACCAACGCGGGCGACGGCAACGCCAAAAGCGTGGCGGAGCTTGCGTTCATGCTCATGCTCGCGACCGCGAAGCATTTGAAGACGAACATGCAGATCGCCGCGTCCGGCAGCGCCTGGCGCGCAAAAAAGCAACAGACGTTCACCGAAGTTTCCGACAAGACCGTCGCGCTGTTGGGTTACGGCAACATCGCGCGCGAGCTGGGGCTTATGTGCCGCGCGTTTTCCATGCGCGTGATCGCCTATCATCCGCATATCGAGCAAAAGGCGCTCCCCGAAGGCTTTGTCCCCTGCAGCGATCTTCTCACAGCGATCAAAGACGCCGATTTCGTCTCCTGCCACATCCCCGCGCGCCCCGAAAACGTGCATTTTTTGAGCGACGACGCGTTTGCCGCGATGAAGCCCGGCGCAATCTTCGTCAACACCGGCCGCGGCAGCGTCGCGGACACCGATGCGCTCGTCCGTGCGCTGGAAAGCGGACATCTCGCGGGCGCGGGGCTCGACGTGTTTGAAGATGAACCGCTTCCCGCAGACAGCCCGCTGCTTTCGCTGGAAAACGTCATCTGCACGCCGCACGTCGGCGGCGAAACGATCGAGGCAAAGCGCCGCGTCTACGAGATCGCCGCAAAAAACGTCGCGCGTGTGCTTGCGGGCGAAGCACCGATCTCTCCCGTGTTCGCAAAATAAGTTCTAAAAATAACTTTCACGCGTTCTTAATTTCTCTTTTCTTGACAATCGAAATTGTTCGCCATAAAATAGTGAAGCGCCAAACAGTTTGGCGCTTCACTATTTTGTTTGGGAGGTGAATGCATTGTCCGATCAAACGCAGCCGGGGCTTCCGATTCTGAATTATCTCGATCGACTGAATCTGCTTCGCGCTTCGCATATGCGAAAAAGCCTGGAAGAGACCGGCGTCCATTTTCGTCAGATGCCGATTTTGACGTTTGTGCTTCTGCACCCGGGATGTACCCAGCAGGAATTGAGCCTTGCCATGCGCCTTTCGCCGTCGAGCATCGCCTTATCGACCAAGCGGCTGGAAAAGGGCGGCTTTCTTCGCAAAAAGACGGATGAAGAAAACCTGCGGTGCAAAAGATTGTATTTGACCGAAAGCGGGCAGGCCGCACTCTGTCTGGCCGAAAAAGGCGCACGGGAGCTGCATGCGGTTCTGCTCGACGGCATCTCGCCGCGGGAGCTTGCCGCGGCGGAGGGCGTGCTCCGTCATATGATCCGCAACCTGTGCGGCGACGACCGCGTCGACTTTTTTGAAAACCTCGCCTTTTTGCACGAGGACGATCCCGAATCGTGCGAAAAAACGAATCGTTGAAAAAAGACGAAAAAGGAGGAATCTCACGTTGAAATCGTTCAAAGACTGCCTTCGCGGCTATTGGCTGTGCGCGATCCTCGCGCCGCTGACGGTCGTGGCCGAAGTCGCCATAGAGCTTCTCATTCCGCGCGTGATGGCGCGCCTGATCGACGAAGGCATTCCGAATCAGAACATGGCGCTCGTGCTGCGTCTGGGCGGCACGATGGTAATTATGGCGCTCATCTCGCTGGCGTTCGGCGTGTTGTCGGGGCGTTTTGCCTCGAAGGCAAGCGTCGGGTTCGCGTCGAATCTTCGAAGCAAGCTGTTTCATAAAATTCAGGACTTTTCGTTCCAAAATCTCGACAAATTCTCCACCGCGTCGCTCGTGACGCGCCTTACGACCGACGTGACAAACACGCAGAACGCATTCATGATGATGATCCGCATCATGTTCCGCGCGCCCTGCATGCTGATCTTCGCGGCGATCATGGCCTATTCGATCAACCCCGACCTTTTCTCGATGTTCTACGTCGCCGTGCCGATCCTCGCCGTAACGTTCGCCGTCGTCATGTCGCAGGCGTTCCCCCGTTTTTCGGAAATGATGCGCCGCTACGACGGCCTGAACGCCTCCGTGCAGGAGAACCTCTCCGGCATCCGCGTGGTCAAGGCCTATGTGCGCGAGGATCATGAGAGCAAAAAATTCGCCGACGCCTCCGAAGCGCTCCGCAAAAGCCAGGTGCGCGCCGAAAATCTGATCGTCGTCGCGATGCCGATGATGATGCTCGTCATGTACGGCTGCATGATCGCCGTGTCGTGGTTCGGCGGGCAGGACATCATCGGGGGCTCCATGACGACGGGCGATCTGATGAGCTATATCAGCTATATCATGCAGATCTTAATGTCGCTGATGATGGTCGCGATGATCACCGTACAGCTCGTCCTCTCCCGCGCGTCAATGCGCCGCATCCGCGAGGTTCTCGAAGAAAAAAGCACCGTCACGGACGAAAACGCGAATCCCTCGCTCGTCCCCGAAAACGGTGCGATCGATTTCGACGGCGTCTCGTTCGCCTATTCCAAACAGAACGTTTTAAGCGGGATCGATCTTCACATCAAATCCGGCCAGATGGTCGGCATCGTCGGCGCGACGGGTTCTGCAAAGACGTCGCTCGTGCAGCTGATCCCGCGGCTTTACGACGCGACGGAAGGTTCCGTCCGCGTCGCGGGGCATGACGTGCGCGAGTATACGCTCGAAAACCTTCGTCAAAACGTGGCGATGGTGCTGCAAAAGAACGTCCTTTTCTCCGGCACGATCCGCGACAACCTCAAATGGGGCGACAAGAACGCCACCGACGAGGAAATCACGGCCGCCTGCCGCGCCGCGCAGGCCGACGACTTCATCCGCTCCTTCCCCGACGGCTACGACACCGATCTGGGGCAGGGCGGCGTCAACCTCTCCGGCGGCCAGAAGCAGCGCCTGTGCATCGCCCGCGCGCTTTTGAAGCGCCCGAAGGTCCTCATCATGGACGACTCCACCTCCGCAGTCGACACCGCGACCGACGCGGCCCTTCGCGCGGCGCTTCGGCGCGAGCGCGGCGACGTGACGACGATCATCATCGCCCAGCGCATCGCCTCGGTCTGCGACGCCGATCAGATCGTCGTTCTGGACGACGGAAAGATCGCCGACTGCGGCACGCACGACGAACTGGTCGAGCGCTGTGCCATCTATCGCGAAATGGTCCAGTCTCAAACGAAGGAGGCGAATTGATCATGCACGGTCCCGGTCCCAAAAACAGAATGCGCGCGGGCGGACAAAAGCCCAAGGACATGAAGGGCGTCGTGCGCCGCATCATGACGTATCTTGCGCCGCACAAAGCGCGCCTTGTCGTCATCGCGGTCTGCATCATCGTCACCGCGCTTGTCTCCATCGCGAGCACCGCGATGTTAAAGCCCATTTTCAACAACTACATCACGCCGTTCATCGGACAGCAGAACCCCGATTTGTCCGGCTTCGCCCGTTTTCTCGTTATCATGTGCGTCGTCTACGCCTGCGGCGCGGCGGCGGCGTGGCTTTACAACAAGCTCATGGTCTACGTCGCGGCCGATACGTTAAACCGCATCCGCACCGACCTTTTCACGCATATGGAACAGCTCCCGCTGCGCTATTTCGACACGCACACGCACGGGGAGCTGATGAGCCGCTACACCAACGACATCGACGCCATGCGCGAAATGCTCTCGCGCGGCCTGCCGCAGCTTTTCTCCTCGACGCTGACGGTCGTCGGCGTGTTCTGCGCGATGATCGTCATGAGCCCCGTTTTGACGCTTCTTATCATCGGAATGCTGGTCGTCATGCTGTTTTTCATCAAGACGATCGGCGGAAAGAGCGGCCGCTACTTCGTCGCGCGTCAAAAACAGCTCGGCAGCGTCAACGGCTATATCGAAGAGATGATCGAGGGGCAAAAAGTCGTCAAGGTCTTCTGCCATGAAGACGAGGCCACCGAATCGTTCGACCGCTTAAACGACGCGCTTCGCGAGGCCGATACGCGCGCCAACACCTACGCCAACATCCTCATGCCGATCATGGGCAACCTTTCCCACGTCAACTACGCTCTGACCGCGGCCGTCGGCGCGGCGCTGACGATCTCGGGGCACCTCGACATCGGCACGATCGCCTCGTTCCTCCAGTTCTCCCGCACGTTCTCCCAGCCGATCACGCAGGCGTCGCAGCAGATCAACTCGATCCTCATGGCGCTGGCCGGCGCAGAGCGCATTTTCAATATGATGGACGAAAAAGTCGAGGTCGACGACGGCTACGTCACGCTCGTCCATGCGACCGAAGACGCGGACGGGACGCTGCACGAGACAGATCACTTCACCGGCATCTGGGCGTGGAAGCACCCGCACACGGCCACGGGCGACGTGACCTACACGCGCCTTCGCGGCGACGTGCGCTTTTTCGACGTGACGTTCGGCTATGAGGAAAACAAAACCGTCCTGCACGATCTTTCCCTCTACGCCAAGCCCGGGCAGAAAATCGCGTTCGTCGGCTCGACCGGCGCGGGCAAGACGACGATCACGAACCTGATCAACCGTTTCTACGACGTGCCCGACGGCAAGATCCGCTACGACGGGATCAACATCAACAAGATCAAAAAAGCCGACCTTCGCCGAAGCCTCGCGATGGTTTTGCAGGACACGCAGCTTTTCACCGGCACCGTCGCCGACAACATCCGCTACGGACGGCTCGACGCCACGGATGAGGAGGTCGTCGCCGCGGCGAAGCTGGCCAACGCCGACAGCTTCATCCGCCGCCTGCCGCAGGGCTACGACACCATGCTGACGACCAACGGCGCAAATCTCTCCCAGGGCCAGCGGCAGCTTCTGTCCATCGCCCGCGCAGCAGTCGCCAACGCGCCCGTACTGATCCTGGACGAGGCGACCAGCTCGATCGACACGCGCACCGAGTCGCTCATCGAGCGCGGCATGGATACCCTCATGCAGGGCCGCACGGTCTTTGTCATCGCGCACCGCCTCTCCACCGTCCGCAACGCCGACGCGATCATGGTTCTGGAGCACGGCCGCATCATCGAGCGCGGCAGCCACGACGACCTGATCGCCCAACACGGCAAGTACTACCAGCTTTATACCGGCGCGTTTGAGTTGGAGTAAACACGCACGCCGTTCACGTCAAAAAGCCCGAGGCAGGGTCCTTCTGTTGCCTCGGGCTTTTTGCATGTTGAAACGAGATTGACTTTTCGGTGCGGTTCCACTTAAAATAGAGACAGATTTCACTTTCATTTTCACAAAGAAAGGATCCCGCATGCATCAGTTTTTTCAGCGAACCGGCCAAAGCGCGAAAAAATTTTTCCGTCTCTTCGGTTCGGTTCTTCGCCATTTTGCTCCGCGCACATTTTTCCGCCATGTCAAAAACCTTTTCGGCATCCTTCGTCAAAAGGGCTTTCGGGGGCTGGCTGCGCAGGTCCGCAATTTCAACACGAACATGCGGCGCGAAAACACCGCTGCCGATCCGCTTGTGCTGACGCCCGGCTGCCGCGTCGGAATCATCGCGACCCGGCACACCCGCTTTGTCGCGCGTCTGTGCGCCCATCAGCTGACGCAGGCGGGATTTTGCCCGCAGATCTTCGTGGACGACGAAGCGCTGCCGTATGAAGATATCCCCTATTTGATCATCTGCCCGCAGTTTCTGCGCAGTTTTCCGAAGCAGTACGCGGTCTTCCAGATGGAACAGACCGTCTCTTCCCGCTGGCTGACGCGCGACTACATCCAGATTTTAAAAAATGCGAACGCCGTGTTCGATTATTCTCTGGTCAACGTCGATTACTTCCGCCGTTATGCCGACATCGCCAAAAAGACATATTACCTGCCGATCGATTTTTGTCCCGATCTTACGCGGAACACGGAATCGACTGTGCAAAAAGAATACGACGTTCTGTTCTACGGCGACGTCAATGACCGCCGACAGGCGATTTTAGACGAATTGTCCAAAGAGTTTCGCATTCGCGTCGTGCGCGAGGTATTCGGCGAACCGCTTTACGAACAGCTGCGCCGCGCCCGTCTCGTGCTGAATCTGCATTATTACGAAGGCGCGCTTTTGGAAACCACGCGGCTTTACGAGGTGCTTTCCGTCAGCGACGCGCTGATCGTCTCCGAACGCAGCGCCGATCCCAACGAGGAAACGCGCCTGGAAGACATTGCGGATTTCTGCCCCGTCGGCGACGTCGCCGCGCTGCGGGAACGCATCGGCTACTGGCTGTCGCATGAATCGGAACGACAGGAAAAAGCGGCGCAAAACGCCCGTCTGCTGCGCGAGCGCGCCAACGCGTTCTCGTTTTATTTCGATCGTTTTCTGCTTGCGCAGGAAGCCGTCGGTTTCGACGATTTCTACAAGCGCAACGGCGCGTTTATTCACTTTAACGGCGAGCGCGTCTGTCTGAGCCTTGCCGAAACGACGGGCCGCCGCGCCAATTTCGACCGCGACAACCGATTCGGTTTTGAAGTTTTCCCCGGTCTTCGCCATACCACGGGCTGGATCGGCTGTGCTTTGAGCTATTGCTTCCTCATGCGCAAGGCTGCGGAACAAGGCTTGCCGCGTTTGATCGTCTGTGAAGACGACACGCAGTTCCCCGCCGATTTTGCGCAGCGGCTCGACCGCGTCCTGGCGCGGCTCGACCGCGAAGACGATTGGGACATTTTCTGCGGTCTCGTCGCCAACAGCGACGGGATCGAGGTCACCGGCGTCGAGCATGACGGCGCGCAGCGCTACATCCGCCTCAGCCGCATGATGAGCATGGTCTGCAACGTCTATTCCCAAAGCGCCTATCCTTATTTTGCTCATTGGGATCCGCACGCCGCCGACGAAAGCGCGCGGACGATCGACGGTTTTCTCGCTTCTCAAAATCTTCGGATTCTGTCCGTCCTTCCGTTTTTGTGCGGGCATAAGCCGGAGGAGGTTTCGACCGTTTGGGGCGGTTCCAACAGCGATCGCTATTCCGACATCATCGAGCGCAGCGCAGCGCATCTCACGCTTCAGGCGGACGCATTCGACGCCGACTGAAATACGCGTTCAAAAAAGGCTTTTGCAGCTTGAACTGCAAAAGCCTTTTTTTGAATCATGATCGATCCTGTTATCGCTTCAATTTCCCGCGAACGCGCCGGAACAGCCGCCCGGCGAAACCGTGCAGGTTTTTCACAAGGATCTTCAGCGCACGCTTCACGCCGATCTGACCGTTCCCATCCCGGAACACGGGATGCATCTGAATATAATTGGTCAGCGCGTTCGTCATGATCTCGGCGTACTTCGTCGTCATGACCGTCTGCGTATAGTATCCCGCGTCCTGCGCGACGAATGCGTAGCAGCGTTCCACCGCACAGTTCAATTCCGCGCCTTTTTTATCCAGCGGTTCCTCGCCGAAAAGCTCGCGCGTCCACGGGTAGGCAAAGAGCTTTTCCAGCGCGCACGTCCGCGCCCAGAACCCGTTGCCGACCGTCAGCGCCGCGGACGTCTCCACGGCTTTTTCTCGAACGGAAAGCTGATCCAAAACCTGCTGCGTCCGTTCGCAGGCATCCGCCCAGTTATTGT
The DNA here is from genome assembly GCA_934613185.1 of uncultured Clostridia bacterium. Lineage (GTDB taxonomy): Bacteria > Bacillota > Clostridia > Christensenellales > Maliibacteriaceae > RGIG9107. The sequence goes on along the minus strand of CAKTSO010000043.1, from coordinate 2,432 downwards.
GTTCATATTCCTGTGTTGTGCTGTCGACCGGGATCGGCGCCGTCATGATGCCGAGCAGCGGATCTTTTTCAAACTGCGCCAGGATCGTTTCGATATACGCCGTGCTCGACAGCGTGTTTTCCCAAAGCATCCGCTCGGCATACAATCCGAAGGAATAGGAATGTCCGTTCGCCATGCGGTCATGACAGAAACAGAAGTAATCGTAGTCCTTCAGGATCTTCTTTCCTTCGATCAAAAGCGCCGCGCTGTCGCGTCCTCGGTTTTCGACGCCGAGCACCGTCAGCTTCCCGCGCACCTGAGGCGCAAAGGCCTCGCGAAGCGTCTGCGCCGCCTCTTCGGAGACGGTCGTCACGAACACGTCGATATACGGCGGGATCGCGCGAAGATATTTGAAGTGCCGATGCAGCGTATCCATATAAGTAATATGAAGCAGCACCGCGGCCTTTTTGTCTCCCAAATCAAACGGCGTCCGTCCCTCGTCGTACTTCTCCGCATACACGCGGACCATATCCATCGCATCGTGGATATCGCCGATGTTGCCGTAGCGCAAAACGTTCTGCCAAATCAGCGACACGTCGTAGGAAGAATGTTTCTTGATATACTCCAGCGCAAGACGGCAGTCCTCGTTGTTGTTCATCCCGATCTTGTCGCGGTCCGTCAGCGATTTGCGCTTGATGACGGGATATCCGCGCCAGAGCATCTCCACGATATTGTAAGTATACTGATTGACCGTCTCTTCCCGGTCCATCGTCATGGTGTCGATATAGGATGCCCAGCGATATCCCTTGTCCGCAAAGTATTTGGTGAACACCACTTCGTTTTGCTCGATCACTTCGCGGAACGAGGTGAATTCCTTCTGCTCCTGCCAGTACTTGCGGAACGCATCGCTTTTCAGCATCCGGCTTCGCACCACAAGAAAATACGACTGCAAATGCGCGGGAAGATAGCCGTAGCGGTTGTCCATCTTCACCTGCGGCATCTCGCCGTGCGCGGAAAGGCCCCAAAAATCGACGTCACGGTCTTCCATCCGCGCGAAAACCTCGCGGAACGGATAGAGCGGCCCGTAAAAGCTGTCGTTCAGAAGAACCAGCTCATCGTATTTTACAAGTTCGTCCCACCCGATATATTGATCAAACGCATAGCACCATGCCGCCGCGTCATAACCGCGGTTTTCGCGTTCGATCACGTCCGGCGTCAGCGAAAGAAGCTTTTTTCGGGAATTCGGCTGCAAGCTGCCGTTGAAGACAACGACAATGCGTTCCACGCATTCTTGCAGATCGCGCATCATATAAGGAATATAATCATCAATCATGCCATCTTTGTCATAACTGACAAGAACGGCAATCCGCTTTTTTTCCATAAAACGTCTCCCTCGCGTTTTTCAAGATAATCAGCAATGATCGTTTTTCTTATCGTTTTTTATTGCCCGAGCGTCAGCTTTCCGTTCATGAAATCCTCATAACGGTCGCAGATCGGGCCGCTGGAGCCGAAATCGATCTGTCTGCCGCGTTCGATCCACAGCACCTTATTGCACAGCGCCCGGATCTGATCCAGAGAATGCGAAACGAAAAGCGTCGTCACGCCGCTTTTTAAGATATTGCTCATCGTCGCCTCGCTCTTTTGGCGGAACGCGCCGTCACCGACGGAAAGCACTTCGTCTAAGATCAGCACGTCGGGATTGACCATGCAGGCGATGGAGAACGCAAGGCGCGACTTCATGCCGCTGGAAAGCTGAGAAAAATACCATTCCTCAAATTCCGTCAATTCCGCGTATTCGATAATCTGATGATAAATATTGTCCATAAACGCGCGCGTATAGCCGAGCATCGCGCCGCGCAGATAGGTGTTTTCCTTCACGGTCAGGTCGCCGTCAAATCCGCTTGCCAATTCAAGAAGCGCCGCGACGTTCCCTTGAACGTCCATCTGCCCGCCCGTGGGCTTCATGACGCCGGAGAGGACCTTCAACAGCGTGGATTTACCCGCGCCGTTGCTGCCGACGATCCCGAGCATATCCCCTTTTTCCAGAGAAAAACTAATATCATCAAGCGCCAGAAACGACTCCTTGACGTTCTGATGTTTGAACAGTCGGATCACATAATCCTTCAGCCCGCGGTTGGCGAAGTTGCCGACCGGATACTCCACTTTGATATGCTGCACATCGATAACCATAAAAGCGCCTCCGCCGAATCAAACGTAATACAGGAACTTGTAATTGTACTTTTTGTACATGCCAAGCCCGATCGCCATGACGGCGGCCGCCGCCAGGCCGCAGATCAAATGTACATCCCAGCCCGGGATCTGATTGTAGATGACGATGGAGCGGAAATAGCTGATATAGTCATACAGCGGATTAATCTTGAACAGCACCTTCAGATTCGGCGCGAACGAGTCGATCGAATAGAACACCGCCGAGCCGTACATCAGCACCATCG
>CAKTSO010000042.1 GCA_934613185.1 uncultured Clostridia bacterium | reverse complement strand
GTGGAACGAAGTCCCGGCGGAAAATAACCGCCGGATGCCGCAGGCGTATGCGCGCGCCGCTTCCGCCTTCACCTGGTCGGGATAATGAACTCGGGCACGCCCACGACCGGCGGCGTCAGCGGATCCGCCATCTGCGGCGGAAGCATGTCGCAAAGCGGACGCATGTATTCGATAAACTTTTCGTTGACGTCGTTCTTTTCATCGTTGAACCAGTCCGCGGGGATCGTCTTGTTGCGTCCCGCGACGGCGGTCGCCGCCGTTAAGATCGGCTCGACTTTATAGGGCGAAGAGGAGACGCGCTCCCAGCCGACGACCATGCCGGTATGGCCCTTTGCCGCGCAGAGCATGGCAAGGCGGCCCATGTCGATCGCCTCGCTTCGGTCGAGATTCGAGGCGCGGTAGTCCGTGCGCGCCAGCATGCCGATACGCTCGGGACGACCCTGAATGCCGAGTTTCTGCACGATGAGCGCGGAAATGTGGTTCGCCATGCCGCCGTAGAGCACGTCGCCGTTGGGCGTCTCGATCGGCGGGCAGAACGGTTCGCCCAGCTCGTTTTTGATCCCCTCGCCGACCGCGACGACGATGCCGCCGGGACGTCCGCACAGGGTATTGTCAATGTCGCCCATCATCTTGTCGACGCTGACGGGATTTTCCGCCGTGTAGATCAGGTGCGGCCCGTCGCCGGGCTTGACGCGCGCCATCGCGGTCGACGCGGTAAGCCACCCCGCGTCGCGCCCCATGACCTCGACGACCATGACGTGCAAAGGCCCCGAGCGCGTGTCCATCGAAATGCCGCGCGTCAAAATCGCCGCAAGCGACGCACACGAAGCAAAGCCCGGGGTGTGATCCGTGCCGTACAGGTCGTTGTCGACCGTCTTAGGGATGCCCATGACGCGCACGCCGTCGGGTTCCAGGCGCAGCGCCAGCTCCGCGACCATGCGCATCGTGCCGTTGCCGCCGTTCATGATGACGTAGCCGATGTCGTGCGAACGCACCACGTCGCAGATGCGCTCGAAATATTCCTCCGTCATCTTCAGCCGCCCCGAACCGATCACCGACGCGGGTGTGTACGGCAATAGATCGATCTGTTTTTTATCGAGCGTGCGAAGGTCGAACAGCTTCGGTTCGTCCATAACAAGGCCGCCCGTGCCGCCGATCGCACCGTAGATGTGATCGACACCCGGCGTCATCATCGCCTCGCGCAGCGCGCCGTAAAGCGACGCGTTAATGACAGCCGTCGGCCCGCCGCCGTGACAGATCAGTACGTTTTTGCCCATAAAATTCTCCCTGCTCCTTCTTCATTCTCCGAACGCTTCGCAAAAAAAGCAAAGCCGCGTTTTTTCTCATTCTCCCGCCGCGAACGTCCAGTGCCGCGAACGCGTGCGTGCGATCTCCTCTTCGAGCGCGTCCGCCAAATCAAGAATCGTCTCCTCGTCAAACGGATCGGCAAACCCGAGATCCTCCAGCACTTCGAGGAAATCCTCGTCGTGATCGCGCGCGTAAAGGGAAAGGTAGAGCTCCTTCCCGACTTCGAAGTCCTCGCGCGCCACGCGCCAGATCTCCAGCGCGGGCACGGCGGAAACGGCATAGGAAATGTAATACAGCGGGCTTTGGAACGTGTGCGACACGAGCGTCCACTCGCAGTCGCTCGCGTAATAAATTTCGCTCAGGCCGTATTCTTCGTTGAGTTCGGCATAAAGCGCGCAGATCTCGTCCATCGTCATGTCCCCGTCTTCGTAGACGCGGCGCTGGAACTCGTCCTGCATGCAGCCGGTAATAAGGCTGTACATCATGTCTTCCAGCTTGTCGCCCGCCGCGGCGCCCGCAAGGCTGTCGCCGTAGATGTTCGAATAACGGGACAGCATGAGCATTTCCAGCCCCTGCGAGTCGATCTCTGCCAAATCGAGCGGCCCGTCGCCGGGATTGTTGTAAAAGCTCGCGTAATGCCCCATCTCGTGGATCAGGCCGGGAATGTCGTTGAACGCGCCGCCGAAATTGTCGAACAGAAACGGCGACTCGTAATCGTCAAGATAGGTCGTATAGCCTCCGTCGCTCTTGCCGTCGCGCACACCGATGTCGTATAGATGATACTCGCGCATATACGAACACGCCGAGGAAATCTTGGGATCGAGCGCGGCAAATTCCCCCGCGAGCAGATCGAGCGTCGCTTCCTCGTCGTAGGATTTCTGATAAAGCAGCGAAAGCACGGGGTTCGGGCTCGACGCCGTCTCGATATAAAGGGGAACGATGTATGTTTTGACCAGCTCGCAGAACGCCGCCGCGTCCTCGGGCGTGTAATCGCGGGTATAGCAAAGATAGCGATACTCGGCGTAGCTGTCGAAGCCGAGCGTTTCGGCGATCCTGTTTCGGACGGACACCATCTCGAGGAACACGTCGGAGACGTTGTCGCGCAGCGCCCTGCAATAAAGGTCGTAAAGTTCGAAATACTCGTCCGCCGAAAGCGAATCGTCGGATAAAATCTCCTCGAGCGACCATGTCCGCCCGTCCGCCGACGTTGCGCGCGTCTGCTCGACGACGCGGTCGTACAGAAGGGAAAGCTCGTTGTCGCGGCTCAAAAGATCCGCGGCCGCATCGTCGTAGAGGCGCTCGTTCAAAAGGACGTCCTCGACGTATTCCTCGCCGAAGTACTCCTCCAGCGCATCGCGGCAGCCGTCGTCGATCAGCGACACGAGCGCGGCGTTGATCCGCCGGTCGGCCTCGGACAGTTCGTCATAGAGCCGGATCGACTCGTCGTAATACGTCTCGTCGTTGACGTCGAGCGACTGATAGATCGACACGAGGCTGTACTGCGTGTAGGCGCTCGTATACAGCGTGTCGACCGTGCGGCAGGCCTCTTCGACCGCCGCATCGCCGAATTTGGCGGATTGTTCCAAAACGTCGATCGCCGCGAACAGTTCGTCCATGTCCGGGCGCTCGTAGGACATTTGGGAAAAATCGACACAGGCGTGTTCGCCGTCGTTCGCTTCTCGCTCCTGCTTCGTCGACTCCGTCCGATCCTGCGAATCGAGGAACGCGTCGAGCCGGCGATCGAAATCTGCGGCAAATTCCCGCGCGCAGCCGCAAAGCGGCATCACAACAAGCAGCGCCGCGACAAGCAGCGCCGTCAGTCTCGTTTTCGCGCGCTTCACGCTTCTTCTTCCACGCGAAGCACGTTTTTCAGCGCCTCGCAGATCAGGCCGTGGTCCTCGACGCTCGGCAGACCGGACACGCAGACCGTGCCGATCACGCCCGTCCCCTCCACGCGGATGGGGAAGCCGCCGCCCTTGTCGGTCATGGCGTTCGGATCGAGGCCCTGGTCGGCGATCGTCTGGCCGCGCAGCTGCAGATACAGGCCGTAGCGGTAAGACGACATCTCCATCATCTCGACCGTGCGGCGCTTGCGGCCGATCCAGCGCTGGTTGTTGCGGTTGGCGTTGCCCACGAGGGCGCTGAACCACACGACGCCGTTGACACAGATCTCAATGGCAAGGTCCGCCTGGCGGGCGCGCGCCTGTTTGACAAGGCGCAGACCGAGCGTCAGCGCGTCCTGTTTGGAAAACGCCGTGTATGCAAGCTGTTCTTCCTGTTTGGCGGCTTCTTCGTAAGCGGCCAGAATTTCCTCTTTCGTTGCCATTGCGCAAGTCTCCCCACTTGATAATTCGATCGATGATTCAATATCGGAATAGATCGGCGGCCGCGCCGCCTTTTGCATCATTTTTATTATAACAAACGTTCGCGTTTTTTCAACCTTTTGCCCCGTTTCGCGCATCTTCGCCGCCGCCCCGGGCTTTGCATTTACGCGGCAAATCCCTTATACTGTCAAAAAAAGCAGTTCGGAGGGGAACGTATTTATGAAAATCGAAGGCCTTGACCACATCGGCATCCTGACGCAGGACATCGAAGCGTCCGTCGCGTTCTATCGCGATATCCTGGGATTCCGTCTGAAAAGCCGGCAGGAGAACGTCCGCGCGGACGGCAGCCCGTTTTCCATGGCGTTTTTGTCGCGGGGCGGCTGCGAGATCGAGCTTGTCACCGCGCCCGCGGGGTTCGTCCCGCAGGACGGGACGGTCGCGCACATCGCGATCCGATGCGCCGACGTTGACGAAGTGTTCCGCGAGCTCGTCGAAAAAGGATGCAAACCCGAATGGGACGCGCCCGTGACCGAGCCGTTTTTCCGTCAGGGCTTCCGCCACTTTTTCCTGCGCGGCCCGGCGGGCGAACGCCTCGAATTCTGCCGGGCGCTGTAAAGCATCACGCAAAAAAGCGCTGTGAAGCGAATCGCTTCACAGCGCTTTTGTCATTTTCGTTTTTTCTCCCGCACGATCGCCGCGATAAGAGAACAGACGATCTGCACGGGAAGATAGAACGCCGCCGCGATCGCGAGCGACCCCGCGCCCGCCGCCGCAAGCGGCGCGCCGCTTGCGATCGACCACGGGATCATGGGTGCGGCGACAACCGCCGTGTTTTCCAGCATCATGGCGCGCGTTTGATCGTCGGGGATCGTCTTTTTGCACAGCGTGTCGGTCAGCATGATCGTCAGCGTCTGGTTGCAGGCGACCGCCGAGCACACGAGCGCCGTCAAAAGCGCGCCGCCGTGCGCCGTCAGTTTTTCCGCCAGACGCGACTGGAATCGGTCGACGCCGTCCAAAAGCCCCGTTTCTTCAAAAAGCCCCGCGTACGTCGACGACAGGCACACGATCAAAAGCACGCGCAGCATCGACGCGATTCCGCCGCCGTTCATCATCGCACCGAGTTCGGGATCGGCGCTCGCGAAACCGAAAAACATCGCGCGGAAAAGCTCACCCGCCGAAACATGCTGCAAAATAAGCGCAACCGCAGCGGCGCTCACAATGCTCGCCGCCATCGTCACGCGCATGTTGACGCGAAAAATCGCCATCACGACGAGAACGAGCGCGGGAACAAGCGCCGTCCAGTGCAGCGAGAAATTCTTCGGGAACACGTCGAGCATCGAAAAAAGATCGCCCGCCGCGCCGCGCGTTCGAAGGCCGAGGAGGACGTAGAGGCCGCAGGTGACGCAAAACGGCAGCGCCGCCGAACAAAGCATCTTTTTGACGTTGGAAAAAAGGTCCGTCCCCGTGATTTCCGAGACCAGAAGCGCGCTGCTTGACACGGGCGAGGCGCGGTCGCCGAAATAGCCGCCCGCCAAAATCGCGCCGCCGCACAAAACGGGCGAGATCCCGAGCATCCGCCCCGCCGTCATCAAAATCACGCCGCACGTCCCCGCCGTGCCGAAGGCCGTTCCCGTCAAAAGCGAAAACAGCGCGCACAGCGCGAACGCCGCCGCGAGAAAGACGCCGGGCGAAATGCGCCCCGCCGCGTAATAGACGATGAACGCCGCCGTGCCGCTCAGCCGCCACGACGCCGTCAGCATCCCGACGAGCGTCAGCGCGATCAGGACGTTTCGGATCTTTTTGACGCTGCGCCATGCCGCGGCGAAAAGCCGCTTCGCCCCGCGCCCGCGCCATAAGCCGTAACAGAAAAACAAAACGCCGCCGAAAGCCAGCGCCCAGAGGATGGATACGTCGAACACAACACACAACACGAGCGCCGCCGAAAAAAGCAAAAGCACTGCCGCCGCCATACGCGTCTCCTTTCTTCTTTGCGGGAGTTTTCTTAAAAATCCGATCGATGCGCGATCTATCGTTACCATATCTCGATCGATTCGGTTGAATCTATCGCTCAATATATTAGGTATATTAGGTAGAAAGTCCGAACGAAACGCTTCGCGATCCTTGCGCGAAACGCCGCTATTGTTTATGATAAAGGCAATCGCAAGGATACACAAGCGTCTTTTTTCGCTTTTGGGGAGGCCGGTATGAAAATTCTCGCACGCCGCATTCTCTTCGCCGCGTTGTGTTTCATCGTCGTTTTGTTATGCGGCTGTTTTTCCGAACCCGCCGTTTCGGAGCTGATTTTGTCGCCGCAGTCGATCGAGCTTTGCGTCGGCGACACGGTTTCCCTTTCCGTCGAAGGGCGCAGCGCGGACGGCGGCGCGGTCGATCCCGATGCGCTTTCCCGCCGCGGCGTCGAGTTTTTCTGCCGCGCCGAAAACGGAACGGCGGCGTTTCGTGTCGACGAAAACGGCGTTTTGACCGCGCTGTCACCCGGGATCGGAAACGTCTGCGCCGTCACGCGCGACGGCAAAGTTTCTTCGCGCGCCGTGACCGTGATCGTTCGCGGCATAGATGCCGACGGGCAGAATCCTGCGCATTTGTTTTGACAGATAACCCATCGTTTTGCTATACTAATCCCATGTTTACGCTTTCTTAAGCGGATCTTAACCGGGCATGGCAAAGGGGGGCACCGCATGGCATACGGACGCAAACGCATCATGATGCTTTGTTTGTCGTGCGCGCTTCTGTTCTTCTGCGGCTGCGTGTTCTGCTGGGGCGCGCTGCACGCGCCCGCGGCGTTCTTTTCTCTGGCGTCGCTGCGCTATGTGCCGCTGTTTGTCGCCTGCGGGTTCAGCCTGGGCGCGGTCGTCTGCGCGCTGCTGCATCCCAAAGTGTCGCTTTGCGCGCGTCTGCTTTTTGCATGCGTGCTGTATGCCGCGGGCTTTGCCGCCGCCAGCCGCGCACATCAAAGCGGCCTGTTTTTTCTTTGCTCATACGCCGTGGCCGGATGCGGGGCGGGCTTTGCCGCGCTTTGCGTGCTGTCTTCGGTAAGCGCCTGGTTCCCCGACCGCCGCGGCTTCTGTCTCGGCGTCTGCTGCGGGGCCGCGTTTTTTTCCTCGCCCGTTCTGGCGCCGCTGACGCGCGTGCTGTTTTTCGAACCGGGCTTCGGCTGGCGCGGGACGTATCTTTTCATCGGTCTGATCGGCGGAACGCTGTTTTTCGTCGCCGCCTTTGCCCTGCGCTACCCCATATCCGACGCATTTTCGCCCGCGAGCGATTTCGCCGGAAGCGTCGGCCCGCGGCGCATGGTGCGCACGCGCTACTTCTTCGCCGTCGCCTGCTGTGTCTGTCTGCAGGCTGCCGCGACGATCGCCCTGCGCCACTGCGGCGTACAGTCCCACTACGTCTCGTCTTCCGCCGCGGGTTTTTTCGCCGCGCTCGGCTCCTGCGTCTTCGGCGCGCTTTGCGACCGCACGCCGGGCGAGCGCCTCTTGGCCCTCAATTCGCTCTGCATCGGCGCTTCGGCGGCGCTGTTCGCGCTGGGCGCGCTGCTTAACATCGGTCTTTTGGCCAAAACGGGCCTGATCCTGTGCGCCTTTTCGGGCGGCGCGCTGCCCGCGCTTTGCTGCGCAGTCGTCAGCGTCCGTTTCCGCCGCCGTTATTTCGCGCGAAATCTCGCCTGTGCGCTGACGTTCACCGTTCCCGCGTGTGCCGCCGCGACGCTCGTATATTTGTTAAACGACACGCTGCGCGCCGTGATCGCCGCCGTGCTTTCGGTCGGCTGTGTCGCCGCGTATCTTTACGCCCGCGCGCTGTATCAAAAAACGGATGCGAAACAGGAGGAAGCATGACGAACGTCTGCATTGCATCATGTGAATCATACGAAACCGCGCAAGTCCGCGCGTCGCTGACCGAAGCGAACGGCGCCGTGGGCGGGCTTGATTTTATTTCGCCCGGAATGCGCGTCGGGATCAAGGCAAACCTCGTCTCGGCCATGGAGCCCGACGCGGGCGCAACGACGCACCCCGCGCTTTTGGCGGAGCTTTGCCGCATGATCGTCGATCGCGGGGCGGAAGCCGTCGTCGGCGACAGCCCGGGCGGGCTCTACAACGCCGCCGCGCTGCACCGCGTCTACCGCGTCTGCGGCCTTTCCGCCGTAACCGAGGCCGGCGGCGAACTGAACGAAGATTTTAACGTCCGCGACGTCGTCTTTGACGGCGCGCACGCCGCACATTCGTTCACGGCGACGGAATATCTTTGCCGTTGCGACGCCATCATCAGCTTCTGCAAGCTCAAGACACACGGCATGATGGAGATGTCCGCCGCGGTGAAAAATCTTTTCGGCACGATTCCCGGAACGCTCAAGCCCGAATATCACTTCCGCTTCCCCGACCCGGCGGCATTTTCCGACATGCTGATCGACTTAAACGAATACTGGAAACCGCAGCTTTTTCTCTGCGACGCCGTGATCGGCATGGAGGGCAACGGCCCCACGGCAGGCACGCCGCGGAAAATCGGCGCGGTTCTTGCGTCAAAATCCCCCTACGCACTCGACCTTTGCGCCGCGCGCATGATCGGCCTGTCTCCCGAAACCGTGCCGACGATCCGCGCCGCGATCGCGCGGGATCTTTGCCCGAAAGACGCCTGCGAGCTTGACGTCCGCGGCAGCGCGAAGGACCTTTCCGTCCCCGATTTTCAAAAGGCGGACGGCAGCGTCGATCTGCAGTTTTGCCGCGACTCGATGTTCGGGCATCTGTTTTCGGGCGCCGCAAGAAGCCTTTTCTCCTCGCGCCCGCAGCTTGCCGCCCGCGACTGCATCGGCTGCGGCAAATGCGCCGCGATTTGCCCCGCGCATGCCATTCAAATGAAGGAGCGTCGTCCGCAGATCGACCGCAGCCGCTGCATCCGCTGCTTCTGCTGTCAGGAATTCTGCCCCGAAGGTGCGATGCGCGTACATCGCAGCACCGTCGCGCGCGTTCTGCAAAAGCGTTCTTAACATAAATTGACTTGTATTGCGGCCCGCGCGGCACTATCATATATTATAGGATGAAGTTGCATCCTTTTCATTCCTTTGCAAGGGAGACGCACCGCCATGAGAAAAACGAAGATCGTCTGCACCATCGGCCCCGCCTGCGACAACGAAGAAACCCTGACGCAAATGTGCCTTTCCGGCATGAACGTCGCACGACTCAACTTCTCACACGGCACGCACGAAGAACAGCAGCATCGCATTGATCTGATAAAATCCATCCGCGAAAAACTGAAGCTGCCCGTGGCCATCATGCTCGACACCAAAGGCCCGGAATACCGCATCAAGACGTTCCAAAACGGCCCGATTTTCTTAAACGAGGGCGACCGTTTCACGTTCACCACGCGCGACGTGCCGGGAACGGAATCGATCGTCTCGGTCAGCTATGCCGGCCTCATGGGCAATCTGCAGCCCGGCGACCGCATTTTATTAAACAACGGGCTTCTCGTCTTCCGCGTTCTGGAAGTGGGCGAAACCGACGCGCTTTGCGAAGTCCTCGTCGGCGGCGAGCTTTCCGACCGAAAGAGCATGAGCTTCCCCAATAAAGTCCTGGATCAGGTCTATTTGAGCGAGCAGGACAAGGAGGACATCCTCTTCGGCATTCAAAACGACGTGGACTACATCGCCTGTTCGTTCGTCTCGCGCCGCCAGGATCTCGTCGACGTGCAGCATTTTATCGACGAGCACAACGCGGGCTACATCGGCCTGATCGCCAAGATCGAAAACCAGACCGGCATCGACAACATCGACGAGATCTGCGAATGCTGCGAGGGGATCATGATCGGCCGCGGCGACATGGGCGTGGAGATTCCCTTCGAAGAGCTGCCCGCCATCCAAAAGCATCTGATCACCAAATGCCGCCTTCTCGGCAAGCGTGTCATCACGGCGACGGAAATGCTCGAGTCGATGATCCACAACGCGCGCCCGACCCGCGCCGAGATTTCCGACGTCGCCAATGCCGTGTACGACGGCACGAGCGCGATCATGCTCTCCGGCGAGACCGCCGCGGGCAAATATCCCGTGCTGGCGCTTCAAACCATGGGCCGCATCGCCGAGCATACCGAGCGGAACATCAACTACGCCCGCCGCTTCCGCAACACGGAATTCCAGGTCAAAAACATCGTCGACGCCATCAGCCACGCCACCTGCGGCATGGCCATCGACATTGACGCCAAGGCGATCATCGCCTGCTCGCTTTCGGGCATCACGGCGCGCTTTGTCTCCCGCTTCCGCTCGCCCGTGGACATCATGGGCCTGACGACGAACGAGCGCACCTGGCGAAAGCTCGCCCTGTCCTGGGCGGTCACGCCCGTCATGTGCCCGATCCTGCCGTCGACGGAGGTGCTGTTCTACACGGCAAAGCAGCTCGCCAAAGAGCATATGCACCTCAAGGACGGCGACCGCATCGTCATCACCGGCGGCGTCACGAACGGCCAGTCCGGCAACACGAACACGATCAAGATCGATCATATTTAAATTGTCATTTGCATATAGCGTGAAAAGCAAAGCAAGACGATGCGACAATCCAGGCCGCATCGTCTTGTTTTTATATCCGCAAAATCAATTCTTTGGACGGGCGCGACGCTTTTTGAAAGGCGTGCTTGATCTTGCGCGCCTCAGCTTCGCCGCAGGCAGAAATCTGCCGAATCATATCGGACGCGTTCTCCAGTTTCGCCGTAGAAAACGTCATTTTTACCGCCGTTCCCCGCAAATATGTGTTGATTGACTGAACGCCTTTTTCCGAAACATAGATGCCTCGATCGCCGGAAGCGATGCAAAAGCTCCCGTCCAGTGCCTTACAAAGTTCGCTTGCCATGTACAATCCATATCCGGAATTCGCCCATTCGTCATTGGAACGATTGCCCCGCCCGGGATCGAACGCTTGTGAAATTCCCGCTTTGATTGCATAGAACAGCGCCGATTCATCATCCGTCACATATCTTCTATGAATCGAATTGCGCCGCAAACTCTCCTTGATGCCAATCCCCTCGTCGACAATCGCAATTTCCGCCGTTTGATCGCGCCAATACTGTCCGCATATCCAGGCGTTTGTTTCCTGCGCATGTTCCGGGATATTCCGCAAGATTTCTCGGATTAAATAAGTCGTCAGCCTTTGCATTGCAGCATGATTTCTACAGAGAATGCGAGATAATTTCTCCGCTTCTTTCTCTATGGATTCTTCCAATACGCCGCATTCTCCCGCCGCCCGATCGGCGGTGTGCAGCTGAATCAGATCGATTTTCGTAATGGGCAGATAATAATCATTTCCGGCCGCGCCGCCCGGGATGTTTCCCATTTTTATTTTTTCGGAAATCGTTTGAAAAAAGCCCATATGTCCGGCATAAGAAACCCCGCTTCTATTTTCCCTCGTTTTCATTCGAAACGGCGTCTGCGCATGTTTCTCTCGCAGTTGTTTCAGCGCAATCGCCGCGACCAACATGCCAAAGGGGCGAACCCACCCCATGTCGGCAATCAGCGTCATTTCATCTATTGTTTCAAAATCAATCCGATGGATTTTTTCTGCAAAAGAAAGTGTTCCCACAGTATCAAGGTCCGGAATCAAATAATCCACGCTACATCACCTCTTTTTCATTTTAAAAATATTTCACCAAAACAAACAAAGGCCGCCGCAGTCGATCCGTTTGCATCGGTCTTTCAAAAAACATAACATCAAACGCCCGCTTTACACAACCATATTCGGGTCGCTAAAGAATACTAGGTTTTATTTTTCCAATGTTTTTTCCAATTCCCCGACCGCACGGGGGATCAGCGGGTGAAAATCCCAATACCACAGTCTCGATTCCGCGGCGTAGCGCCGCCGGAAGCTTTCGCCGCAAAGCACGGCGCATTTTAAATTGTGCAGACGGTCGGCGCCCTTGACGGCGAATGCGATCGGGTCGTCCCGGATCGCGGCGACATAGTCCGCCATGACATAGCCGGGCGTTTTGGTCAGCGTTCGAACCGCGCGAAGGACGCGTTCCCCCGCGATGGCTTCGATCTCGCTTTCTTTGGCGTCGGTGTCCTCCAAAAGGTCGTGGAGCAGCCCCGTCACGACCGTTTCCGTCCCGCAGCCCTCTTCCTCCAGAATTTCTGCCACGGCGACGGGGTGCGTGATATACGGCGCGCCGCCGATGCGGAACTGTCCGCGATGCTTCCGCGCCGCAAACGCGAGCGCGTTTTGATAGAGCAGCCGATCGACCATCCGTTCCACCCTTTCCGTTTTCTGTTCCTAATTATAAAGCAAATAAGCGCATAAGAAAAGCGCCGCGGCTGCACTGAAGTCAGCCCGACGCTTTTTTGTGAGATTTAGCCTTCGTTCAAAACGGCGATCGTCGCCTCGCGGATGATATCCATGCCGCGGACAAGCTCTTCGCGCGTCGTCGTCAGCGGCGGCAGGATCTTCAGCACTTCGTCGCGCCGTCCCGCGACCTCGATGATGAGCCCGCGCGCATAGCAGGCGCGCTCGATGCGCACGGCGGGGTTCTCGATCCCGCAGGCGGAAAAGTCGATCCCGTGGATCATGCCGATGCCGCGCTGCGTGATGCGCGAATCCAGCGGAAGGATCTTCTCTTCGATCTGCTCCCGCAAAAGCGTCTCACATTCCTTCACATGGGACAAAAGATCGCTTTGCTCCAGATAGTCGATCGCCGCCTTCGCGCCGACAAACGCAAACTGGTTGCCGCGGAAGGTGCCGTTGTGTTCGCCGGGCGCAAATGCGTCCAGTTCGGGCCGGAACAGCAGGAGCGACATCGGAAGGCCGCTTCCGGAAATGGATTTGGACAGCGTCACCATGTCGGGCACGATCCCGGCGCGTTCGAAGGAGAAGAACGTCCCCGTGCGTCCGCAGCCGACCTGAATGTCGTCGCAAACCATCAAAATATCGTGCCGGTCGCAAAGCGCACGAAGATCCTGCAGCCATTTGACGTCGGCGATGTTGATCCCGCCTTCGGCCTGCACCGTTTCAAGGAAGATCGCCGCGGGCTTCTCCACGCCGCTGTGGTCGTCCGTCAGCACGTTTTCGATGTAGCCGATCGTGTCAAAAGAGGCGTTGAACCCGCTCGGCCACGGCATGAACGTCACATTATTAAGCGGCACACCCGCGCCCGCACGGGCAAAGTCGCCGCTGGTCATCGACAGACTGCCGAGCGTCATGCCGTGAAACGCGCCCGAGAAGGCGAAAAGATTCGCACGGCCTTTGACCTTGCGCGCGAGCTTCGCCGCCGCCTCGACGCTGTTGGCACCCGTCGGCCCGCAGAACATGAATTTGTAATCAAGTCCGCGCGGCTCCAGAATCTTCTTCTCAAACGTCTCCATAAAATCGCGCTTTGCCGCAGTGTGCATGTCAAGCGCGTGCGTCACGCCGCTTTTTTGGATGTATTCGACGATCGGCGTCATGATCGCGGGGTTGTTGTGGCCGTAGTTGAGCGCGCCCGCCCCCGCAAAAAAGTCCAGATACTCATGTCCCTCCTCGTCGGTCAGCACACTGCCCTTCGCGGTTTCGAAAACGCCGGTGAAATTGCGGCAGTACGACCGCACGGCAGACTCTTTCTGTTCAAAAATCGACATCGGATGAACCTCCTTTTGGTGTTAGCCCTAATGGGTAAGCTGCTGGAAGGCGGCTCGGTGGGCAGCGTATAAAGTTGTTGCAATAAGTTCCGGGCGGACCGGAGCTTTCTGTGAAGAAATTCTTTGTTACAAAACAAAAAACATTGAAGGAGGCTTTTTATTATGAGAAAGATTTCGCGTCGTAATTTCCTGCTGGCTTCTGGTGCGGTCACTATCACGGCAGCGCTGAGCGCCTGCGGCGGTTCCTCTTCTACCACCGCTTCTTCGGCTGCATCCTCAACGGCGTCCTCCGCAGCTTCCGGTGCACCCGCAGCACAGGGCAAGGTTTTGAATATCTGGTGCTGGAACGATGAATTCCAGGGCCGCTTCAATAACTATTACCCCGAGGTTGCCTCCATCGCCGAGGACAAATCCACCACCACCCTGAAAGATGGCACCGTTGTCAAGTGGACCATCAACGCCAACGAGAACAACAACTACCAGAA
>CAKTSO010000041.1 GCA_934613185.1 uncultured Clostridia bacterium | reverse complement strand
TCCTTTCCCTCGGTATGGTCGGTGCGCTCTCCATCGTCCGTTTCCGCGCGGCGATCAAAGAGCCGATCGAGATCGTCTTTTTGTTATGGGCGATCGCCTGCGGCAACGTCGTCGGCGCGGGCATGATCCCTCTGGCGGCGATCGGTTCGGCGCTGATCGGGCTGATTTTGCTCGTGTTCGCCAACCGAAAGACGCACCGCGTGCCGTATCTTCTGGTGATGAGCTGCGAAAACGACACGGCGCAGAACAAGGCGGCGGAGATTCTGAAAAAACAGACGGATCGCTGCATCGTCAAGTCCAAGACCGTGAACGAAAGCGGGATCGAAGTGACCGCGGAACTTCGCACGCAGGAAGCGTCGACGGCCTTTGTCGAACAGATCGCGAAGCTGGACGGCGTGCGCAGCGCGACGCTCGTCGCCTACAACGGCGAATACCTGTCGTAATATACAAAAAAGAAAGGAAAGACGCATGATTGCACGCAGGATCACCGTCTGCATCGCCGCAGGCTTGATGGCGCTTTTGTCGATCGCCTGTTTCGTCGCCGCGGCGTTCGTCCCGGCGGATGTGGGTGTAACGATGCAGTACGAAAGCGCGTTGTTTTCGCAGGATCAGATCATTCAAATCGACATCCTCATGGACGAGGACGACTGGAACGACATGCTCGGAAACGCTGCGGAAGAAGAGTATTATCGCTGCGACGTGGTCGTCAACGGCACGACGTTCCAAAACGTCGGCATTCGCCCGAAGGGGAACACGAGCCTTTCCGCCATCGTCAATGACCCGACGACGGATCGATACAGCTTTAAACTGGAATTCGACCACTATGTCGAGGGACAGACGTGCTTCGGGCTGGACAAGCTCGTTTTAAACAACAATTATGCCGACGCCACGAATCGAAAAGAGGCGCTGGTTTACGACATGTATCGCTTCCTGGGAGCGGACGCGTCGCTTGTCAATTACGCGAATATCAGCGTCAACGGGGAATCCCGGGGCGTGTATCTTGCGTTGGAAGGCGTGGAGGACAGCTTCCTTCTTCGCAATTACGGTGCGGAAAACGCGAAGCTTTATAAGCCCGAGGGCGTGGGCGGCGGCGACACCGGCGGCGCAGACCTGAATTACACGGACGACGACACGGACAGCTACGCCGCCATCTGGGACGGCGCGGCGTCGAAGGCGTCCGGGAAAGACAAAAAGCGCGTGATTGCGGCGCTCAAAAAGATTGCGGCGGGCGAAGAGATGGAAGATGTGATGGACGTGGACAATCTTCTGCGCTACATGGCGGTGCATGTGTTCTGTGTCAACGACGACAGCCTGTCGGGCAACATGGCGCACAACTATTATCTTTGCGAGATTTCGGGCAAGCTCAATCTGATCCCGTGGGACTACAATCTGGCCTTCGGCGGCATGGGCGGCAGCGACGCCTCTTCCGTCGTCAATTCGCCGATCGACGGTGCGTTCACGATCACGCAGTTTTTCGACGCGCTGATGGAAAACGAGGCGTATCGCGCACAGTATCACGACTATTTGCGGCAGCTTGCCGAAGAATATGTCGGCGGCGGAGCGTTCGACGAATTCTGTGACAAAACGAGCGCGATGATCGACGAACTCTGCGCGGACGACCCGACCGCGTTTTATACGGAGGAAGAGACGGCAGAGGCCGTGCAAACGCTCTATCGGGTCGTGCAGCTTCGCGCCGAATCCGTTTTGGGGCAGGTCGAAGGCACGATCCCCTCGACCCGAACGGAACAGAAGGATTCCGACGCGCTTGTTGACGCTTCTGGGATCACGCTTTCCGTCATGGGAACGATGAACATGGACGGCGATGGCGGGAACGCCGTGCCGGATCGGGCGGATTTTGATGCAAACGGCGGCGAAATGCCGCAGATGCCGGAACGCGGCGAATGGGAAGACGAAGACGGCGCAAAGATGCAAACGGGCGAAGAAACCGAGCGAATGCAGCCGCCGTCGACGGAAGACATGGAGCAAATGACGCAGGCGCCGGACGATGACGGGGCGCGCGGTGCGCCGCCGCAGGGCGGCTTCCTGAACGCGGACGGTTCGGCGCCGTTCGGGAACGAAACCGCGGAGACGGAATCGTCGGTCACGGCAAAAGCGGCGATCCTCTACGGCGCGAGCTTTGCGGCGCTTTTGGTCGCATTGCTGCTTGTGCTGTGCTTCCGCCGTCGCGTCGGCTGAATATAAACGCCGCCGCTTAAAATCGTGAATTCCACGGATGAAAGTACAGAAAAAACGAGGCAGCCGCGGAACGTGAAATTCCGCGGCTGCCTCGTATTTTCTTTTCTATCTTGCTTTGCAACGGGCGATTTCGCAAACCAACCGTCATTCCACGCGAACATTTATCGGACCGATCGTAAGACTGCCCGCGCCCTCCACGGTGTACCATTTGCCTTTTTCAAGTTTGATTTTTTCCGTTACGCCGTGTGTGATGTAGCCGATCGTAAATTCCTCGCCCGTTTCAACATCGGTAAATACGACATTGGTATCGC
The DNA here is from genome assembly GCA_934613185.1 of uncultured Clostridia bacterium. GTDB lineage: Bacteria > Bacillota > Clostridia > Christensenellales > Maliibacteriaceae > RGIG9107. The sequence goes on along the minus strand of CAKTSO010000041.1, from coordinate 11,368 downwards.
TGTCGCCGCTTACGCGCACGCTTCCCCAAAGCGGCTGTATTTGTTCCGACTTTATCCGGTCTTCGGCGTTTGAAAGCGTGAATGTGTGATTGTTTCGAATGCCGAAGACGATCAAAATGATCGCCAGAAAAACCACTGCCGCACACAGAACAAAATGCTTTGCTTTCATAAGAAACACCTCCCTGATTCGCATCATACCATATTCCTGTATTGCACGTAAAACATGAGAAATCGCCGCATGGCATTCATTCGCGATGCAATGAGAACGGTGCAGAAGTCTGTAAATCAAAATTGACAAATAAAACGTCGGCGGTAAACGGCTTAACGCGAGAAGTCAAAAAAAGAACGATGCGTGCAATTTTTTTGCGCGCGCATCGTTCTTTTTTGAAAGTAAAGGGGTTCAGTTTTTCTTTGCCGGGCGCATTTTGGCCTTCAGATCGTTCGCCAGATGATCGATCGCGGGGATCAGGGCGATGACAAAGCAGATCAGAACGTCGGGGAAGACAACGATTGCATTATAGACCGCGGAATAGACGACGGGGTTCCATCCCTCCCAGGCATATTCCGCAAAGAAGATGAAGCCCGACAGAAAATGCCAGAACCAGCGGCCCGCGCCGGCCATGAGAATGCCCCAGCACAGCTTCTTTTTCGAGAAGCCCGCCAGGCCGAGCATTGCAAAAGCGAGGACGTAGTCCATCAAAAGCGAGATCGGGTGCGTGACGTAGAAGTCCTGCAAAAGCTGCAAAAGGCCGTAGACCGCGCCCGCGGCGATGCCGGCGGCGGGGCCGAAGGCGTAGGAATACATCATCATCGGCAGCATGCTGCCCGGCGTGATCGAGCCGCCCTGCGGCATGCGATAAAGACGGATGCAGCTTAAGATGAAGCTCAGCGCGATGCAGACCGCGCCGTAGGTCACCATGCGGGTGTTCCACTTTTTGCGGCAGAAGATGAGAATGACCGCCACGACGATCAGCGCGGCCAGGCACCCCCAGGTGGCGGCCTTTAAGGATAATAAGTTCTCAAACATCACAATACCTCCAACCAACGAATTTTCGCATGGCGCAATCCGGCACAAAGAAAAAAGATAGAAAAACCATAGAAAAAAGGCTTTCGTTCCCCTTTTTCACGAAAGCCTTCGGTGTCGATCTTTTTTGATCCCCGGCGCAAGCGCCGCGTGCCGTTCCGCTTCCCTCCGGTAGGGTTACCTACACAGGTTCAAAGGGACAACCGCGCGTGTCCGCCGCTTCAAAAAACGTCGGACGCGGAATCTCAGCTTTTTACAGCGCCCCCAGCGAATGAATATGATGTTGTCCCAATCAGTATAAAAGGGTATAATCGCATTGTCAATCTTTTGCTTGCGAAAAAAGGAGAAATGCGATGCATCACTTTTTTGCCTATATCGCGCGGATGCGCTACGTGATCCGTTGGAATCTGATGCGCAATTCCTATCGGGAGAATATTGCGGAGCATTCGCTTCAAACGGCGATGGTCGCCCATGCGCTGGCGATCCTGCACAACAAAGCGGGTGGACACGTCGACGAAAAAAACGTTCTGGCGCTTGCCGTGTATCATGAGTGCGGTGAGGTCATCACGGGCGACTTACCCACGCCGATCAAATACTATAACCCTGCCATCCGCGACGCCTACAAGAGCGTCGAGCATATCGCCGAGGAGCGGATGCTTTCCATGCTGCCCGACGATATGAAGGACGATTACGCGCCGTATATTACGGGCAAGGGCCGCGATACGGAGGAATGGAAGCTCGTCAAGGCTGCCGACCGCATCTGCGCGTATTTAAAATGCCTCGAAGAACTTCGGGCGGGCAACGAGGAGTTCTCCCGCGCGGCCGATTCGATCAAGCGCTTGATCGACGAGATCGATTCCGATGCCGTGCGCCGCTTCATGCGCGACTTCGTGCCGAGTTTTTCGCTGACGCTCGACGAATTAAATTGACGCGGCGGCTCATACACTGTGGTATAATAATTTTCATGACCGCATCCAAAATGGGAGGCAGAAAAAGAAAGTGGAACAATATGAAAACCGCGGCGTCAAAAAAGGCCTGGTGATCCTGCTTGTCGTGATCGTGGCGGCCGCGTCGTCGCTCGTCACGCTGGCGGCTTCGCGCCTTTACCGCACGACCAGCGGCGGTTACTATACGGTTTCGGAAGAGTATTACGACTATCTTGTCCGCTACAAGCGCCTGTTTGAAGTGGAAAGCATGCTCAAAGAGGGCCATCTTTACACGGCGAGCGACGAAGATTTCGTCAATTCCGCAATCAAGGGTTTAACGGGTGCGCTGGGAGACGTCTACACCCGTTATATGACCAGCGAGGAATACGAACAGGTCACGCAGGATCATAATGGCGTCATGGTCGGCGTCGGCATTTTGATGAGCACCGACGCGGAAGATTCCCTCGTGACCGTCGTGCGCGTGTACCCCAACACGCCGGGCGAGGCGGCGGGCGTCCGAAAGGGCGACAAGGTCATCGCTGTGGACGATCGCGTCGTGACGGACATGAGCCTGTCCGATGTGGCCGATCTCATGCGCGGCGAGGCGGGGACGCAGGTCAAGATCGACGTGCTGCGCGACGGCGAAATGGTTCCCATCCGGATCACGCGCGACCAGTTCGAGGTCGACCGCGTGACGGCAAAGACCTTTGACAATATCGGCTATATCCAGATCACCGAATTTACCGGCAACGCCAAAGACCGCTTTATGGAGGAGCTCGACCGCTTTGTCGAGGCGGGCGTTTCGGGCCTTGTCATCGACCTTCGCGACAACCCCGGCGGCTATGTGACGGATGTCTGCGAAATGACCGATCGCCTGCTTCCCGAGGGGACGATCGTCTATACGCAGGATCGCGACGGCAAGCAGGAGGTCATGGAGTCCGACGCCGACTATGTCGATCTTCCGATTGCCGTGCTTGTCAACGGCAACAGCGCCTCCGCGTCCGAGATCATGTCCGGCGCGCTGCAGGACTACGGCCGCGCAACGATCATCGGCACGACGACGTACGGCAAGGGCCTCGTGCAGATCACCGTTCCGTTCACGTCGGACGGCGCGGCGCTCAAATACACCTTCGCGCAGTATTTCACGCCCAAGGGCCGCAACATCAACGGCATCGGCATCGAACCCGATATCTACATCGAGCAGGAGCCGGTGGAAGGCAACGCGCTGCTGATCACGGACGATCAGGACACGCAGCTGCAAAAGGCGCTCGACGTTCTGCGCACGCAGATTTCGGGCGGTACGACGGAGACCGAATAACCGAAAAATCGCAAAGGCACGGTTGGCTGCCTCCAGATAAGGAAACAACCGGTTTTGAGCTGATCTTTTCCGTTTTGGCGTTGTGAAAATGCTCGACGACGCACCCCGGCGTCGCCTCCGCTTTTCACTTAGCCAAAAGCGAAAAATCTCTATCTCAAAACTGCAAGCATCAAAAAACACGGTGTTTTATGATGTGAAACCATATGTTTGCGTTAAAAAACATATATGGTTAAAATTCACACATTATGCAGCATTTTTTGACGGTTGTTTTCTTATCTGGAAGCAGCATATGCCGCGCCTTTTTGCTGTCACAGGAGGGCAAGAATGGCAGAATGGAAACTCAGACGGAAAATCGAAGCGCTTGCGAATGAATGGGACATGACGGGCGCGCTTGCGGTGAAAAAAGGCGATACGTCGATCGCGGAGCTTTTTCGGGGTGCACCGGGGGAAACGATCACGGCGCACACACGTTTTGCCGTCGCGCGGCACGCACCGTTTTTATTGGGATACTGCGCCGCAAGAATGCACGATGCGGGCGTGATCGATCTTTTTGCGCCGCTGGATAAAGACATGCTCGGGAATTTTTCGCAAATCGACACGAAAGGCGCGACGCTTCTGGACGCCCTGCGGAATGAAACGGAGATCTTCGATCATCTTGCGCCGCTCTGGGACGATATGCAGACGCCGCTGGAAAGTGCGATCGAGCAGGATCGTCTCTGCAATGACGTGAGTTTGTACGCAGCGCTCGAGTTGGGGACAGGCTGCCCGTGCAAAAAGGGGCAGCCGAATCAAACGGCGCTGTGTCTGGCAGTTTTGACGCTGGAACATTGCGCAGGCAAGCCGCTTTCGGCATTGGAGGACGAATACGTCTTCCGTTCGCTTTCGATGGCCGAGACGGGCGAAGGAAAGCCGGATATCGCCTGCGTCCTGTCGGAAAAACGTAAAATCAGTGCAAAAACCGTCTCCAAAGTGCCGGGGGCGATCTGTACGACGCCGCACGACATGGCGCTTTTGACGCGCGCGCTTTTAACGGGACAGGGCCTGAAGAAAAAGACGGCGAAGCTTCTTTTGCCGGATGGGCAGCGCAGCGGACTTGTGTTCGAACGCCGCGACGGCATGATGGTCTCCACGTCCGAAATGATCGGGTTTTCCTGCGGGATCGGGCTTGACTTTGCACGCGGGATCTCGTTTTTCCATCTGGATTCCATGCCGCCGACGTTTGAAGTGAAGGATTACGGCTGGACGTTTTTTCGACATGAGCTTCGTTGCATGTTGATGGCGGCGACGCTCGTTCCGAAACGCCCGCGCTTTGTCCCGTATGGGGAAGCGACGTTCGATGCGGCGATGACGCTTTCGATCGCGGAAGAGCAGCGCATGTTCATCCTCGACCCCAAAAGCTGTCTTTGTCGCGCCTATGCACTCGGAAGGCGTGCGAAAAGCTTTGTCTTGATGGAAGGGGAGGCCTGCGTCGGCCTCGCCGTGCTTTTGACGGGGAAGGCAGAAGAAGACAACGAGATCGACGCGCTTTTGATCGGCGAACCCTATCAGGGGCGCGGATTCGGAAAGATTCTGCTTGAAAACTGCATCGCGTTTTACAAAAAGCGCGGTGCGGCGTCCGTTACCGTTGCGCTGAACGCGGAAAACGACGCGGCGCTGTCGCTTTACGAAAGCGCCGGGTTTGCCGCCGTACAGGACGGCGGCATTGAGATCGAAATGCGGCTGACATTGGACTGACGGAATCAAAAACGGCGGCTCGCGAGTATTTCGCGGGCTGCCGTTTGCGTTATTGCTTTTGCACGGCGAGTTTTTTTCGCTTCTGTCGCCGCAGACGGTTGATGTGCCGCTCGAAGTCGCCGCCGTCGATCAGCTGCGCCAGAACGTACTGTTCAAACGTCGGCACGCTGCAGGAATAAAACCCGAGCTTTTCCGCGAAAACGGGAACGAGGGATTTCGGCAGAACCATATATCCCACGCGAAGCGAGGCGGAGATCGTGCGGGAGAACGTGTTCAGATAGATGACGTTGTCCCCGTGCGACAGGGCGAAGAGCGTCTCCATCGGCTGCGCGGAGACGGACGTTTCGCTGCCGTAGTCCGATTCGATCAAATAGCGCCCCGTGCGATCAGCCCAGCGAAGATATTCGTGCCGTTTGGAGGCGGACGCCGTTACGCCGCTCGGGTAGCTTCGATACGGCGTGGTGTGCAGCACGTCGGCGTTTGTTTTGACAAGCGCGGCGGAATCGATCCCGTCGCGCGATAAGGGGAGCTGTTCGACCGCAACGCCCAGCGCGCGATAGATCTGCTCCAGTTTCTGATAAGCCGGCGATTCGATGGCGTAGCATAGCTTGCGCCCCAAAAGCGCGACGATCAGGCCGTAAAGATATTCCGCGCCCGCGCCGACGACAATCTGATCGGTCGAGACTTGAATACCGCGGTTTCTGGCAAGATAGCGGCGGATCGCGTCGCGCAGCGCGACGCAGCCCGCGCCGGGCGAACGCTCGAACAGCGCGTCACGCCGCTCGGACAGCACGCGGCGCATCGTGCGGCTCAAAATGGCGGCGGAAAAACCGGGCGCGGCGGCGATGGGAACGGGCGCGGGCGCCTGCACGGGATCGGCCGCGGCGAATCCGTCGCTCGGCCGAAAACTGACGAAATAGCCGCTTCGCTCCTTTGCGGCGGCGTAGCCTTCTTCGCATAACAACGCGTAGGCGTGTTCGACGGTGATCGCGCTGACGCCCATTTCCTCGGCAAGAAGCCGCCGGGAGGGCAGCTTGCTTTGATAGGGGAATACGCCGCTTCGGATGTCGTCGCGAAGAAGCCGATAGATCTGAAGATAGACGGGACGACTGTTTTTGTCGATCGTGTATTTCATCTGGCCTTATGATTTGCTCCGTTTCTGGATATTTTATATTACCAGAAGTTATTTTATAATAACCTCGTCCGAAAGGCAAGGAGGAGGATACTATGCAGAAGAATACGAAAAAAACGACGCTTTGGCTTTGCACGACGGCCATGTTCATGGCGCTGAACGTCATCATGAGCTCGTTCGGCGTTCCCGTCCCGGGCGGCCATCTTTATATGAACGATATCATCATCTGCACTGCGGCGATCCTGATGGATCCGCTGGCGGCGTTTGCGGTCGGCGGCGTGGGCGCGTTTCTGGGCGACCTGCTGTTCTATCCCGCGCCGATGTTTGTCTCTCTCGTCACGCACGGTTTGCAGGCGGTCGTGATCTCGCTGTTTTCGCATCGCGTCCTGAAAAAACATCCCGTTCTGGCGTCGGGGATCGGCGTCGCGGTCGGTGCGGTGATCATGGTTGTCGGCTATTCGCTCGGCCGCGCTTATATTTACAGCACGCCGGAATACGCGCTGGCGAAGCTCCCGTATCAGATCCTGCAGGCGGCGGTCGGCGCGGTCGCGGGCATGCTGATCTGCTGGAAATGCGGCGTGGCGAAGCTGTATCAAAAGCATATGGCGGGCTGATCGCGAAGCGAACGATTCGAAGCGGCATGGTATTTCCTGTGCCGTTTTTTTCGTATTTGACAACGCGTGGATTTGTCTTCATAATGGTGAAATTCGAACGGTGCGGTCACAGCGGCTCAAGAAGGAGGATTGAAAATGAAACGGATCGTGATCTATGTCCACGGCAAGGGCGGTTCGGCGCGGGAAGCCGAGCATTACGGGCCGCTGCTTCCCGAATCAGAAGTGATTGGTTTTGATTACCATGCGGCGTTCCCCTGGGAGGCCGAAAAAGAATTCCCGCGTTTTTTCGCTGAACAGCGGCGGCGTTGCGATCGTCTTACACTGATCGCAAACAGCATCGGTGCGTTTTTCTCCATGGCTTCGCTGAACGAAACGCTGGTTGACGAGGCGTGTTTCATTTCGCCCGTCGTAGATATGGAAAAATTGATTGGCAATATGATGCGTTGGGCGAACGTGACCGAACGGGAACTCGAAGAAAAGTCGGAGATCCCTACGGAATTCGGCGAAACGCTGTCGTGGAAGTATCTTACTTATGTGCGGGAACATCCGATCGTCTGGCGCGTTCCCACGCGCATTTTGTACGGCGCGCACGACGAGCTGACTTCACTGGAAACCGTGACGGATTTTGCGCGGCGAACCGACGCGACGCTGACCGTTATGCAAAACGGCGAGCATTGGTTCCACACAAAAGAGCAGATGCGTTTTTTGGATCGCTGGATCATGGAAGAATAAAACGACGGAAGAAACCGTTGCGGAAATGAAACGGTTTTGCCGACCGACAATTTCGGCGCTTTTGTTTCATAAAATAAAAAAGACGCGCTTTGATAGTTTTATCAAAGCGCGTTTTCGTCGTCAAAGAAAGCGCCCCGTCACGCTTTCGGGCGTTTTGCGGATGTCTTCCGGCGTGCCGCACGCGACGAGACGGCCGCCCGCCGCGCCGCCGCCCGGGCCCATGTCCAGGATATAGTCGGCGCTTTTGATGACGTCGAGGTCGTGCTCGATGACGACGACGGTCGCGCCGCTTGCAAGCAGCGTCTGAAAGACGTCGAGGAGCGTCTGCACGTCCTGCGGGTGCAGGCCGATCGTCGGCTCGTCAAAGACAAAGAGCGTGTCTTCCTGCGCGTGCCCCATTTCGCTCGCCAGCTTCAGCCGCTGTGCCTCGCCGCCGGAAAGACTCGGCGTCTCTTCGCCGAGCGTCAGATACGAAAGCCCGAGCTGTTTTAATACGGAAAGCCGCTGCGAAACCACGCGGCTGTCCGCGCAGACGCGAAGCGCCTCTTCCACGTCCATATCCATGACCTCGGGAAGCGAGAACGTCTCCCCGCGGCGATTCGTCAGGCGGATCAGGCTCGCTTTTTGTCCGTAGCGGCTGCCGCGGCAGTCGGGGCAGGGAATGCTCACGTCGGGCAGAAACTGCACGTCGAGGCAGATTTCGCCCGTCCCGTCGCAGGAGGGGCAGCGGAGTGATCCCGTGTTGTAGGAAAAGTCACCGGCTTTGCAGCCGAATGCCTTTGCCTGCGGGCTTTTGGCAAAAAGCTTGCGAAGCTCGTCGTGAACATTGGCGTAAGTGGCGACGGTCGATCGCACATTGACGCCGATGGGCGTGGCGTCGATGAGTTTTACGCGGCGAAGCCCGCAGGGATCGACGCTTTCGATGTGCGCAGGGAGCGTTTCGCCCGCGATCGCGGCGGACAGCGCGGGGACGAGGCTTTCCAAAACGAGCGTCGTCTTGCCAGAACCCGATACGCCGGTGACGACGGTCAGCCGCCCTTTGGGCAGCTCGACGCGCAGCGGCTGTACGGTGTGGATCGCGCGCGTTTGAAGGCGGATCGTCCCTTTTTCGAACAGTTCTTCTTTTGCCGTCCGCGGACGGCGCGCGCTTTTTTCGCCGGACAAATACGGGCCGATGACGGAGGCAGGGTCGCTTTCGATTTTGGAAAGCTCACCCTGACAGACGACGTATCCGCCGCCTGCGCCCGCGCCGGGGCCCATTTCGATCATCCAGTCCGCCTCGCGCAGAAGCTGCGTGTCGTGGTCGACAAGGAGTACGGAGTTGCCGTCGGCAAGAAGGTCGCGCATGACGCGTTTCAAGCCCTCGATGTTGGCGGGGTGAAGCCCGATCGACGGTTCGTCCAGGACGTACAGTACGCCCGTGGTGCGGTTGCGCACGGCGCGGGCAAGCTGCATGCGCTGGCGTTCGCCGGTGGAAAGCGTCGAGGCGGCGCGGTCGAGCGAAAGATACGACAGCCCGAGCGATATGAGTCGTTCGGCCGTGTCGGCGAAGGACTCGCAGATGTTCCGCGCCATGGGGCGCATATCTTCCGAGAGGGAATCCGGGACGCCCACGACCCATTCCGAAAGATCGCCGAGCGTCATGCGGCAGGCTTCGTCCAGCCCGATCCCGCGGACTTTCGGCGCGCGGGCGCGTTCGCAAAGCCGCGAGCCGCCGCAGTCGGGGCAGACTTCCGTCTTTAAAAACTTCTCCACGCGCTTCATGCCCTTTTCGTCCTTGACGCGGGAAAGCGCGTTTTCGACGGTATGGACGGCGCTGAAATAAGTGAAGTCCATTTCGCCCGCCGCGCCGCTGGTTTTGTTTTGATAGATCATGTGGTGCTTGACGGGCGGCCCGTGAAAGACGATCTCCCGCTCTTTTTCGGTCAATTCCCGAAACGGCACGTCGGTGCGCACGCCGAGTTCGCGCGCGATGTCCTTCATCAGCGACCACATCAGCGTCTGCCACGGACGCACCGCGCCTTCGTCGATCGACAGGCTTTCGTCGGGAACGAGCGTCGTTTCGTCGACGCGGCGCACCGTCCCCGTCCCGTCGCAGGTACGGCACGCGCCCTGCGAGTTGAACGCCAATTCCTCGGCGGATGGGGCGAAGAAGCGCTCCCCGCATTCCGGGCAGACGAGTTCTCGCCCCGCGGCGACGTTCAGCGATGGGGGAACGGGATGTCCGTTCGGGCAGACGTGGCTCGCCGTGCGCGAAAAAAGAAGGCGGAGAATGTTCAAAAGCTCCGTTCCCGTGCCGAACGTGCTGCGGATGCCGGGGACGCCGGGCCGCTGATGCAGCGCCAGTGCTGCGGGAACGTAGAGCACTTCGTCCACGGCGGCGCGCGCCGCCTGCGTCATGCGCCGTCTGGTGTAGGTCGAAAGCGATTCCAGATAGCGCCGGGAGCCTTCGGCGTAAAGCACGCCGAGCGCGAGGGACGATTTGCCCGATCCCGATACGCCCGCCACGGCGACAATCTGTTGAAGCGGCACGTCCACGTCGACGTTTTTTAGGTTATGCACGCGTGCGCCGCGTACTTGAATTTGATCGATCATGTCGGTTTCTCCTGAAAAATGATACGGCTCTATTGTAGCCGCGGGAGCAAGATTGCGCAAGATTTGACGAAAGCGCGGCGCTTCGATTACACTGGAAGCCGAACGCGAACGATCATGGGAGAGACGATGAAAAGTAAACGACAAAAAGTTATTTTGACCGTTCTGCTTGCCGCATCGCTTGCCGCCTGCGGCGCGCCGAACGAAGCGGCCGAGCCGAGTGAAACGATATTGCCGATCGTGACGCAGCCGACGCAAAGCGCCGCGCCGACGATCAAGCCGACGCGTGCGCCGATCGAATTGCGGCAGGAGGACGGCGTCGCGGCGTTTTCGCTGACGGCGGCGGATTTCATTGTGCGATTCAACGAACAATGGAAAGCGGCGGGCGGTGCGGGAGAACTTCCCGAAGCGAAGACGTGGGAACTCCGTTCGGACGACGCGGCGCGGCTTCCCGATGACATGACATGCATCACAGCGCGGCTCGACGAAGAAAACGTTCTGTCGCCTGTCTTGGCGCTGTATCTTTCCGAAGCGGGCGACGTGTGCCAAATTGAGGCCATGTTCGACGACCATGGGTTTCAGGAGACGCTTTATGAAGATTTCGGCCGCATGTGCCGCTGCGCGTCGGCGATTTTTTGGAAAGATGCGGACGAAGAAACACTGCGTGCGCTGAATTTCTGGTGCGAAGAGACAGCGGCGGAGACGTACTTTGGTTCTCAGATCGGATTTTTTGATGCGCAAAGGCCGAAGATCGCACACGCGGCGGCAATGGGCGATGCGATTGTTTACGGATATTTCGGCGCGGGAACGCTCAATTTCTGCATTGTGCCCGCGGTGCAAAGCGTGCGGGACGTACTGACGGGCGAGGGGACGACGTGGAAAGAATAAAACAATGACAATCAAAAAGCGGCTCCTTCGAAAAGATTCTGAAGGAGCCTCTTTTTTGTTCGATTATTTAATGAGGGTCACATGCGAGAAGACGGTGGCCAGCGTGTTGGCGACGGTGGACATGGTCTTGATGAAGATGTCCAGCGCGACGCCGACGACGTCTTTTCGGGTGTCGCCGACGGTGTCGCCGGTGACGGCCGCTTTGTGTGCGGCGCTGCCCTTGCCGTGGCCGGCGAGGAAGCCGCCCTCGATGTACTTCTTAGCGTTGTCGAACGCGCCGCCCGAGTTGCCCATGAAGATCGCGCGCGGAATGGCGACGATCGTTGCGCCGATCAGCAGGCCACCGACGAATTCAACGCCGAACAGGAAACCACCGACGATCGGGATCGCAAGCGCAAGGACGGAGGG
>CAKTSO010000040.1 GCA_934613185.1 uncultured Clostridia bacterium | reverse complement strand
GTGCATGGTCACGTTCACACGCGCTTTTTGTAGCCGATCCTCCAAAATTCTCCGCAAAACGGCGCTGGAGGCGACGCCGCCCATCAGAAGAACGTCGGATAACCCCGTCTGCACTGACGCATTTTTGATCCATTTGCAAAGCGTCCGCGCCACCGCGCTGTAGGCGCGAAGCGCGATGAGCGCCGCGTCCTCCCCCGCGTCCGCCTGACGCAAAAGCGCCGACGCGGGCCCTGCGAAACTCAATCGAAGCCCGCGGACGCTGACGGGCACGCAGGCAATCGACTCCGGGTCATTTTCGCCGCAGGACGCGGCAAGACGCTCCATCGAAACGCCCGCGGGGAACGCGAGCCCGAGTTTCACGCCCACACGATCCATCAGCTGCCCCGCGCTGATGTCGTCCGTCGCGCCGATCAATTCGCCGGAATAATCGGTCACTTTGACGCGCAGCATCTCACACGTCCCGCCCGACAGATGGATCGCAAGAAAATCGCGTTCCGGTTCGTCGCCCGAACCCGCCGTCGCGGCGAGAAGATGCCCCGTCTGATGGCAGGTCTCGTAAAGCGGAACGCCGAAGCTGTCGGCCATCACATTCGCAAACGCCGTGCCCGCCCGAAAGACGGGCATATAGGAATCCTCGACGTCGCGCGGCGTTTTGGAAACGCTGACGCAGACGACATGATACGGCGCAAATTCCTTCAAATCCGACAAAAGCTGCCGAAACAAGTCCGGCAGCTGAAGCACATGTTGATAAAGCGCATCGCTTTGGCGAAGGCCGCACTGCCCCATCGGAACGGGCAGTATCTTCCGCCGCTGGGAAAGCAACGCACCGCTTTGCGCATCCACCGCAGCAAGCGACGTGGTGTAGCAGCTCGTGTCCACGCCGATGCACACGCCGCGATCCCGGCTCATTGTGCCGGTTCCTCCGCCGCGTGTTCGTCGGACTGCGCCGCATCCGCCGTTTGGGTTTCCCCGTTTTCAAGGCGTTTTGCAAGCGTCGAGAGCATGCCGTTGATAAACGTCGGCGTCTCGTCGCCGCAGTAGCGCTTGGCAAGCTCCACCGCCTCGTTGATCGAAACGCTGACGGGAATATCGTCGCAGTCGCACATTTCATAGACGGCAAGGCGCAGAATGGAAAGATCCATCTTCCCCATCCGCTCGATGCGCCAGCGCTGACTGACGCCCGCGATTGTCTCGTCAAGTTCCGCAGCGTGTTCGGGAATCCGCGTCATCATGCGTTCGACATATTCCATGTCATGTTTGTCCAGTTTTTCGCTTTCGTCGTCAAGCGTGTAAAGCAGCGCATCCTGCCAAGTGCCGCCGTCCATCGCCCACTGATACAACAACCGCGCGACCGTTTCGCGCGCTGCGGTTCTGCTCATTCATCATCCTCCCGATTTTGAAACACACGCCGCATTTTTTCGCCGAGCGGCGTATCCGAAACATAGATCTTGCCGACCACAAACCCAACAAGCGCGCACAGCACAAGGAACATTGTCTTCCAAAAGCCGATCAACAGAAAGATCGCGCCGCAGACGACGCCGACCGACGCGCCGATCACGCCGCTTTTATGCCCGTGATAGAAGCGAAGGAATTTGTCTTTCAAAAAACCGCGCCTCCCTTCAGCGCACGCGCGGCGCGACCGCCGCCGTCTGATCGGACACACAGCCGACGACCGTGACGTCGACCATGCACACGGCAGTGCCGATGCGCGAGGAGACGTAATCCGTCACGCGGGCGCGCATCTTCTCCACGACCTCGGGAACGCTCACGCTCCCCGAAACGCGCGTTTGAATGCGATAGGCGATCTGCCCGTTTTTGGTCGAAACGCGCACGCGCACGTCGTGCACGCCGGTGATGTTCTTCACGCACATCTCCGCCATTTTTTCAAGCGCTTCCGCCGTGATGGAGACTTGTCCCGTCACTTCGTTTTTCAGCGTCAGATCCGGCGCGCTTTTGCCCGTGTACGGCAAGACGAGCGCGACGGGCATCAGGACGAGAAAGATCACGCAGCCGCACAGGATCCCGACGCGCGCACCGAAAGAGACCTGCGTCAAATACGCCGCCACATTCTGCCGCAGCGCGTCGCTCACCATAAGTGCGGCGCCGCCGCACAAAAGTGCCGCCAGCAAAAGTGCAAGGACAAACCAGACGACTTTCGCCGCCGTCCGCGATTTCATGAGCCACCGTCCCTTCCGTCAACGCATTGACGATTCGAATTTTTATAACGCAAAGATCTGCTCCCGGCATTTCATCGGGAGCAGACCCGTTTTTCACTTACTTGACCCGCGCGGGCGTTTCCGCCTCTTTGGACTGTTTTTCGTCCATGCTGATGCCGAGAACGTTGACGTTGACTTCGACAACGTCGAGGCCTGTCATCATCTCGACGGCTTTTTTGACGTTCTCCTGCACCTTGCGCGCCACTTCGGGAATACAGGCGCCGTAACGCGCGATCAAATCCAGATCGATCGCCGCTTCGGAAGAGCCGACTTCCACTTTCACGCCGCGCGTCAGGTTTTTGCGGCCGAGCATTTCGGCAATGCCATCCGCCACGCCGCCGCTCATGGCCACCACGCCGTCTATTTCAATCGCCGCAAGACCGGCGATCACCGCCACCACGTCATCCGCAAAGGAAATCTGTCCCTCGCCGTTTTCAGAACGAATGCTCGTAATATTGTTGGTATCAGCCACAGAGCAATCCCCCTTATCCAAAAATATAGATACGAGGATATTATATCAAATTTCCCGCGGCAGTTCAAACACTATCTTTCAGCCCGCCGGAATGATCTTGACGTTCTGCGCCGGCTGCCCCGTTTCGTTCTGCACGATCTGCAAAATCTGCGCCGCCTGCTGCGACGTGACGGATGCGTCTCCGACGACGACGTTGACCGATTCCGGCGACAGCGTCACGATCGCCTGGGAAAAGCCCTTTGCGCGAAGGAGCCCTTCGACCGTCACTTCTTTTTCCATCATGTCGGTCAATTCCAGCTTTCTTGCCTGTGCCTCGTCGAGCGTCTCCTGCTTTGTCGCGGTGTTTTGAATGATCGAGTCAAGATAGGCAACCTCCTGCGCGCGGACACTGTTGCGTTCGCTTCGGTAATCCGTGAAAAAGCTGCCCGTTTCCGCCGCCTCTTGTGTCGGTTGTGCGTCGGACTGCGTTTGGCTTTGCACTGTTTCCCGCGCGGTCGCATCCTCCTGCGCCGTCTGTTCCGCGCGCCGCGTGTACTGAATGCTCACAGCGCCCGTGACGACGAGCACGGCAAGCATGGCGCACATGATGAGCGTCCGCTGATTGAAGACGGATTTGACGCGCCGCCAGTCGATGCTTTTGATTGTAAAGCCCTTTTTCTGTCTTTCTTCCTTCATAAACCTCTTCGTCCTCCCCGATTTATTCCGCCGCCATGGCGAACACGTCCACGCGGCTTTCGTCGATCTGCAGCGCCGTCACCGCCGCGCGCAGAAGGTTCAATCGCACCGAAATATCGTCCGCGCCCTGCGCGACCACGACCACCCCCTTTATCACCGGCGACAGTTCCTGCAATACGACGACGGAATCGCCACCGTTCGTCGCAGGCTGGCTCGTTTCGCGCCGCGTTTCGCTTAAAGAATTGGAATCCCCGTTTGAGTCGCTTCGGCTGTCGGTGTCAAGCTGCGTGACCTGCGCCGGAACGATCTGGGGTCCCGATTCGTAAGTCACCATCACGCGCACGCGTCCCGCGCCGCGGATGGACGACAAAATCGCCGCAAGCCGCGTTTCTTCGTCCGACGCCTCGGCCGCCGCGCTTTGCGTCCGTAGCGATTCGTCCGCCGTCTTTTCGCCCCGAAAAACGCTGCCGGCATAGATCCCGACGATCAGCGCGATCAATACGATGACAAGCGCCGCAGAAAGGTACCCGCGCTTTTTTGTCGCGCTTCGTTCCGATGGTTCCCCCATGGCTTCTCGCCTCCTTTGCGTTTTTAGAAAAACACAACGGCATCCGGTTCAATGTCATATATTCCGCACAGCGCCTGCGTTATGCGCCGCCGCGTCTGCGAAGCGGAAAAAACGTCCTCCGCCTCCGGCAGCGCAACGCGAAAGCCGCGGATCTCGCCGCCCGGATCCGAGATCGCTTTGCACTGCGCGCCCGTTCCCGCCAGGGATTCGACGATCTGCTGCGCGTAAGCGCCGCCCGCTTCGCAATCAACATCCCACTGCATTTTCGCCGAACGCGCGTCCGTTTCGATTTGACGCAAAAGCGTCATCCAATCGACGGAAACCGCACCCGCAAGCCGTTCGGCGGCGAACGCGCAAAGCATCACGCCGAACGCGAACGCCACGACCTTTTTGAGTTTTCCGGGCGGCGACAGCACCTGCATCCATACGCATAAAAGCCCGAACACCGCGACGGCGGTCGCCGTTTTCATCAGCATTTTTATCCCCCCGTAAACGCGGCGTTGCCCGCCGCAAGCGTCAGCGTGACCGTTAAAAAGAACATCAATAAAACGGCGATCATCACATTTAAAAGCGCGCGGAAGACTTCGCAGGCGGCGTTCGTCAATCGATACGTCTCCTCGCCCGCCAGAAGCTGCGACAGAACGCCGCACAATCGAAGGCACAAAAGCGACGCCGCCGTCTTTGCCACCGGAATCAGGCACAGCGCCGCGGCCGCCGCCATTCCCGCCGTCCCGACGCCGTTTTTGATCAAAACAAGACAGCTGATGACCGCGTCCATCGAATCCGACACCGCGCCGCCGACGACCGGCATGTTTCCGAGCGTAAATTTCATCGTGCGAATGCCGAGCGCGTCGTAGGAAACGGAGTTGATGCTTCGAAGCGTCAGTACGCCCGCGAAGATCGTCAGCGCCGTGCCGAGCGACCATTTGATCAATTTTGACAAAAACGCCGTCAGCGCTTCAAATCGCCGCTTTTGCCCGAGCGCGTCGATCACGGCGAACGCACCCATGCATAAGATCATGGGAAAGATCACGCGGATCGCCGCTTTCTGCACGACCGCGTTGACCGCCACCGATGCGGGCCGCAGCGCGTGCACGGAAGCCGTCGCGCCGAGCGCCGTCAAGACGCCGAGCATGACGGGCATAAGCGCCTCCATCCAAAGGCCGAGCCTCTCGAGCATCTGTGCCGCGGCGGTCACGTTCTGCGTCAGCCGCGCCAAAACGGGCACTGCGCAAAACGCCGCGCAGGCGAATCCCGCCGCCGAGACGATCCCTTCGTCCCGCACGCCGCCGATGCTTCGGCTCGTCAGCGCGCACAAGATCGACGACGCGCAAAGAACGGCCAGAAACGACGCCGTCTGCGCGGCGATCGACGAAAAAGAGCGCTTCGCCGCTTCCCACATTCCTTCGCCGAGCGTGCTTCCGCCGCGGAGCGCGTCGCCGAGCGCCGCGGAAAATCCGTTCGGAAACAGCGTTTCGCGAAGCGTACCGCCGCTTGCCGCGTCCAACTGCTCGATCGCGCGTTCGATCCCGGTCAGATCCGTCTGCTCGATCTGCTGCGTCAAAAGCTCCTGCGCCTGTTTATCCGCATCCGCCTGCGCGTTCGCACGGCACGGGAAAGCCGCCAAAGCTATCGCCAGAAACAATATCGTCAAGACGCGCTTTGCAATAGCAGCGTGACGGCGCGCAGCAGATAGCGAACGCTCGGCAAGCATAAAATCAAGATCCCGACACGCGCGGCGAGCATGATCTTCTGCGCCATCGCTTTTTCGCCGCAGTCGTCGCACACGTCCGCGGCGAACTGAGCAAGATACGCCATACCGACGATCTTGAACATCGGCCTTGCGAGCGAATCGAGCGCAGCGGCGGCCGACGAAAACTCCCGCGTCAGATCTTCTGTCAAAATCGACAGATACGGCAGAAGGCACGCAAGCGCCGCCGCGCCCGCCGCAAGCGTCAGCACCATCGCAAATTCCGGGCGGTAAAGGCGAAGGAGCATCGCCGCGCCCGCCGCTGCAACCAACAGCGCGATCAACTTGAGCGTCATACATCAATAAAGGCGAAACACGCTGCGCACGTCGGTGAAAAGGT
The DNA here is from genome assembly GCA_934613185.1 of uncultured Clostridia bacterium. Taxonomy (GTDB): domain Bacteria; phylum Bacillota; class Clostridia; order Christensenellales; family Maliibacteriaceae; genus RGIG9107. Next base: position 8,020 of record CAKTSO010000040.1, on the reverse strand, counting down.
TACCGATCAGATTCACGACCATCATCAGCACGATCACCAGCCCTGCGAGCGTCGTCAGCATCGCCATATCCTCCCTTCCCGCCTTGACAAGCACCTGATTGAGCACCGCCAACAGGATCCCGATCGCCGCGATCTTGAAAATAAGATCGACGTCCATCGCACCACCCGCCCTTCGTCATCCCCTGCTTTTCACCATAAAACAAGCGCGATCGCACAGCCTGCGATCAACCCCAGTTTCGCATACATCGCGCCGCAGCGAGATCGCTTTTCCCGCGCCGCGCAAAGCAGCCGCTCCAGTTCTTCTGCCAGATTGGAAAGCGCCGCTTCCCGCGCCGACAAAAAGCCGCTCGCAGCCGCGCCGATGCGTCTCATCACTGCGCAATCCTCCCGCGTCGCACCGTAATACCGCCGTTTTTTCCAGATCACATCGTCAAACGCCACGAACCAGGCGTCGCTTTGCGCCGCGTTTTCGGCATATGTTTCAAGGAAACTTTGGCAGAGCGGCAGAGACGGCGCCATCTCCGAAAGACAGCTTTCCATGGGGCGCGCGTCGGTCTGCCCGCAAAAGCGAAGTGTCCGGCAGATCTGCGCCGCTTCTTCCAGCAGGCGGCATCTTCGCGCCAGCCGGTCGGCAAAATACACCCCGACAAGCGTGGAAAGCCCGACGCCGCTCATCATCAAAAACGACTTGATCATATCGATTCAGCCTTCGCCTTTTTCATCATTTCTTCGACCGAAACGATCTGCTTCACGCGCCCGCGCGATTTTTCGTCCAAGACCGCGATTTTCGAAAACGCGCCGCTTTGCAAACATTCGCGAAGCGTTTCCCGATGAACGAGCGCCTCTTCGTCCCACGCGTGTGCCGAGGCGAACACGCGCACGCCGCAGCGGCAGGCCTCCGCCAGCGCCGCAGCGTCTTGTTTTGATCCGATCTCGTCGCAGACGATCACCTGCGGCGCCATCGAACGCAGCATCCGCATGATCGCACGCGATTTCGTCATGGCGCTCATCACGTCCGTTTCGTTTCCGATATCAAACGCCGCGCCGCCGTCGTCCATCGCGCAAAGCTCGTGGCGCTCGTCCGCCACGGCGACACAGAACCCGTCGTCGGAGGCGATGCGGATCATGTCACGCAGCATCGTCGTCTTCCCCGCACCGGGCGGCGAAACAATGAGCGTGCTTTCGTAACCGTTTTTGCTGTAAATGTTCTTCATCAATTCTTCCGCACAGCCGACCACTTCACGCGGAACGCGGAAACAGAATGACGTCACGGGAAAAATCAGCCCGCTCGTCTCCTGCGTGATTCCCGTCACGCCGACACGAACGCCTCCCGCAAGCGTCAGACAGCCCGCCTTCAGCTTTTCTTCGATGCGATATAAACCGTGCTGTGAAAGATTGTCCAAAAGCCGCCTGCAATAACGCGCGTCCGTCAAAACCTCAATGCATTCGCTCCCGGCTTTTCCAAGACGCGTGATCGACGCAAAACTCCCGCATCGAACGCGCAGTTCCGTCACGTCGCCGCCGTCCGTCCGCCTTTTCAGCGCTTCGCCGAGTGGCGGCGGCAGGACTCGCAGGATATTCTGCCAGGCGTCCTGTTTCACTTTGATCGCCTCCTCATGATTTGTATCTATGTGTAGCATGGCGTAAGTATGTCACAACAAAAAGACGATCTCTTTTAAAAAAAGAGACCGTCTTAGCAAAAACCGATTTAAATGTTATCGTCCGTCATCGAAACGATCCGCGCATGAAGAAGCACCGCGTGTTCCTTTAAATGGCTCACCATCAGCACCGCGCGCCCCGCCGCCCAGGTTTCCAGTGCCGCGGCGCAAAGACCTATGCTCGTTTCGTCCAAGCCGTTGAACGGCTCGTCCAAAATCAAAAGATCCGATTCGTAATTGAGCGCACGGGCAATCGCCACGCGCCGCTTCTGCCCGCCGGAAACCTGATCGGGGAATTTGTCTTTCAACGCATCAAGCCCGACAGCCTTCAATATTTCGCCGCCGTCCCGCGAACAGCCGAAATTCACGTTCTCGATCAACGAATACGTCGGAAACAATCGGTCTTCCTGAAACACGGGTGCGACGCGCGAAAACGTGTTGACGACCGCGCCGGCATCCGCCTTTTCAAGCCCCATGGCAAGCCGCAGCGCCGTCGATTTTCCACAGCCCGACGGCCCGAACAGACAGACACGCTCCCCCGCTTCAAGCTTCAACGAAAAATCATGAAGGACACACTTTTTTTCGCGTTTTTTATCTTCGCGTTTTTTATCATAGGAAAAATCCACATGTTCAAACTTCAGCATCGCGCACCCTCCACAGTTTGCGCACAAGCGCGTCCAGCAAAAGGCTCAGCGCCACGACGACCAGCGTCACCGCGAACACCTGCGGCGTGTCCAGCGCAAACTTGCCGTTTGCAAGGAGCGTCCCCAGCGCGTTTTTCGGCTTGCAGAGCACCTCCGCCGCCACGCCGGATTTCCACGCAAACCCGATTCCCGTGACGCACGCGGCGCGCATCGCGGGGGCAAGCGAAGGAAGATAAACCGCGCGAAGCGTCTGATATTTCCCGACGCGCATGACGCGGCACACTTCCAAAAGCTTCCCGTCCACGGCGTTAAGACCCTCTTCGACGTTCGCCCAGACCATCGGAAAGACCATCAAAAAGCAGATGAACACGGGCAAAAAATTCGCCCGAATCCACACAAGCGCCAATATGATGAAACTCACGACCGGGACGGAGCGCACAAGATGGATCAGCGGCGAAAACAGCGTTCGAAACCACGCCGCCCGATGCGAAAAAACGGCGCACAGCGTCCCCGCAAAAAACGCGAGGCAGAACCCCGCCGCGATGCGCGCGATGCTCGAAAAAACCGCAAGCCACAGCTGTTTTGTCGCAAGCATAGAACAAAGCGTCCGCAGCGTTCGAAGCGGCGTCGGCACGAGCAGTTCCACGCCGACGCTTTGCGCCGCAAACTGCCAAAGGGCGATCCAAAAAAGGATCGCCCCCGCGTTTTTCCAAAAGCGCTTATTCGGCCGCATAATAGAAATCGTCCGCCGGCATGCTGCCACCCACCGACGTGGGATCCGCGTCGAAGAGCACCTGAAGATAGCCGGAAAGGCCCGTCTTCATCTGATCGGCCGTGACCCAGACGATGTTGCAGTTCGGCAGCGCCTTCTGCGCGAGCGCAGCCTTGGCGACGATGCCGTAGGTCTCGCACAGCGCGCCCGTCGTCTCCGCGTCGGAATTGGCCTTTTCGATCGAATCGGCGTAATCGCTCATGAACGCGGCAACCGCCTGTGGATACTGCTCGAGGATCTCGTTGCGCACGACGACGCAGCCCATCATAAGCTGGCTGTCTTCGGCGACTTTCTCCCACTCTTCGGTCATGTCGAGCGAAACGACCGCGCCGCTGTTCAAAACGATGCTCGTGGCAACCGGCTGCGGCGCCATGATGACGGCCGCGGGATCGGAATCAAACACGGTTGCAAGCTCCGTATTTTCGGTTTTATAGACGATGGTCACGTCAGATTCGGGGTCGAGACCGTTTTCGCGAAGCAGATATTCCAAAATGTACTGCGGGTTCGCGCCCTGGCCGGTCGTATAGATCGTCTTGCCCGCAAGATCGGCGACGGAAGAAACCGTCTGTTCTTTTTCGAGCATCGACAAAACGCCGAGGGTGTTGACGCCGAGGACGGTCACGCCGCCTTCGGTCTTGGCATAGAGCTTCGCGGCGAGGTTCGTCGAGATCGCGGCGATGTCCGCCTCACTGTTGGCGATCTTGCCAACGACTTCGTCCGGCGCGGAAGCAACGGTGAATTCGTATTCCTGCGCAAGCTCGCCCGCGTCATTGGCCGCCATCATGTTGACTGCGCCCATTCCCGTGGGACCCGCAAGCATATAAACGTTCAGCTTGACCGGCTCCTCCGCCGTCTCGGACGCTTCGGGTTCCGCGCTTGCCGCGGGCTCTTCGCTCGCCGCGGGCGCATCGTCCGCATTCGGGGCTTTCGCGCTGCATGCGCCGAGGGCAAACACAAGCGTCAGCGCCAAAAGCAATGCCATCCATTTTTTCATACCGATTTCTCCCTAAGATAAATTTGATGATTTTCGCGCGTGATCCATCCTGTCTCGCAGAGCGCGTCAAGGCTTCGATAAAGGCTCGTGCGCCCCACGCCGATCGTCTTGGCAAGCTGCGTCATGTTCTGAATCCGCACCACGCCCGCTTCGCCCGCCTGATTCGTCAAATACTCCATCAGGCGCGCCTGCGCGCTGTCCATCGTCAAAAGCGCGATCTTTCGATTCAAAAATCGCACCCTTGCGGACAAAAAGCGAATGTAGTTGACCGACGTCTGCGGAAAGCGTGTAAACCAGGATAAAAGCGTTTCGCGGTCGATGAACTGCACCACGCTGCGCGTCGACGCCGTGATGCGGGACGCCGCCCCGCCGCCGAACACCGACGCCGCGCCGAACACCTCGCCTGCTTCAAACACCTTCATAAGCACGCCGCCGCTTTGCGCCACACATTCGCCGCCGCCCGAAAGCAGAACGCCGATCGCGCCGCAGCGCTCGCCGCCGTAGATCACTTCGCCCTTTTCAAAAACTTTGGGTTCGCCGAGCATGGCGCGCATTTGAAGAATCTGATCGTCCGCGACGCCTTCAAAGAGAAACAGCTCGTCCATTCTCGCCCTCCCGCTTTCAAAAAGTGTTCCAAGTGGAACACTTTAGTTGTATCACAGCTTGCATTCGTTGTCAAGAATCAATCGATATTTTTTGATCGAATCGTATCGACCGCATAAAAAAAGCTTCTCTTTTTTAAGAGAAGCTTTCTTATATTGCGATTATTCCTCGTCGGAGGAATCTTCGTCGTCCTGCGGCATGGCGCAGCCCTCGCAGCCCTCGCAGAACTCACAGTCGTCGAAGTCGTCAAAATCGTCGTCATCGTCGCCGAAGATGATGTCCTCAAGATCGGAAACGTTTTCGTCGACCGTCTCGACATACTCAAGCGTCTCGTCCTGCGCGCTTTCGAGCATTTCCATCTGCTCCGCCATCAGTTCCATGGTCTCCAGGACCTGAGCGAGCACTTTTTCCACGGGCGTATCCTGGCCGATGCCGAGGCCGTCGGCCAAACCGCGCAGATAGGCAACTTTTTCGGTGATTTCAGACATAGCGGATTCCTCCTTGATTGAAGCCTAAGCTTAATTGATGCCTTGGAATGAGAGGCAAAAGATCAGACGCGCTCCATGTATTCGCCGGTACGGGTGTCGACACGGATCATGTCGCCCTCGTTGACGAAAAGCGGGACCTGAATGCGGAAGCCGGTCTCGAGGACGGCGTTCTTCTGCACGTTGGAAGCGGTATCGCCGCGCACGCCGGGCTCGGCCTCGACGACCTGAAGCTCGACAAAGTTCGGCGGTTCGACCGAGAAGGCCGCGCCTTTGAAGAAGCGAATGGTAACGGGCGTATTCTCCTTGACGAAATACATCGCCTCGTCGACCTGGTCGCGGTTGAGGGGCAGCTGCTCGAAGGTCTCGTTATCCATGAAGTAGTAAAGGTCGCCGTCGTTGTAGAGATATTCCATCTCTTTGGTCTCGATATGGGCGCGCGGATAACGGTCGTTGGGGTTGAAGGTGCGCTCAAGCACGCCGCCGGTGACGACGTTCTTGATCTTGGTGCGGACGAAAGCCGCGCCTTTGCCGGGCTTGACGTGCTGGAAATCGACGATGACAAAAACCTGACCGTCGATCTCGATGGTTACGCCTTTTCTGAATTCTCCTGCACTGATCATTGGGATACCTCCGTGTAGTTGTGCGGTGTTGGTGGTGTGCGCTCTATTTTAAAAATCTTATAGAACGATCAGTCCCTTCGGGCTGTGCGACAAGCGCCGCGCGCCCTGTTTCGTCACGACGCACAGATCCTCGATCCGAACGCCCGCGACGCCGGGAAGATAGATCCCGGGTTCCACGGTCACGATGTGGTTTTCGCAAAGCGCGGCCTCTCCCGCCTTTGTGGGCGTCAGCCGCGGCAATTCGTGAATCTCGAGACCCACGCCGTGCCCCAAACCGTGGCCGAAATACGCGCCGTAGCCCGCGCTTTTGATGATATCGCGCGCGACGCGGTCGACTTGGGCTCCCGTTTTGCCGGGCTTGAGCGCCGAAAGCGCCGCCTCCTGCGCACGAAGTGTCACGTCGTAGATCTCGCGGCAGCGATCGTCTAACCGCCCGATCGCAACGGTGCGCGTCATGTCGCTGCAATAGCCTTCGAATTTACATCCGAAATCCATCACGACAAGATCGCCGCGCCGAAAGGCCCGATCCGTCGGGATCGCGTGCGGCTTCGCGCCGTTTTCGCCCGCCGCGACGATGGGATCAAAGCTCATCGCCTCCGCGCCGCCCTCGCGCATTGCGGATTCCAGAAACCACGCGGCCTGCTTTTCCGTCATGCCCTCGCGCATCGCGCAAAGGAGACTTTGAAACGCGTCGTCCGCGAGGATCGCGGCATGAGAGATCTTTTCGATCTCCCAATCGGCTTTTTTCATGCGCCAGCGTGTCAGCATGTCCCCCAGCGGAACGAAACGGACGCCGGGGCAGTCTTTGCAAAGCGCGGAAAAATCCGCGACCGACCACGTCTCGTCTTCAAACGCCGCCGTCGTTATGCCGCGGGCTTGAAGCTGTGCAAAGACGAGTTCGCCGTGACTTTGCCCCGCGTCGATCGTCTCGACCGACGTGTCGGGCGATTGTTCGCGCGCCTGGACGGTGTAGCGCGAATCGGTCACGATAACCGCCCCATCGTCGAACGCGACGACGACGCCCTCGCCCGTGTAGCCGCAAAACGCGCGCATGTTCTCCTGCTTTGCCAGAACGACCGCGCGCACGGCGCACAAATCGCCGCCCGCGTCGTTCACAAAAGCAATCAGATCGTCACGCCATGTCGTCATAATCCACCTCATTGGCTGATATACGACTATTCATTATAGCAGAAAAACCGCGCATTGCAAACACTGCGCGCGCGATTCTGTCTATTTTCATGAAATATGCGTTTTTTCTTTTCAATCTTTTTTCCAAACTTTTCGTTCGTGCTTTCCATTCGCGCATCGATTGTGTTAAAATAAAACAAAGATTACACACGGAGGTTCTGTTTTTGTTATGAAGAATATTCTCTGCTTCGGCGATTCGAACACCTACGGCTTCGTCCCCGGCGTCGGCACGCGCTACGACCGCGACACGCGCTGGACGGGCCGCCTTGCAAAAACGCTCGGTTCGGACTATTACGTCATCGAAGAAGGCTTAAACGGCCGCACGAACGCATTCGACGACCCCGTCGATTTCGACGACACCAAAAACGGCAAAAAGGCGTTCCCCACTATTTTGAACACGCACATTCCGCTTGATCTCGTGGTCATTATGCTCGGGTCCAACGATTTAAAGCTGCGCTTCAACGCCACCGCTTACGACATCGCAAAATGCCAGGCGCGTCTTGGCGAAATGGCGCGCCGCATCACCGGCGAAAAGAACTTTGACAAAAAGCCCGCCGAGATCCTGCTCGTCTCCCCCATTCACGTCGGCCCCGGCATGAAGGACACGTCGCCGTTCCGCTTTGAATTCGGGGAGCGTTCCATCGCCCTGTCTCACGAACTTGCCGACTGTGTTGCCGATTTTGCGAAACAGAGCGGCTTCCATTTCTTCGACGCCGCAAGCGCCGCTTTCCCTTCGCCCGTCGACAGCCTTCACATGAACGAAGAAGGCCACGCCGCGCTCGCCGCCGCGCTTGCGGACAAAATCCGCACGATCATCGGCTGACGTCAATCTTCCATAAACTCGCGATAGTCACTTTCGTCCGCAAACAGACGATACACGCCGTTGACAAGACCCATATAGCCATCCGATACGAAATACCCTTTCATTGCACTGCACCTCTTACTTTCAGCTTGCAGAACGATTGTATCGAATGATGTGTCCAATAAAACGGACTTTATCATCAGGGGACATCATAATTTTCTATGAAATTATCATATCATAGCTGTTGCAGA
>CAKTSO010000039.1 GCA_934613185.1 uncultured Clostridia bacterium | reverse complement strand
AGATATTGATTGAAATGTTCAACAAGGTCTTTGTCTGTCATCTGGGGCCGCCACATAAAGTAGTTTTTATCATATTGATCAAACCAGAATGCGATTTCGCGGTTGCGTTTGGGGTCACGGGTAATATCGCCCTCAAGGACAACCCAAAAGGGTAATATTTTTGGATCTTTAATCTTACCAATGGATCTATATGCTTTCATCAATCCGGGAGTGAATAGTTTGCACATCCTTTCGTGGGCATTTCCTCTTCCTGCACTCGGTTCTTTTCCCTCGACCCATCCGTCCTGCCGCTTAATTTCTCCAAAAAGAATTTTCCCTGTTTTGATATTTGTGATTGAGAAATCAGGTGATACTCCCCACCCTCGGCTTAGGGCATTACGCATTGTAGCGGCATCAGGGTTGAAAATTTGTCTAAGTGTTTCTTCTGGCAAAGCAACACTTTCATATAAGTGCTTTAAATCTGTCGGGTGATCGGATATGCGATAATTTGTACCTTCAAAAGCCTCTTTAAATACATTCAACAGATTGTGTTCAGCAACACCCGCTTTTCCGCCGGGACCAGATTCTGTTTGCCAATTATCGCGTCCCTGTAATTCTTTCCTTGCCATTGTTATTATCTCCTTTACATTCCTTTGAATAATTCTTCAAGTGTTATTTCAAACCCCTCTGCAATCTTGCTGATATTTTCAAGGGAAATATTCCTCTTTCCACTTTCAACTGATGCAAGATATGTTCTATCCATATCAATATGAAGTGCAAATTTTTCCTGACTCACATTCCTTTGCGTGCGCAATTCACGTATACGTTCACCAAATTTTTTTGTAATCATAGTTGCACCTCCTACAACTATAGGATACAATCAGATGTTTTTAAGTCAACGGACTATGAGCAACAATATGCTTGTTACGAACGTCTACTGTTGACTTTAAGTAACATGTATGCTATAATCAACACGCACATTATATGAAAGGGGCTATTGACATGGGTGATACAGACAAAACCGCTATTAGCGGCTATTCAAAATACAATCCCGAAGCAAAGCGAAGAAAGAAAATAAATCCCCTTGATGAAGTATATCCAGCATTACCAAACGAAAAGTACGATGTGATTTATGCAGACCCGCCTTGGGATTATGGTGGAAAAATGCAATATGATAGGTCTAGTATCAAATCACAAAACGTTGGTTTTGAACGGAATGTTTTCATTAGTGCCGCAAATTTCAAGTACCCTACTTTGAAATTGAAAGATTTAAAGGAACTTGACGTGGATTCTATTGCCGCTGATGATTGTATACTTTTCATGTGGACCACAGGTCCACAACTAGCCAATTCTATTGAACTGGGGAAAGCTTGGGGTTTTGAATATAAGACAGTCGCATTTGTTTGGGATAAACAGGTACATAATCCTGGACGATACACGTTGTCGCAAACAGAATTTGTTCTTGCTTTCAAAAAGGGACGTTTTCCATCACCACGTGGGGCAAGGAATGTCCGACAACTCTTGTCGGTACATCGTGGTGAGCACAGCGAAAAGCCAGAGCAAGTTATCGACGGAATAACAAGAATGTTTCCGCTACAAAAAAAAATTGAATTGTTTGCAAGAAAGAATTATGTTGGTTGGGATAATTGGGGATTGGAAATTCCTGATAGAAAAGTCGAAATACTTTCACAGCAAGACATAGATTGTTCAAAAAACACACCTGAGAGTGTGCAAATGAGCCTAGACATTAAATAAAGTTTTGGGGGATATATCTTTGCGGATATATCCTATTTCTTTTATTATCGTTCAATATCCTTTTGCAGATTTAAGCGACAAATAAGCGACAAACCACAAGTTGCAGTGTTATGAAAGCACACGGAACTACAAGATATAGAGTAAAATAGTACGAAAATGCTCTGTATTTGGTATTGAAATCAAATACAGGACTGTTGCGATATACTCTTTTTCAAAAACAGCCGACAGCTCGAGAATGACGGGAGAAACCACAGAGGAAACCATGCCGGGAATCCGGCGAATAACGGCTTGAAATGCGGGGAAGAGGATGCTACAATAACATCATGAAATGACTGAAAAAACATTTTGGTCAAATCTTTGGGGGATGTTCCTTTGGCATTTACCGGTTATGAAGCGGAGCGCATCCGCGAGGCGCTGCTGGAAGAGGCACGGCGCTGCGCCGTGACGCTCGGGATGCGCAAGACGTCGGTGGAACAGCTGACGCAGGCGGCGGGGATTTCGAAAGGCTCGTTTTACAAGTTTTTCGATTCCAAAGAGACGCTGTTTTTCTGCGTTCTGGAGGGGATTCACACGCAGGTTTACGAAGTCGCGGGGCGCGCGCTGCGGGAAAACGGCGGCGATGCGGCGGAACGCGCGGCGCGTGCGATCCTTGCCGCGTGTGAAACGCTGTCGGACAGCGGCGCGATGACGTTCGTCGAGAACGACGCCGATGCGATCCTGCGGAAAATTCCGGACGAGATCCGCCGGGCGCATTACCACGACGACGAGGTCCACATCAACGCGCTGCTGGAGGAAAACGCGCTGATTCCGCGCGCACCGAAAGCGCTGGTCGCGGCGACGGTGCGCGGGCTGATCCTGACGGTTTCGCATCGGGCGCAGATCGGGCCGCTGTATCCCGACGTGTTGAAAACGCTGGTGTGCGGCGCGTGCAGGGCGTTGTTTTAAAGGCGAGGAAAGCTGTCTTTTTCGAAGACGGCTTTTGTCATGGTGTTGAGGTTAGTCAAAACTAACTGCGGACAAGGAATGAAAGGAGAAGACGATGAACATTGCGGTGTGCGAAGACCGGAAACGATATCGGCAGGGCCGCCTGCCGGGCGCGCTCGGCGCTGTGCCGATGCTGATCGCCTACGCGGGTATGCCGCTGTTTTTCGGAGCGGGCGCGTTTGCCGTGCTGACGCGAAAGACGACCCTGCCGCGGCGGCAGAAAACGAAGGAGGAAATTGTCGATGAATGAGAAAATCACGTTGTCCGGCGTGCCGGAGACGATGCTTCAGACTGTTTACGCGCGGGCGAAGGAGAGCCGCACGCACGGCGCGATTTGCGACAAAAAAGCGGAGCAGATCGTTGAAAAACTGGATTACGACTTTTCGCTTGCCGACCGGGACGCCGCGATGCACAGCGGCGTCATCGCGCGCACCATCGTTTTGGATCGGCTGTGTGAGGAATATCTTTTGGCGCATCCCGGCGCGACGGTGCTCAACATCGCCTGCGGCCTTGACACACGCTGTTATCGGATGGCGGGTTACGGCCATTGGTACAATCTCGACTTGCCCGAGACGATCGCCGTGCGGGAGACCGTCCTGCCGGAACAGGGGAAAATTTCGCAGATCGCCATGTCGGCCATGGACGACTGGAGCGGCGAAATCGCCGAAAAAGACGCGCCCGCGCTGGTGATCGTTGAAGGCTTGACGATGTATTTGTCGCAAGAAGACGTCGCGCGCATCTTCGAGCGGATTGCCGCGTGCTTCCAAAACGCGACGGTGCTGGTCGAGACGATGAACCCGGCGGTTGCGCGGCGCTTTAAAGAAAAATCGATCGAGGGAAGCCGGGCGAAATTCACATGGGGCGTCAAGGACGGCCGGGCGCTGGCGGCGCTGCTGCCGCGGTTTCGCTTTAAAGAAGAACATTGCCTGACGGAGGGCATGGCGGCGTTCGTGCCGATTTATAAAGTGCTGGACAAGCTGCCCGTCGTGCGGAATATCTCCAATCGAATCGTCGTTCTGGAAAAAGAGTGAGGTGTCTATGTCGTTTTTTGAAAATACTCGGCGGCCGGAGGGCTTCGGCGGGAAAGTGATGGTTTGGATGATGAACTTCGGGCATCGCGCGCTGGCGCAGTGGGGCATGAAGCAGACGGCGCTTGCGAAGGATGCCGAAATTCTGGACTGCGGCTGCGGCGGCGGTGCGAATATCGCGGCGCTTTTGCGTCGCTGCCCCGAAGGGAAGGCCTTCGGGATTGATTATTCGCCCGTCAGCGTGGGAAAAACGCGGCGGGTCAACCGCGCGGCGGTCGAACAGGGCCGCTGCGAAATCGTCTGCGGCAGCGTGGCGAAGCTGCCGTTTGAAGACGCGCGCTTTGATCTTGTCACGGCGTTTGAAACCGTCTATTTTTGGCCGAATCTGACCGAATGTTTCGGCGAAGTTCGGCGGGTTCTGCGGCAGGGCGGAACGTTTCTCGTCTGCAACGAAAGCGACGGCGAAAACAAAAAAGACGAGAAGTGGACGAAGATCGTGAGCGGCATGACGATCTATGACGGCGGCGCGCTGAAAGCCGCGCTGGAAAAAGCGGGCTTTCGGGACGTGAAGATCGCCAAAAACGAAAAGGGCTGGCTCTGCGCGACGGCGCGCAAATGACGAAGCGGCGAGTTTAAAAAGAAAGAGGGGCGGAGCATGAAAGTAACGGCGCCGGAGGAAAGCGTCATCCGCGACATCGGCCACGCGTTCGCGTATTACGATTACGGCGAGGAACGCGGCCTGATCGACGCGTTTCCGAGACGGGAAGCCGTGGCGGCGTTCATCTGCGGCTATGTGCGCATGGCGCTTCAAAGCGGCATGCTGTACACCACGAGCGAAAGCCGGGAAGGATTTATCGCGTTTCGGCGTCCGGGCGAAAAAGTGAGCCTGCGCGCGGGGCTTTGCTTTGCCCGATCGACGCTCGGGGCGATGCGCCTGCGCGACTGGATTCGATTTGCGAAAATTATGGCGCAGGGCGGCGAGAGTCTGAGCCGGAAAATGGATCGAAAAAAAGCGCCGTATCTTTTCGTCGGTCTGGTCTGCGTCCGCGAACCGTATCAGGGAAAGGGCTATATGCGGCGCGTGATGGAGATGGCGTATGCCGAAGGCGACCGCCTTGGCGTGCCGGTGATCCTCGACACGGACGCGAAGTCGAAATGCGACAAATACGAACATTTGGGAATGACGCTTGCAAATACGCGCCGCTTCGGCGGCGACGGCGTGTTGTACGATCTGGTCCGCGAGCCGAAGAAATCCGGCGCGGCGGAACGGAAAAACGATTGACGACGGAGGGGAAATGCGATGAAGTATGCCGGGATGCCCATGGGAATGTGGGCGTTGTTTGCGGGGTCGTTTCGAAAACAGCTGACGGACGTGTTCGGATACGACAGGGCCGCGGCGCGGACGATCACAAAGCGGGCGAGGGCAAAATATCCGAAGATCATTCGGGAGCTGCCCGAATTTGAAAAACAGGATCGATTCAAGATGAATATCGTCAACGCTGCGATGCTTGCTTCGTTTATCTTGTCGATGCCGAAGCGCCCGACGGTGGAGCCGCTGACGGAATATTACGCCAAATCGATGATGACCCGCCTCATGAAACGGTTCTGCAGAAAAAGCGCGAAGAATAAGTATACCGAAGGCGACATCAACGCAATGAAGGCGACCGCGGCGCTGCGGGCGGCGGATCGCAATCCGTATTCGTGGAACATGGATTTTTATGAATATCCCGACGGCAGCGGGTACGAAGCGCGCTTTACCCAATGCGGCATCTGCGCGCTGATGAAGAAGCTCGGGCTGTATGATCTGACGCCTGCGATGTGCCGTTTGGATTACACGATGGCGGAAGCGGGCGGCGGAACGAATTTCGTGCGGGAATACACCCTCGCCTCCGGCGGCCCGCACTGCGATTGCGGCTATCATAAAAAATAAGCGAAACGCTGCGTTTTTAAACGGCGGGATGAACACGACGGAAATGCGGATCGATTATGCGCCGGATTTGTCGAGCGATTATCGAACGCTGCTGTTTGATTATCCGCGGCAGCTTCGCACGAATCGGGAGCTCGTCACTGGGATGCACGCGTTTTTCCAAAAGCTCGGCGTCGAACGGCCGATTTTCGTCGGCGGCAGCTCCGGCGGCATGGTCGCGCAGATCTGTACGCAGAAATACCCCGACGAGGTCGGCGGCCTTATTTTGATCTCCACGGGTGGCATGAACGAAAACACGCGCAAGCCGAGACTGATCAAAATGAGCCTTTCTCACATTCGAAACGAGAGCGCGGAGGAGATTGCCCGCGCGCGAGACATGTTCGAGACGATCTTCCGGGATTATCCGCAGGAAAAGGACGTTCATATTTCGGGGCTTCTGGTCGATCTGATGAAGCAGACGGGCGGACTTTGCGGCGCCGGAGGGTCGGATCCTGTTGATCCTGCCCGATCAGGATTTCTTCTCGGGGCAGATGCAGCAGGACTTGATCCGTCTGATACACGATCCGAGGATCGTTGTCGTCTCGGGCGGCCATCTTTCCACCATTTTGCAGACGGATCGCTGCATCGAAACGATCCGCGAATTCCTGGTTTCGCTTCCAACGCGAAAAAACGCCTGTTTTTAAGCGCAATCTGGGCCGTCGGCGCGGCGCTTGCCGCAGGGCTCGTCGTTTTGCTGTTTTAATCTGCCGTTTAAAAAAGATGGAAAAACTCCCGTATGCGCGGCGAACGCATGCGAGAGTTTTTTCATGGCCTTGATTCGGAAAAATTACGCGCCGAGATGCTTGCGCACGACGCGCTTGCCGAGCGCCGCGCCCAGCAGCGCGGCGACGATCACGCCGGCGACCAGCGCGACGGCCACCCACGACTGCAAAAGTTCGGATGCGGCGAGAATATTGCCCTGACGGCCGTCTGAGACCATCTGCCCGGCCATGGCTTTCGCGGCGATGGCGTAGGGGATGATCGTGCTGCCAAACGCGGCGAACACTTGATTGATCACATAGCCGATCGTCAACGCCCTGCCGTTGCCGTAACCCATTTTATGAACAAGCAGCTCCGCGATCACGCCGGAGAGCAGGAACAGCGCGATATACGGCAGATAGCCGCCCATGATCGCGCGCACGACGCTGTAGATCATGATCGCACCGGGCTTTTTCACTTTTGTTCCGATTATGAAATAGATCACGCCTTCCAAAAGAGAGAAGAACACCGGCATCAGGATGATGGTGACGGGCGTCGCGTACAAAAAGGAACTTGCGAAGAAGATCACGACGTTGATGAGGGAAAGCAGCACGACGGTGATGACGTCGCGGACTTTCAGTTTGTTTGCATTTTCGGTGCGCATGGTACCACTCCTTTAAAATGAAATTCTTTATGAAAGGCTGCGCTGCGGCGGCCGTCATAAAAGCGAAACGACGATCGAAACGGCGAGCAGGACAAGAAACACGGCGTCTAAGGCTGAGAAGCGGAGCGACAGATAGTTGCTCTTTTTTTTCTTCAAATCGATGCCGCGCGTTTCGGCGGACGCGGACAGTGTTTCGGCGATGCGGATTACGCGCAGCGCCATGGGGACGGTTAGAATCTCAAGATACTCCGGCAGCGCGCGCAGCTTTTCGCGCAGCGTCGTGAACGCGCCGCGTGTGGCGACGGACTGGCGCAGAAGCGTCATGTCGCCGCGAAGCACGGGGAAAAATCGGAAGATCACGGCGACGATCATGATGAAACGCTCCGGCAGATGCAGTTCCCGAAGCGCCGCAAGCGTCCGCCCGGCTTCGTCGAGGCCGATCATCAGCTCCATTGAGATCCATACGGCGGCTATGCGCGGCAAAAGCACGAGCAAAAACGAAATCGTCGTGTGCGGGAACAGCGCGTCCGCCGCAAAAAGCGCCGCAAGAAGTCCGACGCCCGCGAGAGCCGGCGCAACGCCGCCGTCCGTCATGGACAAAACCACAAGCGCGCCGAAGACACAGAACGCGAGAAGATTGTTCGCGGCGGAAACGGCGGCCATTGTCGCAAGGAAGAAAGCGAGCTTTGTGATCGGGTGGAATCGCGCGCGTTTGTGCGTTTCGGGCGGCGATTCCGTCGGGCGGAAACATTCTATCGCGCGGCGTACGGACGACAGGTCGCTTTCGCTTTTCAACGGGAGTTCGGAAAGCTCCGTCTTCGAAGCGCTTTTCGAAAACGCAATGCAGCGATCACAGACGGCGGCGATCAGCTCGAGATCGTGCGTGATCACGAGGACGGTCTTTGTCTCCGCCATCTTGCGGATCAGTGCGGCGCATGATTCAAGGCTTTCCGCGTCCTGTCCCGCCGTCGGTTCGTCCAGCACGACGATCGGCTTTTCGGACAAAAACGCCGTCATCAGCGTCAGTTTTTGCATCTGGCCGCCCGAAAGCGAGAACGGATGCCGATCGCGGCACGCCCACATGCCCATGCGGTGCAAAAGAGACTCGGCCTGCACCGTAAATTCCGGCGTGAGCGCGTGACCGTATTGCAGTTCGTGAAGAACGGAATCGGTAAAAAACTGAAATTCCGCCTCCTGCATGACGAACATAACGCGCGATTGGAGCCGTTTCGGCGTCATTGCCTTGCCGTAAAGCGAAATTTGACCGCCGCTCGGGCGATAAAGCCCTGCGACGAGCTTCCCGATCGTCGTTTTGCCGCAGCCGTTTGCGCCGACGAGCCCGACGATCTCGCGCTCGCGAACGCGGAAGTTCAAATCGGATATCTGCGGCGCGGTCTTTTTGCGGTAAGTAAAGCAAAGCTTATCCGCACGAAGCGCTTCGGGCGCGGCGGGGGATTCCGCGGGTCGTTCGCAAAGTGCGATATTGGAAAGATCCGTCGTTCGCAGCGAAAGCGCGCGAAGTTGTTGCGGCGAAAACGCGCGCATTTCGTCCGCCGTATATTTGGCCTTGATCTCGCCGTTTTCCATGCGCCAGTATTCGTCCGCAATGCCGTTTAAATAATAGAGACGATGTTCGCTCAAAAGAAGCGTTTTGCCCTGACGTTTCAGCGCGCGAAGCACGTCGGAAAGCCGGCGTGTCGCCGCGAAGTCGAGGTTCGCCGTCGGCTCGTCCAAAAGAAAAACGTCCGCGTCCATGGCCCAGGCACACAAAAGCGCGACCAGCTGCCGTTCGCCGCTGGAAAGCGCGTAGACGCTGCGGTCTTTCAAATGTTCCAGATGAAAGACGCGGAAGGCTTCGCCCACACGTTCGCGGATTTGCGCCTGCGGCAGTCCGTGATTTTCCAAGCCGAACGCGACTTCGGAGGAACTGTTGACGGTGAAAAACTGACTGCGCGGGTCCTGAAAGACGGATGCGGCAAGTTCGCCGATTTGTCCGATGCTCAAATCCGCCGTGTCTTTTCCGTTCAGACGGCAAAAGCCCTTCAATTCGCCCTCATAAAACTGCGGGATCAGGCCGTTGACGCAGCGAAGAAGCGTGGATTTGCCGCAGCCGCTGCCGCCGCAGAGCACGACGCAGCGTCCGTGCGGGATTTGTCCCGCGACGTTTTGCAGCGTCTTTTGCGATTGCCCGGCATATTGAAAGTCCAATTGGAAATTTAATTGAAAATCTGATTTGGCGTCTGATTCAAAATCGTTCAATGCTGGTCTCCTTGTATATTACGTTAGCTTGAACTAACTATTGATCCAAAGAAAACGGGCGGCGAATCCGCCCGAAGCGGCGACGAGAGTCATTGCAGGGCGTCGCAGAACTGCCGCCATCCGGCGTTGGTGAAATCGAGGATCGTTTGCAGGCAGGAAAAGAACGCGTCCTCTTCCGGGCGCTCGTCCAGAAGCTGGCGGAAATACCAGAACTGCGCCCCCATGAGCAGCCGAAGCGCGTCGGCGTTCGGCGCTTTGCCGAAAACGCGGCAAAAGAACGACACCGTCTGTTCGCTTTTTTGCCGCATCAGCCCTTTTACCATCGCTTCCACGCTGCTGCCGTCGCTGCGGCAGAAAAACAGAACGCAGTCGTTCCGGCGCTCCGTCAAAAGGCGGAAGTAAGCGCGTTGTTCAAAATCGATCGCGTCGAGCAGCGCCTGCGTCGTGCCGAGCCGTTCGGCTTTTTGGTATTCTTCGGCGCAGGGGGCAAAAAATCGCTCCATCCGGCCGAAAAAATCTTGCAGAAGGCTTGAAAACAGCGCGTCTTTGTTGGAATAGCGGGTATAGATGGCGCCCGTCGTCACGCCGGCCTTTTCGGCGATCTTGTGAAGGGACGCGTCCCGAAAACCGCACGACAGAAATTCTTCGTAAGCGGCGCGGACGATTTTGTCGTCCAACGTGTGATCCCGGTTTGCCAAAGCGGCGCCTCCTTCCATATCCGATGTTCTTTTGATTGATAACGCCATAATCGATAACGCTATTATCATAGCGCGATCTTCGCTCGATTGCAAGTGCCGCGCAAAAGAAAATCGCGCGTCCCGTCTTGAAAAATTGACCGCGGCACGGGGCACGGCTATAATAAAAAAGATCCCGAGGGATCGATGGATCTACAATTATGAAAGAAAACGGAGAAAAATGGCGATGACACAGGTGGTCGCGGCGCTGCTTTGGGACGGCGGACGCTTTTTGATCTGCCGCCGCCCGCCCAATAAGGCGCGCGGGCTTTTGTGGGAATTTGTCGGCGGAAAGGTCGAGCCGGGCGAGACGAAGGCGCAGGCGCTCAAACGCGAATGCCGCGAAGAGCTCGGCGTGGAGATCGACGTCGGCGACGAATTCATGACGGTCGCGCACGAATATCCCGACTTGACGGTGGAACTGACGCTGCTTTGCGCGTCGATCGCGCACGGTGTTTTGCAGATGAAGGAACACTGCGGCATGGTCTGGATCACGCCGCAGGAGATCGACGAATATTCGTTCTGCCCGGCGGACGAGGAAATTCTCGTTCGCCTGAAAAAGGAGGCGCGGCAATGATCCGTCCCGTCGTGACCGACCCGCTGTCCTTGAGCCGCCCGAGCGCGGCCGCCGTGCCGAGCGACTTGCCCGCGGCGCAGGATCTTCTGGACACGCTCCGCGCCAATGCCGACCGCTGCGCGGGCATGGCGGCGAACATGATCGGTGTGCACAAGACGATCCTCGCCTTCGACAACAACGGCGCGTATATGGTGATGTTCAATCCGAAGATCACGAAGAAAACGCAGCCGTACATGACGCGCGAGGGCTGTTTGTCCGTGCCGGGGATTCGTGCCGTGCGGCGCTACCGCACGATCGAAGTTGCGTATTACGACCGCAGCTTCACGCCGAAAACGGCGTCGTTCAGCGGTTGGACGGCGCAGATCATTCAGCACGAGATCGACCATTTTTCGGGGAAATTGATCTAAAATAAAAACTGCCGGAGATGCGATTTGCTCCCGGCAGTTTTTGTTTTGTCAGTCCGCGCTTGGCGCGCTTTCCACGACGTTGACGGCGTCAAGGTCGACGCAGCGGTAATAGATCAGCGTCAGCACGCTGCAAACGAGCCAGCCCGCGGGGTAGCCCATCGCGAGGGGCAGGATCTCGTTGGCGATGAAGTTCGACATAATATATAAGTAGATCTGCCGGAACACGACGAACGAGAACAGCATGATGATCATCGGCGCGCGGGAATTGCCCGCGCCGCGCAGCGCGCCCGAATAGACCTGGTTGACGCAGCACAGGACGTAGAACGGCGTCAGCCAGCGCAGGAACATCGCGCCGTAGGAGACGACTTCCGTCTTGTTGTTGAAAAACTCGACGAACGCGGGCGCAAAGCCGACGACGACGGCGGAAATGACGACAGTGACGACGATGGACATAAGGAACGCCATGCGGATGCCGCGTTTGGCGCGGTCGACCTGATGCAGCCCGAGGTTCTGCCCGACGAACGTCGTCGCGGCCAGCGCGAGCGACTGCATCGGCAGGAAAATGAGCTGATCGATCTTGGTGTACGCCGTCCAGCCGCCCATGCAGTTTGCGCCGAACTGGTTGATATACGACTGCACGAAGACGTTGGAAAACGACGTGACGGCCATTTGCAGCCCGGCGGGGATGCCGATCTGCACGGTCTTTTTGAGCATGATCCCGTGAATGCGAAGGTCGCGGAAGCGAACGCGGATGCACGAGTCGCTGCGGCACAGTGTGATCATCGTCAAAAGTGCGCTGACCGCCTGCGCGATGATCGTGGCGTAGGCCACGCCCGCGACGCCCATTTTGAAGTTGATGACGAACACCAGGTCGAGCACGGTGTTGATCACGGCGGCGACGACCAGATAATAGAACGGACGGCGCGAGTCGCCCACGGCGCGCAGAATGCCCGCGCCCATATTGTAGAACAAAAGTCCGATCATGCCCGCAAAGTAGATCGTCAAATATTCGGTCGATTCCGGCATGACCTCCGCCGGCGTCTTCATGAATCGGAGCATCGCGGGCGTCGTCAAAATGCCGACGGCCGTGAGCACGACGGTCAAAATGATCGTCAGCATGATCGACGTATGCACGGCGTCGTGGACTTTATCGGGCTCCTTCGCGCCGTAATACTGCGAGATGACGACGCCCGCGCCGGTGGCAAAGCCCGTGAACGCGCCGATGAGCATGTTGATGATCGGTGCGACCGTGCCGACGGCGGAGAACGCCTCGTTGCTGACGTAGTTGCCGACGACCCATGTGTCGACGGTGTTGTACAGCTGCTGGAAAATGTTGCCGGCCAAAAGCGGCAGGGAAAAACGCAGAAGATGTCCGAAGACACTGCCCTGCGTCATGTCCGTGTCGTGCCGGCGCGAGGAAGACAAATCGGGTTTCTTCATTCGCACACCTGCTTTTCATAATGAAATTTGTATTGATTTCATTATAGCACAAAACGGCATAAAAAACGGACGCCGCCGAAAAAATCGACGGCGTCCGCAGATTCTTCCCATATAAATTAGGAAGGATCTTAAATGGAAACGTTTACAGAAAAACGCCTAAAAAATTGAACCCCATATGAAGCGCAACGCTTGCGAAAAGCCCGTGTTTTCGATAGACCAGCGTGCAGACAAGCCCGAAGACGAACGTGTAGGCGATCCAAAGCGGAGAGCCGTGCAAAAGTCCGAAGACGAGGCTTTGCAGCACCGCGGCAAACCCGTAGGGCAGCACGCGTGCAAGATGATTCTGTACGGTCCCGCGAAGGACCGTTTCTTCCGTCAGCGGCGCGGCGACGACGATTGCGAGAAACCGAATCGCGAACGGTTCCGTCATCAGTTTCGCCGACGAAGCACGATAGCCGGAAAGCAGCGCCTCGGGGATCGGCAAAAGCGCCAGCAGGATCGTCACGGCGACGTTCAGCGCCATGCCCAGGATGAACGAAAGAAGGATCGTTCGCGGGCGCACCGGCGCGGCGTTCGTTTGTTTTTGAAACGACGAGCCGCGCGCGGCGAAGACGGCGCACAAAAGCGTCATTGTGCAGGCCGAAGAAAACAGGAGCGAAAGGCATGCGCTTTGCCGAAAGACGAACGCGCCGAACATGGACGAAAGACGCGCGCTTTGCGGGAACAGCGCCAGATAAGAACCGGCGCCGATCCATTGCACGGCCAATCCGGAGTAAATCTGCATGACGCAGAACAGGATGAGCGCGGCGAGCGCGCGGCCGCATTCGGCAAAGAAGCGCTTTCGGGAAGGTTCCATCGCTTTTGGATGACGATTACAGCTTCACGACCAGCTCGCCATGCTCGGTGCGCGCGCGGGTCAGGACGTCTTCCAGCACGTCGAGGCCGACCATTGCGTCGGAGCAGCAGGGCGCGGCGACGGCGAGGGAAGCGCTCGTGGTGGCAAGCTCGAGGCAGTTTTTGACGTCGCGGCCGCTCAGAAGACCGTACAGGAACGCGGAAGAATACGCGTCGCCGCCGCCGGTGGATTTGAGCATGTTGACGGGGACGATGTGCACGCGGTAGCTGTCGCCGCCTTTGACGTAGGCCATGGAGCCTTCGCTGCCGTGCTTGATGATGATGATCTCGGCGTTTTCGGCGAACCAGCGCTCGGCGGTCTGCTTGTCCGTCCAGCTGTCGCCCGCGATGTGATCCATCAGATCGTATTCCTCGCGGGAACCCATGATGATGTGCGCGTATTTGGCGGCAAGCGTGTAATAGACGCTGATCTCATCGGGGTTCTGCCAGACCTGAGAGCGGTAGTCGATGTCGAAGATGATCAAAAGGCCGTGTTTTTTGGCAAGCTCGAGGGCCTTGAAGCACGCGTCGCGGGACGGGGAGGCGGAAAGCGCCGTGCCGGAGATGACGATGCTGCGCGCGGAGGCGATGTAATCCTCATTGACGTCCGCGGGAGACAGAAGAAGGTCGGCGACCTGGCTGTTGCGGTACATCATCAGGTTCGTCTTGCCGTTGAGCGTTTCGGTGAACGCAAGGCCGATGGGAACTTCCTTGGGCGCGCGGGAGACGTTGGTGACGTCGACGCCGAGGTTCTTGACATAGTCCACGGCGAAATCGCCCAGAGAATCGGAAGAGACCTTGCCGATGAAACCGGCGCGCGCGCCGAGCTTGGCAAGACCGACCGCCGTGTTCGCGGGGGAGCCGCCGACGTATTTTTTAAAGTGCAGGCATTCGGCGAACGACTCCGTCATGTCGGCGGGGTTGATGTCGATGGCAAGACGGCCGACCGGGATACAGTCGAGCTTACGGCCTTCGGGGATCTTGAGCATAAGTGAAGACTTCCTTTCCTGATAGAATTGGATACAAAGCCAGTATACCACTTTGCAAAAGAAGGAAAAAGATGCGGATCCGTGTTTTTTTCCGAAAATCTAAGGAATATGCGATGACGCATGATTGACAAGCTGGTTCATTTGCTTTACAATGATTATTGCTTGTAGGTGCTGTGCCATGCGGGTGT
>CAKTSO010000038.1 GCA_934613185.1 uncultured Clostridia bacterium | reverse complement strand
CAGGCCCCTCCCAGAGGAAGGCTTGCAAAATGCGGTACACTTCGTTTCTTTCTGCGCTGCTGCATTATCGTGTTTTTGGATATGATGGAGAATTATCGCAGCAAAAGGCTTCCCCTGAGAGGGGAAGCTGGACGCGGAGCGGCCTGATGAGGTGTCGCTGTTGGGGCAGCAGCAATAAAAAGAACGGCAGTTTCAAGTTCTGTCGCAGTAAAAAGCGGCGGCGTTTCCGTCTGCCAATCTCTTTATTGATTCTGCATTCCCTTTCTTGAAGCGGAGACACCTCATCCGTCTCGCTAACGCTCGACACCTTCACGCCTGAATCGCGTGCCCTAGGGGTACTGCGTCCTTCGGACGCGCTCGGGGTGCAGGCCCCTCCCAGAGGAAGGCTTGCAAAATGCGGTACACTTCGTTTCTTTCTGCGCTGCTGCATTATCGTGTTTTTTGCTGCGATGGAGAATTATCGCAGCAAAAGGCTTCCTCTCGGAAGGCCGCAGAACCGCTGCGTTCTGCGGCCGCACCGTCCGGCCTTTTTTGACAACCCCGCCGCGCGCGGCTATACTGAAGGCGGGGAAATTTTCCCGTTTTCGATGGAAACGACAACGCGAAGAAGGGGCTGAAGGCTGTTTTCCGAATAAGAAAACGGCGAACCGCCCGCTTCGTTTTTATCGGGGAGAATCACGATGAAAAATCAGCCGACCAAACGCGGATCGAACACCGCTTCTTCCAAAAAGCGCACGCCGCAGAAAAGCGCGTCCGCCAAAAAGCCGACGAATCGCAGCACATCCGCGCGAACTTCGTCTTCCCGCAGTTCGTCCGCCCGCGCGACGTCCGGCCGCGGCGCATCGACGCGCGGCACGGCCGCCCGAAAGACGGCGAACCGCAGCTCGTCTTCCCGCAATTCCCATTCCGGCGGCAGGCGCCGCACGCGCATCGTCGTCAAAAAGAGCGCGGCGGGCGCGCTTTCCGCGCTGGCCGTGACGGCGCTCGTGCTGTTCGGCGTGATCTACGCCATGCGCTCGTCCGATTCCGCGGCGCAGTATCTTGCCGACGTTCACGCCACGTTCCTCGACATGGAAAACGACTTCGGCCTGGACGGCAAGCCCGTGGCGCAGCAGGATGTGGGCGGGCTGATCGACCGCGCGGCGCAGAACGCGCAGCAGCTTGCCGACGACGGCACGATCGACAGCTACGAAGTCGGCGAAAACTGCGTCTACATGCAGACGCCCGACGGCACGGGCATGGTCTACGTCCCGCAGGTGGAGGACCCCGCGCCGGAAGAAGCCGTTGAACCGACGCCCGAACCGACACCGACGCCCGAACCGACGCCGTCGCCCGCACCCGAAGCGACCCCGACGCAGGAAGCGGAAACGACATCGATGCCCGAGCCGACGCCGACGCAAACGCCCGCCGCGACGCCTGCGCCGACCGCCGCGACGCAGGAGGCGGCGGCGCCTACCCCGACGCCCGCTCCCACGGCGACACAGACGCCTACCCCGACCCCGACGTCGACGCCGACGGCAACGCCTGCGCCGTCCCCGACGCCCGCGCCCGCCGCGCAGAAGCGCGTGCTGAGCCTCCAGCCCTGCTATGATCTTTTCGCCGCGTCGTTTACGACCGCCGAGTTGGAGGCCATCGACGATGCCGCGCGCGGATTCACCGCCGTCGGGTATTCGTTCGACGCGGCGGACGACCTGGACAACGCCGCCGTCACGCCCGAAATTTTGAAAAAGCTCGGCGATTACGACGTGATCGTCTTCGAGGGCCACGGCGGTTACTCGTCCTCGACGCACGCGTTCCTCATCACGGGGCAGGCGTACACGGACGATTACTACAGCGCCAACCTCGCCGACTTCCAAAACGGCAATCTCATCGCCACGACCGACGGCCGCGTCGCCGTGACGGCGAGCTTTTTCGAGAAATACCTGCCCGCGGACAGCCTCGACGGCGCGCTCGTGTATCTTGCCACATGCAACAGCTGCCGCGACCGCGTGCTGGTCGACGCGTTTTTGAACAAGGGCGCACAGGCGGTCTATGCCAACGACGGCACGATCTACACGGTTTATAATTACGCCATGCTCGAACGCATTCTCGGGCAGCTTTGCGGCAAAAACGGCACGTTCTACACCACGGGCGGCGCGCTCGACGACGCGCAGGCGGCCTACGGCTATCTGGACAACATCGCCCTGACGCCCGACCCGGGCGACGCGACCAACAGCGCCGTCGTCTGCCTGTTCGGCGATCGGAACATGCGCTTCGGCGGATAACGTTCTCTTCGGACGACGGTTATCTTGCGAAACAGCCCGATTCGGAGGCGATTTTACGGGTTATTTTCTCTTTATGATGCTTTGCTGTCTGCTCGTGCCGCTGACGATGCTGCTTTCGGGGCGCCTGCTGGACAAATATCCGCCCAAAGAGGTCAACGGTCTGCTGGGCTATCGCACAAGGCGTTCGCGAAAAAGCGCCGACGCATGGAATTTCGCGCAGCATTTCTGCGGCAGACTGTGGGTGAAAATCGGGATCGTCCTGTTTCCCGTGACGCTGCTTTCCATGCTCCCGTTTTTAAAAAACGGGATCGACGCCGTGTCGATCGCCGCGCTTGTCGTTATGGTGGCGCAGGTTACGGTAATGGTCGCTTCGATCTGGCCCGTGGAGCGGGCGCTGCGGCGCAATTTCGACGAAAACGGCGTGCGAAAACAGGCGCGCTGAATCCAAAAAAACAAAGCCCCGCCGTGAACGTGTCACGACGGGGCTTCTGATTGCACAAAATCACACCTTGACCTGTTTTTCGTCGCCGTAATAGAACAGCGCCAGCGCGCCGGGGCCGACGTGGCTGCCGGTGACGGGCTCGTAGTCGACGATCAGCACTTCGCACGCCGGATCCGTCGTTTTGAGAAGGCCGCGCAGCGTTTCGGCGTCCTCGCGACAGCCGCCGTGCGCGATGCCGCAGAGCCCGCCGCGGTCGGCATGCTCGGCATAGTCGTCTGCCAGACGGCGGACGGCGTTCTTCCTGCCGCGCGCTTTGCTCGTCACGACGATCTTGCCCTCGGCGTCGCCCTGCAAAATGGGCTTGATGTTCAAAACCGTTCCCGCCAGCGCCGCCGTGCGGGAGACGCGCCCGCCGCGGGACAGGTAAAGAAGGTCGTCCACGGTGAAGACCTGATGCATTTTTTTGCGCGCGCCTTCAAGATAGGCGAGAACTTCGTCCAAAGACTTGCCCGCGAGGCGCATTTTGGCGGCGTCGAGCGCCTGGAAGCCCTCGCCCAAAGAGGCCGCGAGCGTGTCGAACGTCTCGATGCGGCGCTCGGGGAATTCGTCGCGCAGCATGGACGCGGCGGCGCAGGCGGCGGAGTAGCTGCCGCTGATGCCGGAGGACATGCCGACGTAGAGAATGTCGAACCCGTCTTTCAAATGCGGCTCCCACGCCTCGACGAAGACGGTCGTGTTGATCATGGACGTGGAGACGGTCTTGTTGCCGCGAAGTTGGGCGTAAAAACCGTCCGCGTCGAACGCGTCGAGATCCATGCAGTGCAGCGCCTCGCCGTCTTTGATATACGAAAACGGCACGATCGGAAGGTCGTATTCGCGCAGCGTCTTCGTCGGCAGATTTGCGGAAGTATCGGTAAAAACAACGAAAGCCATCGTCGGATTCCTTTCAAATTGACAGATCATATCTGGTATCAAATACTATATTACACAATTTTGTGGAATACGTCAACCGACACGCGAAAACATTTACTCGAAGCCAATGCGGGGGAGAGGAGCGGCCGGTGGTCGGCGGTCGGCGGACGGAGCGGAAAGTTTTTGACAACAAAACACGCTGTCCGTTCGGACAGCGTGTTTTCTGGCGCTTGATTATCCCAGACGGGAGAACTTTTTCGCGCCGCGGCCGTTCAAATAGGCGGCGCAGACGGCGCATCCCAGAAGCAGGACGAGCGCGAAGCAGCAAAGCGCGGCGTTCACACTCATGACCCGCGCGCCGAAGAACAGATACGCCATGACGCAGAGCCCCACGAGCGCCCATGTGCCGAACATGGTGCAGATGACGCTGCCGCTTCGCTTGACGACGGCGACGTCGCTGACGAAGTCAAGCCGCGGGAAAAGAAGGTTCATCCGCACGCCGAACAGCGCGCAGAACGCGGTCATGAGTAAGGGCAGGAGGATCAAAAACGCGGTCTGCACGGCGTTTGCCGACAGAGCGATTGCAAACAGAACGCTCGAGACAAGGGAAAAGGGCGCGCAGATGAAAAAGTGGCTCAGCGCTTTTGCGAACAGCACCTTCGACGAAGAAACGGGCAGCGACTGGACGATCCAGATGTTGTTGCGCTCCATCGAAACGGAAGCCCCCGAGATCACGTCCGTGCAGCAGATAAGGCACAGGGCGACCGTCCCCAGCGCGCAGAGCATGTCGCCGCCGACAAGCCCGTCGAACTTGGCCAAAAACGCCTTCCCGCGAAGGATCAAAAACACGCCCGCGGCAAGCTGCATCAAAAGCCCGAGACCGGCGTTCATCATGACCATCGACGAAGAAGTAAAATGCCGCACCTCGCGAAGGATCAGCGCGCCCGTGACGCTGCGCGGCGCTTCGGCGCGGTCGGCGGACGTCCTGCCGCGATTGCCGGTCGGGATCGCCGTGCGAAGGAACGTGCGCGAAAGATAGGCGTAGATGACGGCGAAGATGCCGCTGCAAATAAAAAGCGTGATCCCGAGCGCAAGCGGGTCGCCCAGCGACGCCAGCCCGAAGTAATAGAACGGCGGCAGATTCTGCCGAATCGACGCGGCGATCGGCACGGCGTTTTGCGCGAGCGTCTGCATGACGGTCGAAAGATTCCCGCAAAAATACAGGTAGACGCACATCAAAAGCCCGAGAAGAACCGCTGTGAGGATCTGTGCCTTTTGGAATCTGCGCTTCAAAAACGCGAAGAAGCGGCCGAGCAGGCACGACAGCGCAAGCGGCACGAGCTGCCCGAAGAGCATCGAAAGCACGAAGCCGACGACGCCGGGGAATGTGATCGGCATGTACATCGCGCAGACCGCGAAGGCCGGGATATAAAACATCGCCGCGTAAAGAAGCGAGAACAGATACATCGACAGCATCCGGGAAAAAAGGATCGTCCGCGGCGGGATGGGCAGCGACAGGAGCATTTCGTTGTCGTGCGCCTCGTACAGCTGCGCCTGCGCCATGGGCGTGTCCAATAAAAGGGACAGCCCGCACGAGGCGATCGCCGCGACGGCAAACACGAGCCACTGCGCGTTGGCGGCCGCGAGCGTCGGCATCATCGAAAAGAACGTGCCGAACATCATCAAAAAGACGCTTGCGGCGACATAGAGCATCAAAAACGCGAACAGGACGATCTTGCCCGCGCCGCTTTTTTTGCGGCTGCCGCTTCTGCCGCGCGTGCCGCCGCGAAACAATTCCGCAAAGCGCACGCGAAGGAGGGATTTAAGCATTGTGTTCCTCCAGTTCCAAAAAGACGTCCTCGAGCGACTCGTTGCCGCAGACCTCGTCCGTCGTGCCGTCGGCGACGAGCTTGCCGTTTCGGATGATGGCGACCTTGTCGCACAGCTTCTGCGCCACGTCCAAAACATGGGTCGAGAAGAAGATCGCGCCGCCTTCGGCGCAAAGCTCGCGCATGACGGTCTTTAAATCAAACGCCGCCTTCGGGTCGAGCCCGACGAACGGCTCGTCCATCAACAAAAGCTTCGGGTCGTGAATGAGCGCGCTCGTGACGGCGAGCTTTTGCTTCATGCCGTGAGAATAGGCCGAAATGGGGGACGAAAGATCGCCCGCGATGCCGAACATCTCGGCGTATTTGCCGATGCGTTCGCGGCGGAGATCGGCGGGGACTTCGAAGATGTCCGCGATGAAGTCAAGATACCGCCGCCCGGTCAGAAAATCATAAAGATCGGGATTGTCGGGCAGGTAGGCGATCTGTTTTTTGCAGGCAAGCGGCTCATGTTTTACATTGTGTCCGCCGACGAAGATCTCCCCGCCGTCGAAGTCCAGAATGCCGCAGCAGGACTTGAGCGTCGTGGTTTTGCCGGCGCCATTGTGCCCGATGAAGCCGTAGATCTCTCCCGGCGTGATGTGCAGGCAAAGATCGTCGACCGCGCGCTTGCCGTTGTAGGTTTTTGTCAGATGTTCGATGCGAAGCATGGCATACCTCCCGTGTTGTTTTTTGTTTTGTGCTCATATTATAACGTCTGTGTGCAAAAACTGCCAACGGTATTCGTCCCAAACGACAAAAAAGCGGGCGAAACCCCGCTTTTTCGTGCATCTTTTCTCTCAATAAACGATGTAGCTTTCCCGCGCGACGCCGCGCGCGTCCTGCTGCGAAACGAATTCGTCGACCGTCAGTGCGCCCGTGATCAGCCCGACGATCTGCTCCCCCGTGACGTCGGCGGTCTTCACCGTCACAAGACTCGCCCCCAGGCGCAGAACGGTGATCCGATCCGACAGGCGGAACACGTCCTCCATGTTGTGGCTGATGAGTAAGATCGCCACGCCTTCGTCGCGGCAGTTTTTCATGAGACTCATGACCTGCCCGGCCTCGCGCACGCCGAGCGCCGCCGTCGGCTCGTCCATCATCAGCACCCGCGCGCCGCCCAGAAGCGCCCGCGCGCAGGCGATGCACTGCCGCTGCCCGCCCGACATGTTGACCACGAGATCGTCGATGTTCGGGATGATGACGCGCAGGCGGTTCAGCTCTTCAAACGTGCGGTCGCGCATTTTTCGATTGTTCAGAAATCCGAACCACGAAAACGGCGGGGGCAGCAGCTCCTCGCGCCCTAAAAAGACGTTCGACGGGACGTCCAGACAGTTGACCAGCGCAAGGTTCTGATACACCGTCGCGATCCCGAGATTCCGCGCCGCGCGCGGGGAGGGGATGCGCGCCTTTTTTCCGTCGATGAGAATTTCGCCGCCCGAAGGCTTGTAATTGCCCGACAAAATGTTGACGAGCGTGGATTTTCCCGCGCCGTTGCCGCCCACGAGCGCGTGGATCTCGCCGCCGTAAAGCGCAAAATTGCCGTTTGTCAGCGCCTGCACCGCGCCGAAGGATTTGGAGATGTTCCGCACCTCGACCATGGGGCGGGAAGAAGAGAGGTTCGTTTCGTTTGCCATCGATTGCCATCCTTATTTCGTATCAATCGTCCATTGCCGCGTCCGCGGCCTATGTCATTACATGAATTGTACCATGATTTCGGGCGAAAATAAGCGCTTCGACCGAATCCTTATGCCGAACTTATTTGAAAAAACGCAGGGCGAATCCGGATTTTTCACGGAGAATTGACGGGAAAAGACGGAAAACAGGCGTGTTTGATGGTATAATAAATGATACAGACGTGATAAAAAGCGGCGCGGATGCTTTCTGCGCCGAAACAGGAGGAAGGAACCGATGCCCCATTTCGACTGCGAGCTGGTCGGTAAGATCGGCTCGATGGCGCTGATCCGCCGCGAGGATCAGGACATTGATTACAATATTTTCGCCCGCCTCGGCGCGGAGCTTCGCCCGGGGATGATCTGGGTCAGCTCCGGCGCGACGGAGATCGGGCGGCTGGATTATTTAAAGCGCGGCGGCGCGCCGCTTCCCGAGGACGACGAATTTTCCAAGGCGGATTACGCCGCGCAGGGGCAGGCCATTTTGATGGAGCTGTATCGCCGCTTTATCCCGGCGCAGTATTCCGTCCGCCAGGTTCTGATCGAGCATCAGCATTTCAACGACGCCTCCAAGCGCGCGCACATTCAAAAGCTGCTGCTGCACGCCGCGGCGCAAAATGCGATCCCGATCATCAACTATAACGACCCCGTCAGCGACGCGGAAAACCGCCATCTGGAACTGGTGCAGATGCGCTGGCAGCGCGGCGACGATGCGCGCCTCGTCGAGTGCGTCGACAACGACGAGACGGCGTCCACCGTGGCCTCGCTCATGCGGGCGCGCATTCTGCTGATTTTGACGAGCGTCGAGGGTATTTACGAAGACCCGAACGATCCGTCCACGCTTGTCGAGGAGATCGGCGGCAAGGACATCGATGAAGTTTTGCGGAACGTCCACGCCATGCAGGCGCACTGCGTCGGCGCGAGCCGCCCCGGCGCCAACGGCGCGAAGGCGAAGCTCGAGTTTTTGCAGGAGCCGCTGCAAAACGGGACGACCGTCATCATCGGCCACGCGCGGCATCACATCCGCGATCTGGTCGAGGGAAACGTCAAGCGCACCGTCATCGGCGTGCGGTAAAGGAGGGTACATCATGGCTGACGACGTCGTTCGTTTTGAACTTTTGAGCGGCAGCGGCGAACCGATCCCGTGCGTCGTGCTTTTCACGTTTTACAGCGACGACTGGAACGCGCACTATCTGGTCTACGCCGAGGAGCTCGACCCCTCGCGCATTTCCGCGTCCCGCTATTTCCCCGAGCAGGTCGACGGCGGCGATCTTTCCAACCTTCTGCCGATCACCTCGGACGAGGAGTGGGAATTCGTCGCAAGCGTCATCGACCGCGCGCTCGGCGGCGCCGTCGAGTCCTGAAAACGGTGGGAAGCGTTCTGCGGCGCAGACGTTGCGCCTCGGTGAAACCAATAAAATCAACAGCGCCGATCCGCATTTTTCGGATCGGCGCTGTTTTTGTACCCGCTGAATTTCAAGGAGGAAACCGGGGAAGAGGTTATGCGGGCATGCCGTTTGCCGCCATGTAGTCGTAGATGCGCTTGCCGTGTTCCTGCTCCTGACGCTGGATGGCGTTCAGCGCGTCGCGAAGCTCCTGCTGCGCGAACTCGAAGATCGCCGTGTCGTAAAAGGAGGAGACGTGCTTTTCCATCGACAGCGCGTCGGCGCAAAGGTAGGCATCGGTGCACTTGTCCTCGCCGTCGCTTAATGTCGTGTAGGCCGCGCGGCGCTTGAAGTCGTCGTTCGCGGGTTCGCCTGTCTGTCCGCCCGCTCCGTTTGCGCTGCTTGGGGCTTTGCCGTCCAAAATGCGGTTGATCTCGGTCAAATGGTCGCGTTCCGTGCGCGAAAGCTCCCAAAACAGCGTCCCGAGCGTCGGGTCGCACGCGTCCTGCGCGTAGCGCTCGTACTTGTCGATGCAGACCTGTTCCTGTCGTTTCAGGTCTTCAAGAAGCATGGTTTCTTTTTGGGTCAATACCATCATTCATCACCTCGACGTTAGCATGCGCACGGGCGGGGCGATTTATGCGGATCAAAAAAAGACGCAAGGGAAAATCCCTCGCGCCTTTTTGCAGACCTCGCCAAAGACGGTGGCAGGCCGCCCTCGGTTCGGCCGAACGTTTCTTTTTTTTAGTCGGCGAGCATCGCCATCATGTGCTTGTAGAGGCCGTCGGTGTCGTACTCGTTCGTGCGATACAGGAACGGCGTCGTCGCAAGCGGGACGTATTTGTCGGGCGCACCGAGGATCTCGTATTTGCAGCCCACGCCGGACTCGGCGATCGCCGTGCCCGCGTAGAACCCGAGGCCGCCGACGACGCTGTGGTCCTGCGCCGCGATGACGCGGCCGGTCTTGGCGGCGGAAGCGACGGCTTCCTTGTCGATGGGCTTGATCGTCGGGAAGTTGACGACGCGGATCGCCTTGCCGGTCTCTTCCTTGATGCGGCGGGCGGCTTCCATGGCGAACTTCACGGTCACGCCGGAGACGAGGAACGCGCCGTCGTCGCCGTCGATGGCGACCTGCGCCTTGCCGATCTCAAAGGTCGGGTGATCGTAGAGCGTCTCCTCGGACTCGCTGGCCACGCGGATGTACATCGGGCCCTTGTGCTCGATGGAAGCTTCGAGGATCTGGGAGGCCTGCTCGAAGTCGCAGCCCTCGACGACCGTCATGCCGCCCATGGAGCCCATGATCGCCACGTCCTCAAGGCCGCAGTGCGTCGCGCCGGAGACGCCGGAGGCGTAGCCGGTGGCGTTGCCCATGAGACGGACGGGGTATTCGCCGTAGCAGATGTCGGTGCGGACCTGCTCGCAGGCGCGCATGGTGAGGAACGGAGCCATCGTGAACACGAAAGGCATGAAGCCCTCGTGCGCAAGGCCGGCGGCGAAGCTGACCATGTTCTGTTCGGCGATGCCCACGTCGAAGGAACGCTCGGGGAAGGCGAGATAGAACGCCTTGGAGCGGTTAGTGATGCCAAGGTCGGCGTTGACGACGACGATATTCTTATGCTTTTCGCCGAGCTCCGCCAGCTTTTTGCCGGGCGCATCGATCTGCTTGATACGCTGAGAAATGTTGAAATCGACCTGCGGCATTAGTCTTCACCCCACTTTTCTTTATAGGCGGCTTTCAGCTCCGCCAGCGCCTTGTTCATCGTTTCGTCGGTAATGTTGCCCATGTGCCAGTCGGGATTGTTCGCCATGAAGCTGACGCCGTGGCCCTTTTCGGTGTTGCAGACGATGAGCGTGGGAACGTCGCTGTCCGCCGCGGGCAGGTTGTCGAACACGTCGATCAGGGCGTTCATGTCGTGGCCGTCGACTTCGATCACGTTCCAGTGGAACGCGCGCCATTTTTCGGGCAGGTTTTCAAGCGGGAAGCGCTCCTCGGTGTAGCCCATCAAAGAGCAGCGGTTGCGGTCGATGACGCCGACGAGGTTGCCGAGCTTGAAGTTCGGCGCGCTCATCGCGGTCTCCCAAAGGGAACCCTCGGCCTGTTCGCCGTCGCCCATGACGACGTAAACGCGGCTGGTCTTGTTGCCATTCAAACGCAGCGCCTGCGCGATGCCGGCGGCGACGGGAAGCCCGTGCCCGAGGGAGCCGGTCGAAACTTCGACGTGCGGGTTGATCAGATTGCACGAATGCATGCCGAAGCGGCCGTAATCGGTCGCGTATTCGTTGAAGATGTCTTCCATCTTATAGCACCCAAGCAGCGCCTGGTTCAGCGAAGTGACGGCGGCCGCATGGCCCTTGGAGAGGATGAAGCGGTCGCGGGACTCCATCTTCGGGTTCTGCGGATCGTACTTCATGGCATACTGCCAGATGACCGTCATGACGTCGCAGACGGACATGTCGCCGCCGATATGGATCGGCACATGGTTGCAAAGGCGGATCAGCTCCTCACGGATGGTGAGCGCCTTTTTTTCCAACTGTTTTACCGTATTGGTATCAGCCAAAAGGATGCACCTCTTTCTTTGGTTTTTGCGCACGGATCCCATGAGAATCCCGCGTCAAATGTTAGCTCTATTATTTCATGAAACGTAGGATATTGCAAGGTGCAATTTGCGATTTCGGCGGGAAATTGCGCGGCGGGCGTGGTATACTCTGATAGGAGAAGACGCCGCCACGATCAAATAAAAATGCCCCGCATAAGGGAGCGGGGCTGGAAGCAAAAACAGGATGCGGGAACACATCCCATTGACAATATTCTATCATAAAACAACAAAAAAGCAAGGGAAATTTTGCAAATGGAACAAAATTTTTTGTCGATGCATGAATACGCCGTCACCTGCCCCGAATGCGGCAGCCGCGGCCGCTTTTTCACGCCCGAGAGCGTCAACGCGACGCTTTCCCCGGAACAAAGAGCCGGGGTGCTCGACCGCACGCTGTTTGCGTGGGAATGCCCCGAATGCGGCACGCCGCTCGTCGTCGACGCGCCGTTTCTGTATCACGACATGCGCCGCCGCTTTTTGATCCGCTATTGCCCGCAGGACGCGGACGAGGCGGAGTTTTCCGACGCCGTCGAGCGCGCGGGCATTTTCGAAGGCTCGGGCTACACGCTGCGCGCGGTCGAAAGCTATGAGGAACTGATCGAAAAAATCGTGATCTTCGAGCACGATCTGGACGACCGCGTGATCGAGCTTTGCAAGCTCGCGCTTTTGGAGGAGCTTCGCGAGGAACAGCCGCAGATGAAGATCCGCCGCGTTTTGATCGACGCCAAGGGGGAGGAGATCGTCGCGGCGTTCATCGACGAGGACGGCGACGTGTTCGCGCTGCCGCTGCCCGACGACCTTTACAATCGACTCTACGACGTCTGCGGCGACGTCTGCGAGGAAATGACCGGCGGCGGGTTCGAGCGCGTCGACGAAAAATGGGCCGCAGACACCGCAAGGCTTGCCATGGAAGCGCAAGGGTGAGGCGCGTTTCGGCGCGATTTCAAATTCGGCGGACGGGAACCGTTTCGAAATGAAAAAACCGCATCGCCGCATTAAAATTCTACAGCCCACAGCCCACAGCTCACTAACCACAGCCCACAGCTCACTAACCACTGACCACTGACCACTGACCGCTGACCACTGAATCGGGGAGGCAATATGACGACATTCCGCATCGGCTGTCACCTGTCCGTCGCGCGCGGCTATCTTGCCATGGCGCGCACGGCGGAATCCATCGGCGCGAACACGTTCCAGTTTTTCACGCGAAACCCGCGCGGCGGCGCGGCGAAGGCGATCGATCCGTCGGATCGCGCGGCATTTTTGGAATTTGCCGCGGCACACGACATTTTCCCGATGCTGGCGCACGCGCCCTACACGCTCAACTTGTGCGCGCGCGACGAAAAAATCCGCGATTTCGCGCGGCGGACGCTCAAGGACGACCTGTCCCGCCTGGC
Source organism: uncultured Clostridia bacterium (assembly GCA_934613185.1). Taxonomy (GTDB): domain Bacteria; phylum Bacillota; class Clostridia; order Christensenellales; family Maliibacteriaceae; genus RGIG9107. Next base: position 2,288 of record CAKTSO010000038.1, on the reverse strand, counting down.
GGATTTCCCGAACGCGCTTTATAATTTTCACCCCGGCAGCCACGTCGGGCAGGGGGAGGCGGCGGGGATCGATCGGATCGTCCGTGCGCTCGACGAGGCGCTGGCGGGCGACGATTCCTCGACGACGGTTCTGCTTGAGACCATGGCGGGCAAGGGCAGTGAGGTCGGCGGACGGTTTGAAAGCCTCGCCGAGATCATCGCGCGCGCAAAACGCCCCGAACGCCTCGGCGTCTGCCTCGACACCTGCCATGTGTTTGACGCGGGGTATGACATTGCGAACGACCTGGACGGCGTTTTGGCGGAATTCGACCGCGTGATCGGGCTTTCCCGCCTTCGCGCGGTGCATTTGAACGATTCCAAAAATCCCCTCGGCAGCCGCCGCGACCGGCACGAGAAGATCGGATGCGGCGCGATCGGCAAAGACGCGTTCCGAAGGATCGTCAACCACCCCGCGCTGCGTGCGCTGCCGTTTTATCTGGAGACGCCGCAGGAGGATGTGAACGGCTACGCGCAGGAGATCGCGATGTTGAAAGCGATGCGGGAAGACGAGCACTGAACCAAAAAGACTTCCTAATCCTATACATAGAGATAACGATACACAGCTGGTTGGGGAAGTCGCCTGCATAGATTTGCGGGCGCCCCACCGCGCCGCCCGTTCGGCGGAAAATCGATGCATGTCAAAAACATAAACGAAAAACGGAGGAAAAGACGCGGCCGCCCGCCGTTTTCCCTTCGTTTTTTTCCGCGGGAAATGCTATAATATCGGTAATCACAGATTTTGGAGGAAATGCACCATGAATATCGTCATGCTCGAACCTCTCGGCGTGTCGGAAGACGTGATGAGAGCCGCCGCCGCGCCGCTTCTTGCTGCGGGACATACGCTTTTTTACTGCGGCGCGCCGCTGACGGACGAGAAGAAGCGCGAGGCCGCCGCGCGGGCGGATATCGCGATCATCGCAAACGGCAAGCTGACAAGCGACGTGATCGAGGCGGGAGATCATATGAAGCTCCTCGCCGTCGGATTCACGGGCGTCGACCACGTCGACCTCGACGCCTGCAAAAAAGCGGGAATCCGCGTCGTCAACGCAAGCGGTTACGCGACCGACGCGACGGCGGAGCTGGCGCTCGCGCTGACGCTTTCCTGCCTGCGCCATCTGGATCTTTGTGACGCACAGGTGCGAGACGGCAAGACCCGCGCGGGCGTCGTGCATCATACGCTGCGCGGCAAGACGGTCGGCATCGTCGGAACCGGCGCGATCGGCTGCCGCTTCGCGGCGCTTTTGGCGCCCTTCGGCTGCCGCGTGCTCGGGTTCGCGCGTCATGAAAGCGAATGCGCAAAGGCGCTCGGGATCGAATTTGCCTCGCTCGACGAGCTGGTCTCGCAAAGCGACGTCGTTTCTCTTCACGTCCCGCTGACGGACGAGACGCGGCACATGATCGACGCGCGGCGGCTGAAGCTCATGAAAAAAGACGCGATCCTCGTCAACTGTGCGCGCGGCGCGGTCGTCGATTCCGCGGCGCTGGCGGAAGCCTTAAACGAAGGGAAACTCGCCGCGGCGGGGCTCGACGTCTTCGAGACCGAACCGCCCATCGCCGCCGACCATCCGCTGCTGCACGCCAAAAACGCGATCCTCGCGCCGCATGTCGGCTTCTTCTCGGAAGAATCCCTCGCGCTTCGCGCCGAGATCGTCTGCGACAACATCAAGGCGTTCCTTGACGGCGCGCCCAAGAGCGTGATTCTGTGAGGCGTCATGAAGGAAAAACAGAAAAAAAGCGGCAATCTGCGCCGCCTCGCACAGTATTATAAGCCCTATCGCGGCCTGTTCTTCTCGGACATGTTCTTCGCCGTCCTTGGCGCGGCGATGACGCTCGGCATCCCGCTGATCGTCCGCTATATCACAAGCACCGTCGTGCAGTTTTCCATAAGCGCGGCCGCGACGACGATCCTGCGTCTCGGGTTTTGGATGATCGCCATGGTGCTCGTCGAGTTCGGCTGCAATTTCTACATCGGCTATTTCGGCCATATCATGGGCGCAAAGATCGAGCACGACATGCGAAACGAGATCTTCACGCATTACCAGAAGCTGTCGTTCTCGTTTTTCGACGATCAGAAGGTCGGTCATCTGCTCTCGCGCGTGACGAGCGACCTGTTCGATATCAGCGAACTTCTGCACCACGGCCCCGAAGACCTCGTCATCTCGATCATCAAGATCGCGGGTTCTCTGGTCATTCTCTTCAACATCAACGCGCCGCTTGCCGTCGTGCCGCTGGTGCTCGTGTGCGCGATG
>CAKTSO010000037.1 GCA_934613185.1 uncultured Clostridia bacterium | reverse complement strand
GTGTTGGCGCTCGAGCGGCCGCCGATCACGACGACGGCGTCGCACTTTTCGGCTAAATCAAGCGCCTCACTTTGGCGTTTTTCGGTCGTATTGCAGATAGAGCAACGGACCGAAAGATCATCCACATGTTCTTTAAGGCTCGAAAGCGTGCTTTGCCAGCGTTCGAGCGTGGTCGTCGTCTGTGCGACGACGCAGCCGCGCGCATAATGTCCGAGCGCCTCGGCCTCTTTTGCATCGCCAAGGATCACGGCATTCCCTCCCGCCCAGCCGTTGATCCCAACGACTTCGGGATGATCGCGCGTGCCGACGATGAAAACATCTCTTCCCTCTTCATGCGCTTCACGGACGATGCGGTGAATGCGTGAGACGTACGGACAGGTGGCGTCGACCACGATGCAGCCGCGCGCGGCAAGTTCGTCAAAAACCTTTGGCACGGTGCCGTGAGAACGGATGATGACGCGATCCCCCGCGTCTGCACGGGAAGCGTCTTCGATGGGCTCCACGCCGCGTTCGTGCAGCATGGAGAGCACCTGTTCGTTATGGATGATCGGCCCCCATGTAAACACGCGCCCCGGTTTTTGTTTCTCCGCACAGGCAAGTACGGTATCCACCGCGCGCTTTACGCCGAAACAGAAACCGCCGTATTCTGCAACGCATATTTTCATGGTATGGCTACACCTCCACATAATAGCACAATTTATAGGTTTGTTCTATAAAAAATGCAAAAAAAACCTTCTGTTAAAGCGGAAATTTTTTTGAAAACTCAACGTTTCTGTGCATTTTCGGCCATCTGCTCCAGATACGCCATCGCTTCGGCCAGTTTTTGCGCCGCCGCGTCGCGGCTTTTTGCATTCAAAGCCTCGCCCTCATCCAGCGTCAGAGGCAGTTTTTCACCGACATAAAAGCGAATTTTATGAAACATGCCGCGGCTGTCGATGAACACGGGAACGATCGGCGCGCCGCTTTTTAAGGCAAGCCACGCCGCCCCGTCGTGGATCTGCCCCATGCCGAAGCTTTCGCGATGCCGCGTTCCCTCGGGGAAAATACCGATCGGCTCGCCGTTTTTCAAATACTGCACGGCCGTTCGAATGCTCGCGACGTCCGCGCGGCTGCGGTCGACGGGAAACGCGCCGACGTTTTTCAGCGCCCAGCGCATAACGGGCTTTTCAAACAGCTCTTTTTTCGCCATGAAGTGAATCTGGCGATCGACGTGCACGGCCAAAAGCAGAGGATCGTAGGCGTGGCGATGGTTTGCGCAGTAGATCACCGTCTCGTTCGGATTGAGATTCTCTTTGCCGTACACGAATTTTGCGGGCATAAAGATGCCGTAGAACACGCGCATGACGGCCTTTGTCAGCGAATATAAGATCATTTTTCCCCTCCGTCGATCGCGCGGCGCATCGCCGCCACCACTTCGTCGATCGTCATATCGGACGAATCGATCAAAATCGCGTCGTCCGCGCGTACGAGCGGGCTGACCGCGCGCGTGGAATCGTCGTGGTCGCGCTTTTCGATCGCCGCCAATACCTCCGCATACTCGGTCTTCTGACCGCGCGCCAAAAGTTCGTCGGTGCGGCGTTTGGCGCGCACGGCAGCGCTCGCCGTCAAAAAGAACTTATAATCGGCGTTTACAAGGACGTGTGTGCCGATATCGCGCCCGTCGAGCACCGCGCCGAGCTTCTTCGCCGTCTGTCTTTGCAGCGCAACCAGTTTTTCGCGCACGGCGGACACGGCGGACACGGCGGAAGCCGCCATGGAGACCTCTTCCGTGCGAATCTTGCCGGAGACGTCCTCGCCGTCCAGATACACATGCTGCGCGCCTTCTTCATAGCGCACTTCAATATTCGCTTGATCTACGACGCGCTTCACCTGCGACGCGTCGTGAAGATCGATCCCCGCCCGCAGCGCGGCAAGCGCCGCCGTGCGGTACATCGCGCCAGTGTCCAGATATAAAATATGATAGTGCGCCGCCAGCTTTTTGGCGATCGTCGATTTTCCTGCGCCGGAAGGCCCGTCGATTGCGATCTGCATCGTGCAAGTTCCTCCTGTTTTTTCGTTAAATGGCTCTGTGTCCAAGACCGATGGCGACTTCGTTTAAGTGCAGAAGGCCGACCTGGAAGAAAATGCAGACGCTGACGTGATCCCCGCAGCGGGCGATACCGATCTTCCCGCCGACATTAAACCCGAGTGCCTTTTCAAACACCTGCGCCAGCGCCTCCCGCGCCGCACCCGCAACGCCGCCTTCTTCGTGATGCAATCCGGCGATCACGCCCTCGCGGCGCGCCGCCACAACCGCGCGTTCGATCACCTTCGGCGCGGCGTGCATCAGTTCTCCGCCGTAATCGACCGCCGCCGTCAAAATGCCGTCCATCGCAAACTGTTCGCGCAATGCGAACTCTTCTTCCCGCGACTGCGTCGTCGCGATCAGGATCGCCGCACGCGCGACGTCCTTGGAACCGATCGTCATTTCCTCTGCCATGTTACCGTGTCACTCCGATCTGATTTTCGTATTATTTTATTCACCCAACGCGACCCGCGCGGCGCTTTCCCCCGCCAAATGGCCGGTCGAAAACGCGATCTGCAAATTAAAGCCGCCGGTTTTTGCGTCAACGTCGATCACTTCGCCCGCAAAATACAGCCCGTCGAGCAGCTTCGACGCCATCGTCGACGGATCGATCCGACGCACGTCGACGCCGCCGCGCGTGACGACCGCCTCTTCGATCGGCGCAAAGCCGCGAAGATGGATCGGGAACGCTTTTAGCGCCGCAACCATGCGCTCCCGCTGCGCGCGGGAAAGCTGGGACAGATTTTGCTGCGGATCGATCGCGCACAGTCGGCACATTTCCTGCGCCATTGCGTGCGGCAAAAGGCCGGAAAACAGGCTGTCCGTCTGTTTTTTCGGGTTCTCCGACACCTCGCGCAGGATCCTCGCGTCAAGCTGCTGCTCGATAAGGCCGCTTTTTAGATCGAGCGTGCAGGCAATCTCCTCGGGTTCGACGTTGTCGATCATGCTCGTGAGCGTAAAGATCAGCGGGCCGGAAACGCCGCTGTGCGTAAAGAGCACTTCGCCGATGTCCTCATAAATCGTCTTCTTTCCGCGCTTTGCGTGAAGCGTGACGTTTTTGAGCGTCAGCCCCGCCCATTTGCCCGTCCAGCCGTCGCTCGTGGTCATCGCGCAAAGGCTCGCCCGCGGCGCAAACAGACGATGCCCCGCCTGTTTTGCGAGCGCATAGCCGTCGCCGTCGGACCCCGTCGTCGGATAGCTGACGCCGCCGCAGGTCACGACGACGCTCGTCGATTCGTATTCACGCTCCGTCTCGTCGCGCACGCCGCACAGCACGCCGTCGTCAATCCAAAGCTCTTTCACGCGCACGCCGCAGGAAAGCTGCGCGCCCGCGCGGCGCATTCCGTTTCGCAGCGCGTCGACGATGTCAAACGCGCGGTCGGAGACGGGAAACACGCGGTTCCCGCGCTCCACCTTGAGCGGAACACCCATTTTTTCGAAAAACGCCATCGTGTCGTTTCGATCAAACGCCGCGTAGCCGGAATACAAAAAGCGCGGATTGTGCTTGACCGCGTCGAAAAAGCCGTCGCGCGTGCAGGCGTTTGTCACATTGCATCGGCCTTTGCCGGTAATGGCAATCTTGCGGCCGACTTTTTCGTTTCGTTCCAAAACCAGCGTCTTCGCACCGCGCTGCGCAGCGGCGATCGCCGCCATCATACCCGCCGCGCCCGCGCCGACGACGATCACATCAAACCGTTCGCTCATACTTCCTCCGCGGGGCGGTCAAAATACGTCTCCGTCGCGTCCCAAACGCTTTCGAGCGTGTTCAAATAATCCGAAACTTCGTCTTTTTTCGCAAGCCCGAGCGCGACGATCAACGCATTGATCACCGAAAGCGGCGCCACGAGCGAATCGGCGAACAGCGCCATATCGCTGCCCGCGATCAGAACGTGATCGGACAGCGAGGCAATCGGCGAGATCATCGTATCGGTCAGCGCCACGATACGTGCGCCGCGTTTTTTCGCGTACTGCACCGCCTCGACCGTGCGGGACGAATAGCGCGGAAAACTCATGGCAAACAAAAGGTCTTCCGCCTGCATGCGAACAAGATCCTCCATCACATGCGACACGCCGTCGCCGATGACGTGAACGTGCGGAAAGATATAGCGAAGGTAATGGCCGAAAAACTCGGCCAGCGGCGCGGAGCTTCGAAGGCCGAGAACGTAAATTTCCCGCGCGTTCACCATGTCCTGCGTGACGCGTGCGAACGTGTCGGCGTCGATATCCTCCAGCGCGGTCTGGATGTTATGAACGTCGCGCTTCAAGACCATCGGCAGCACGTCGGCCGCGGGCATATCCTGCGTCAGGGCGATGCGCTGGACGGACGTAAAGCGCATGCGCAGCATTTCCTGCAGCGCGCGCTGCATTTTCGGATACCCGTCGTACCCCATCAGCGCGGCAAAGCGAACGACCGTCGATTCGCTGACGCTCGCTTCCTGCGCAAGTCGCGCCGCCGTCATCCGAACGGCCTGATCCGCGTGTTTTGTAATATAATCGGCGATCCGTTTTTGCCCTTTGCTGAGCGTCGCATAACGGGAAGAAATGCGGTCGAGCAGATCCTGGTGCATGGCGAAATCTCCTTAATCGTCGTTGGACGGCATGTCGAATCGATATGCCGCGCTGAATTTTGCAAGCGCATCGCGCGCGTTTAAATCAAGATCGAGCGGCGACAGCGACGCCCAGCCCTGCTCCACTGCGGTAAAGTCGTCGATGTAGCCGACGTCGATGCCGACGCGCGGCTGTCCGTGGAACGTGATGGTATTGCCGTCTTTATCCCAGCCCATACGAAGCTCGTTGACGCCGTGACACGTCCACTTGATGCCGCGAAGTTCTTCCGGCGTCACGGAGGGAACATTCAAATTGAGCGAAATGCCGACGGGAAGCTCCGACAAAATGCCGCTTGAGATCACGCGCGCGGCGCATTGCGCCGCCGTAACGAGATGTTCCGCGTGCCAGTTGACAAGGGACACCGCGAGCGCGGGCAGACCCTGCATGGCCGCCTCCGTCGAGGCGCCGACGGTCCCGGAATAAAGCACGTCCGTTCCGAGGTTGGAACCCTGATTGATGCCGGTGATCACAGCGTCGAACGGCGCGCTTTCGAGCCAGTACATGCCAAGGCGCACGCAGTCGGCGGGCGTACCGTCCGTCAGATAACAGGGGCAGTCCAGCCCCTGCACGCGCGTTTCATGCACATGAAGCTCCTGCCGCAGCGTGATCTTATGGCTGTTGCCGCTGCGCTGCGTATCCGGCGCGACGATCACCACGTCGTGTTTTTTGGCAAGTTCCGCGGCAAGCGCCCGGATGCCCTTGGCATCGATCCCGTCGTCGTTGGTCAAAAGAAGCCTCATGATGATCCCCCTGCGTTAAAATATCCTTCGTAAGTATACTACCCGCCCGCCCAAAAAGCAAAAAAAATCGCCTCGCATCGAAGATGCGAAGCGATTTTCCTTCAATTTAAATACGCAAGATGCTGCAGAACATTACACTCTGCGGAAATCCACGACGTACTGGATCTCGCCGGCGGTGACGTTCTCCTGCGCGGCAGCAGCCTTGGCGGCCTTCGCCGGCGGGACTTCGGCGATGTCCTCGCCGCTCTCGCGCGCCTCGAAGAAGCGCTTGGCGACCTGCGGGAACAGCGCATAGGACAGAACGTCCTCGTCCTGGCGGATGTACTGCGCGATCTCCTGACGATACTTGTCCATTTCGGGCGCGATGGCGTCCGCGGGACGCTCGGTGATCACGGGCTCGTCGCCGATGCAAAGCTTGCGGATCTCCTCGTTGACCTCGCCGGGCAGACGGCCGTATTCGCCGCGAAGAAGCGCCTTGGACTCCTTGGTGACGTTCTTATAGCGCTCGCCGTAGATGACGTTGAGCACGGCCTGCGTGCCGACGATCTGGCTCGTGGGCGTGACCAGCGGCGGATAGCCGAAATCCTTGCGGACGCGCGGCACTTCCTGGAGCACGTCGATGAGCTTGTCTTCCGCACCCATCTGTTTGAGCTGCGAGATCAGGTTGGAAAGCATGCCGCCGGGGATCTGATACATCAGGGTGTTGATGTCGACCTTAAGCACCTTGGGATCGAGGTAACCGTCCTCCTGAAGGCGGGCGGCGACCTTGCGGAAATGCGTGGCGGCCTCGTTGAGGACCGTCAGATCCATGCCGGTGTCATACTCGGTGTCATACAGCGTGGCGACCAGCGGTTCGGTCGCAGGCTGAGACGTGCCGTTGCCAAGGGGCGACAGCGCGGTATCGACGACATCGACGCCCGCTTCGATCGCCTTCAAAAGCACGAGTTCGCCGGTGCCGGAGGTGTTGTGCGTATGCAGCTCGATCGGCACGGAGACGGCGGCCTTCATGGCCTTGACCAGCTCATAGGCCTCAAAGGGCAGAAGCAGGTTCGCCATGTCCTTGATGCAGATGGAGTCGGCGCCCATCTTCTCGAACTCTTTGGCAAGGTTGACGAAATACTCGCGCGTATGCACGGGGCTGGTGGTGTAGCTCATGGCAAGCTGCGCATGGCCGCCGTACTTTTTGATGGCCTTGACGGCCGCTTCCATGTTGCGGGTATCGTTGAGCGCGTCGAACACACGGATGATGTCGATGCCGTTTTTCAGCGCGGCCTTGACGAAAGCGTCGACGACGTCGTCGGCATAGTGTTTGTAGCCAAGGATATTCTGGCCGCGAAGGAGCATCATCAGCTTCGTGTTGGGCAGAGCCTTGCGAAGCGCGCGAAGGCGCTCCCACGGATCCTCGTTGAGGAAGCGAAGGCAGGCGTCGAACGTCGCGCCGCCCCAGCACTCGAGCGCATAGTAACCGGCCTTGTCCAGAACCGGGCAGGCGGGAAGCATCTCGTCGGTGCGCATACGGGTCGCGGCCTGCGACTGATGCGCATCGCGCAGAATGGTATCGGTAATCTGTACTTTATGTGCCATTTTCAATTACGTCCTTTCCAAAATCAAAACACTTGTGCTCAGCCCAGAAGGTTGATGAACATACCGGCCGCGACTGCGGAACCGATAACACCGGCAACGTTGGGGCCCATGGCGTGCATGAGCAGGAAGTTGGAGGGATCCTCCGCCTGACCGACGCGCTGAGAAACACGGGCCGCCATGGGAACGGCGGAAACACCCGCGGAACCGATCAACGGGTTGATCTTGCCGCCGGAGAGCTTATACATAAGTTTGCCGAGCAGCACGCCGCCGGCGGTGCCGAAGCTGAACGCGACGACGCCGAGGCCGACGATCAGAAGCGTACGGGCCGTCAGGAAAACTTCCGCCGTCGCGGTCGCGCCGACCGTCAGACCGAGGAAGATCGTGATGATGTTGCAAAGTTCGTTCTGCGCCGTCTTGTTCAGACGCTCGACCACGCCGCTTTCACGGAACAGGTTGCCGAGCATCAGCATGCCGACCAGCGTCGCGGCGTCGGGCAGAATGAGAGAGACGACGATCGTGACCGCGATCGGGAAGATGATCTTCTCGGTCTTGGAGACCTGACGCAGCTGTCCCATCTTGACGCGGCGCTCTTTGGGCGTCGTCAGCGCCTTCATGATCGGCGGCTGAATGAAGGGAACGAGCGCCATGTACATATACGCGGCGACCGCGATGGGTCCGAGAAGATCGGGAGCCAGGCGGTTGGTAACGAAAATGGCCGTCGGGCCGTCAGCGCCGCCGATGATGCCGATGGAGGCAGCTTCCTGCAGGGTGAACATGCCGGTCACCAGCGCAAGGGCGAACGCGCAGTACACGCCAAGCTGCGCCGCGGCACCGAGAAGCATGCTCTTGGGGTTCGCAATCAGGGGCGAGAAGTCGGTCATACAGCCGATGCCAAGGAAGATCAGCGGCGGATAAATGCCGAGTTTGACGCCCTGATACAGCCAGTGAAGAAGGCCCGACTCTGCGTTGGACTGCAGGCCCGCAAGAGGCAGGTTCGCAAGCAGCATGCCGAAGGCAATGGGCAGAAGAAGCAGCGGTTCATACTCTTTGGCGATCGCAAAGTAGATCAGAAGGCATGCGACGCCGATCATCACGGCCTGCTGCCACGTCAGTGCGGAAAGACCGGTTCCGGCCCAGAATTCCGCAAAAGAGAATGTTACTGTCATGAATCTAAATCCCCTTTCAAGAATTGTTCAGGGACTTATTCGATAACGGCAAGAAGGTCGCCGCTCTTGACCATAGCGCCCTGGGTCGTGTTCACCTGCGCGACCTTGCCGTCGCAGGGGCAAAGAAGCTCGTTTTCCATCTTCATGGCTTCGAGGATGAAAAGAAGATCGCCGCTCTTGACGACCTGACCGGGCTGCACGCAGACCTTCAGGATCGTGCCGGGCATCGGGCAGGTCACCTGCTCGGCGTTCGCGCGGGGCGCGGCGGCGGGAGCTGCGGCAGGCGCAGCGGCGGGGGCGGCGGCAGCACTGGGGCTGACGGTGCCGGCTTCCGCGACTTCGACTTCATAGTTGACGCCGTTGATGGTCACCATGTACTTACTCATTGCAAAATTCCTCCAAAATGATTTCTTTTTTTAAATTCAAAATCGTCTGCGTTTGATCGATCACACACGCTTGACGCTGCGGATGATCAGCTGACCCGCGTCCTTATTCAGCGCCTTTGCAAGCGCACCGGTCACTGCGGCAAGCGCCTCGGGCGTAAGATCCGTCGCCCCCGCTGCGGTCACAGGCGCCGCAGGCGTTTCCTGCTCCGGCTTATCCTTGACCAGACGACGCGTCACCCAGGAGATCGCATAGATCATCAGGATCAGAAGCGCCAGCACGACGAAGACCATGCCGAAACCGATCAAGCACACCAAAAGTCCACTTTCAAACATTCGTTCCTTCACTCCCTTGCAATAAAATTGTTATAACTAAAGCCAATTTACAGCCTGTTATCCTGTTTCGACGCGGAAAACCTTTTTCCTTCTCTTTTTTTCGGTTTTCCCAAAATTTTTTGCGGCGAGGCGGACGCTTTTGCGTCAGCCTCGATGGCGCGGTTGAGCGCGTCGAGCTCCTGCGGCGTGATCTGCCGCCATGCGCCGGGCTTCAAGCCGCGGATCGTCAGCGGACCCACCGCCGTGCGCACCAGCCGCACGACCGGGTTGCCGACGGCTTCGAGCATGCGCCGCACCTGACGGTTGCGGCCTTCGTGAATGACAATCTCCAGCTTTTCATGCTCCCCGCCGGAGGGAAGCCTTCGCACGCGCGCGGGCGCGGTCATGCGGTCGTCAATCATGACGCCGCGGCGAAGGCGCTCGATCGCCTCGCCTGCGACATGCCCCTCGACGCTTGCGACGTAACACTTTTCGACGCCGTAGCGCGGATGGGTCATGCGAAGGGCAAGGTCGCCGTCGTTGGTAAGGAGCAAAAGGCCCTCGCTGTTCATGTCGAGCCGCCCGATGGGATAAAGCCGCTCCGGCAGGTCGCGCACGATGTCCGTCACGCAGGGACGGCCCCGCTCGTCGCTTGCGGTCGAAACGACGCCGCGCGGTTTGTAATATAAAACCGTCATCGTCCGCTGCGACAAACGCACGGGTTTGCCGTCCAAAAGGACGCGATCCCCTTCTTCCACCGTCTTCCCCATGGAAAGGACGATCTCGCCGTTGACACTCACGCGGCCGTCGGCAATGATCTGCTCGGATTTTCTGCGTGACGCGATCCCCGCTTTTGCCAGATAATGCTGCAAACGCATCGAATTTGAGCGCTCCTTTCCGCCGGATTCGGCAAATGAACATAAACGATTTTATTATAACTGCCGGGATCAAAAATGTACACAACCAACCCGAAAAAAATATGTAAAGGAATGCGTAAAATCCATGCGCGTTCGCATTGTCATCGTCTTTTCGAAACAAAAAAAGCGGCGCGAAGCGTTTTCGCCCCGCGCCGCTTTTTTCGTCGCTTATTCCGCCGTCGGTTCCTGCACGGCGCCCTGCTTCATTTCCCGCATTGCGCCGCGCAGCTCTTCCAATACTTTCGGCGCAAGTTCCGTCACGCGCTCCAGCGGCGTCGCGCCGTCGGTTCGGATCACGCCGACGTTCTTTTGATCGACGACGAGAAAACCGACCGGCGTGATGCTCACGCCCGCGCCCGAGCCGCCCGCAAACGGCAGGCGCACCTGCTCCGGCGTGCGCAGAACGCCGTCCCCTTCGGCCGCGGAATACTCTCCGCCGCCGCTTGCGAATCCAAAGGACACGCGGGAGATGGGGATCACGGTGCTGCCCTGCGCCGTGGCGACCGGCGAACCGACGACGGTGTTGACGTCAATCATGGATTTGATGTTCTCAAGCGTTGCGCGCATGATGTTTTCGATCGGATGCTTTTCCATTTGCCATTGCCTCCTGTTCTTCGCTGCCGCCGATACGCGAAAAACGCGCGCACGGCGGCTTTACTTAAGTTGCCCACGGACGCGCAAACCATGCATTCCGCAATAAGAGCGCGCTCCCCTTCGCACAATCGCACCGCCGTTTTGGTTTTGCCCCGCACGCCGTTGGTTTGAAGATACGCGTCCGCCGCCGCAAAAAGCGCGCTGCCCGCCGCAAACAAAACGGCCGAGCGCGCCGCGTCCGTTCCGTTCCATTGCCCGTAAAGCTCTGCTTCGCGCAGCCGAAGCGCGCGAAAAAACGTCGAAAGCGCCGCTTTTTTCTCTTCTTTCGCCTGATCGTTGTTTCGCTTTTTCACAAGCAACGGCACGCTTGCGCAAAGCCCGTCGTTTTCGTCAAACAAAACCGCTTCATAGCGCCCCGCAGCGGCGCGCCGCACGATTCCGCAGCGAAGAAAATGAAACCATCCCACGCGGATCCCGAACCCGAACTGCACGTCTTTTTCGACGACGAACGTCGCCGCCGCACGGACGGGTGCCGTCAAAAGCAAAATCAAAAACGCCGAAAGCGCGATCCACGCCATGCCTCTCACCTCTTTTTCATAGCATGCCCAAATCGCAGGAAAAATATAGAAAAAACGGCGTTTCGCTCTTTTTGCAAAACGCCGTATCTTACTTATTCTTTTCAGTCCGCCGCCGTCTCGGTCATAAACTCATTCCAAACTTCGTTTTGAATGTTCTTCAAAAGCTCGGGCGCTTTGCCGCCGACGGGTTTGCCGTCGATCTCGTCCGCCGCAAGCCCGAGGCAGCCGGAGGATGAGACGATGACCTCGTCCGCCGCCATGAGTTCTTCCAGCGTAAACGCCGTTTCATCGACTGGAACGCCCAAGCGTCCGCACGCCGAGATCAGATGAGCGCGCGCGATGCCCGGCAGGATGTAGCAGTCGGTCGGCGCAGTGCGGAAGACGCCGTCTTTTAAAATATGAACGTTGCTGTGCGCGCACTCGGTCACGCGGTCGCCGCGATGGAACACCGTCTCCTGGCAGCCGTGCTCCTTCGCACGCTGCGACGCCATGACGCTGGGGATCAGATTGATCGTCTTGATGTTGCAGTGCAAAAAGCGCGTGTCCTCCATCGTGACGAGCTTCAATTTTTTGTCGATATCCATGATCTTGCGCGGCGTCAGCGTGACCCACAAATTGGCCTTGGAGCCGTCCTGCGGGAAGACGTGGTCGCGCATACCCGTGCCGCGCGTCGCCTGGAAATAGACGAACTGTTCGTCGTCGTCGAGCTTTCGGACCAGTTCGTTCAAAAGATCGCGGAGTTCTTCTTTGCTCTGCGCGACTTCGATGCGAAGCAGCGCGGCGCTGCGAAGGAAGCGGTCGATATGTTCGTCGAGCGCAAAGATCTTATAATTGCGGCAGTAGGTCGCGTCGTAAACGCCGTCGCCGAAATAACTGGAACGGTCGTTCATCGGGATCATCATGCGGTCGAGTTCGTCGATTTTTCCGTTGTAATAGCCAAGCGTCTTCATGATTTTTTGTGTCCTTCTTCTTGTATTGTTAATGCCTGTTTTGGTCTTTTCGCCGCCGATCATTCCTGCGGCAGGATCAGTTCTTCCCGATTCGGCAGCTCGTCGAGCGACGAAATCGAGAAATGCCGCAAAAATGCCTCCGTCGTGCCGTATAAAATCGGACGGCCGAGGCTTTCCTGGCGGCCGACTTCCTCGATCAGCCCTTTTGACTGAAGGCTCGACACGGCGTATTCGCATTTGACGCCGCGGATCTGTTCGATCTGCGCGCGCGTGATCGGCTGACGATAGGCGATGATCGACAGCGTCTCGATCGCCGACTGCGACAGCGACTGGCGCGTCGCCGGCGCAAAGACGCGGTCGACATACGGCGCGTAGTCGCTCCGCGTGCCCAGCTGCACTTTATCGGCAAAACGGACGATGCAAAGCCCACGCTTTCCCCTGTCGTATTCGTCGGCCAAACGATCGACCGCCATGGAGACGTCTTTTTTATCCGCCTCCAGCGCCGCGGCGATCTGCCCGATCGTCAACGGCTCGCCGCTGACAAAAAGCAGCGCCTCGATGATCGGCGTCACGTCGCCGAACCCTTCCAGCGGCAGCATCTGCTGCGCGGCGCGGTGCGGCTTTGCGGCGTGCGCGGTCTGTTCTGTTTGTTCTATTTGTTCCGTTTGCTGTTCCAACTGTTCGTTTTCCAATTTTAATTCTTCCGTTTTTCTCAGGATTCTTACGCGCTTGCCGCCTCGCGCGGCGCTTCCCGCCAATTCAGCGTGATCGCATCGAACGTGCCTTTTTGTTCGATCGTGATTCGCCCCAGGCGCATCATTTCAAGCATCGCCATAAACGTCACGACGATCTCCGCGCGCGTGACCGCGTCGCCGAACAATTCGTCAAAATGCGCATGGCCGCGTTTTCGAAGCACGCGGCGAAGATGCGCCATGCGGTCTGGGACGGTGAACGCATCGCGGCGGACGATCCGCTGCGACGGACTGCGCGCCTCCTGTTCGGCGCGGCGCAGCAAGAGCGACGAAAACGCGTCGTAGAGCGTCTGCGCCGTCACGCCGCCAAGATCGAGTTCCGGCTTCGGCGGCAGGATCTCCTCGGGCAGCTTATAGCGATGCGCCACACCTTCGCGCTCCAGCTCCCGCATCTGCCCCGCGTTCTCTTTGAACAGATTGTAAAGCTGTAGCTGCGCGATGAGCATTTCCTGCGGGTCGATATAATCCTCGGGAAGCTCGTCCTCCGGCATTTCGGGCTTGGGCAAAAGCGAGCGCGACTTGATCTCGATCAGCGTCGCCGCCATTGTGATGAACTCGCCCGCCACGGCCATATCCATCTGCTTTGCCTCGTCGATGATGGCGAGGTACTGTTCGGTGATCTGCGAGACGAAAATGTCTTCGATGTTGATCTCCGCCTTGCGGATCAGATGCAAAAGAAGGTCCATCGGGCCTTCGAACATGCTTAATTTTACGACAAGATCCATGCGTTTCCTCAGTAATGCAGCACGAGCCCCGCAAGCGTCATCATCGGCAGATTGACGATCGACGAGATCAGCGAGATAAAGCGCGAGGTCATGCCCGTCATAAACAGCACCATCAAAACGAGCGTTCCGTATTTATCCATAAAGCGGAAGAACGAATTCGACGGGTGCTTGGAAAAGCCCTTGATGACTTTATAACCGTCAAGCGGCGGCACGGGAATGATGTTGAACGCAAAAAGCAGCGTGTTCCACGACACAAACGGCAGAACGATGCGCATCAAAACCTCCCCCGCCGCGCCCATGCGAATATAAAAGCGCAGAAGGATCACATACACAACGCCGCTTAAAAGCGCAAGCATCAAATTGGAAAGCGGTCCGGCGACCGCCACAAGCACGCTGTCGCGGCGCGGCTTTTTAAAATGAGAAGAATTCACCCGCACGGGCTTGCCCCAGCCGAAGCCCGCCACGAGCAGGCAGACAAGGCCGATCCAGTCGATATGCGCGAACGGATCGAGCGTCACGCGGCCCGTCATGCGCGGCGTCGGGTCGCCCAGCGCGTCCGCCGTTTTTGCGTGCGCATACTCATGAATGGTGAACGCCGCCAAAACAGCGGGCAAAGAACAGATGATATTGATGATCGTATCCAAAAGGCGATGCGCCTCCCCGTTCGTTTTGCCATCCTTCCATCATTCGAAGCGATGTAATGTATATTATAACGGATTCTCCCGCCGCCTGCAACGAAAAAACGGGCGCGCGGCCGACACGCCGCGCACCCAGGCCGCTTTTTATCGCTTATCAAATCTCCTTCAGGACGCGTTTTGCGTCGGCGCGGCGGATTCGTCCGGCTCGCCTTGCGCCGGATCGACCGCCGTTTGCTCCTTTGTCGTTTTGGATCCGTACCAAAGATCGATGATCTTTTTGACAAAATCGCCGAACCCCGCCTTTTCGACCGACTCCATCGCCGAAAGCGGAATGTTCCCGACTTCTTCCTCGCCGCGGAAGACGACCCACTCGCCGAGCGTCTGCCCTTTTGCAAGCGGCGCGTTGACCGAATCCGGCAGACGGACTTCATGGCGAAGCTGCGCGTCCTCCCCTTTTTCGATCAAAAGGCAAAACGGCATTTCGGGTTCCACGCTTATCTGTTCCGCCTTTCCGCCGCGCACCGAAACGTTCATCGAGACTTCCTCGGGCGGCGCATCGAGACGCAGGATCTCATAATTGGCAAAGCCCCATTCCAGAAGCTCCATCGCCTCGTTGAACCGTCCTTTGGAAGAATCCCCGCCCAGAACCACGGCGATCAGCCGCATCCCGCCGCGTTCGCTCGAGGCGGAAAGGCAGAACCCCGCGTCGTTGGTGAACCCGGTCTTGATGCCGTCCACGCCGTTGCCGTAGCGAATGAGCTTGTTGGTGTTGGCGAGCATCGTCTGCCGCCCCGAAGGATGTTCAAACTGGTCGATCCACGTCGTGCTGTATTCAAAATAAAGCGGAAAATGCACCAGCGC
>CAKTSO010000036.1 GCA_934613185.1 uncultured Clostridia bacterium | reverse complement strand
CCGGTTGCCCTCGCGGCCTATGCGGGCAGCGCCATCGCCGGCTCCAGACCGATGAAGACGGCGCTGAACGCCTCCATGCTTGCCATTGCGGCGTTCATCATTCCGTACATCTTCGGCCTGAATCCCGCGCTGCTGTTCATTGACGCGTCGGTGTTCGATGTCATTTTGATCATCATCACGTCCTTCATCGGACTGTTCGGCGTCGCGGTCGCGGTGCGCGGCTATCTGTACGATTATCTGACGTGGTGGCAGCGCGTCCTGAGCGCTGCGGGCGGTCTGCTTTTGATCTACCCCGGCCTTGCGACCGATCTGATCGGCGCGGCGATTGTCGTCGTCGGCATCGGTCTGCATGTCCTGTCCGTCAGGAAGAAACAGGCTGCGTGATCGTGCGGGCAGCGAACGAAAAGAGAAAAGAGGCTTCCGATCCGATTCGGAGGCCTCTTTTTTATGGCGCAAATGCGTGAAAATCAATTATAATGGAGGCATACGCCATGAGGAGGACAAAACCCATGAAAACGATCGTCTTCAGCGACGTGGACGGCACGCTTTTGACCGACGATAAAACCGTGCGTCCGGCGACGGCAAACGCCGTGCAGGCGCTCGGCAGGCGGGGCATCCCCTTCGTCATCGTCTCCGGAAGAAGCCTTGCGGGCATTCAAACCGTCATGCGCGATTTGGGCGTCTCCTGTCCCGTGATCGCGTACAGCGGCGCGATCTTGTACGACGAGGCGGGGAGCGAGCTGGAAAACCACGGATTTTCGAAAGACCTGGCGCGGCGGATCGTCGATTTTGTCGAATCGCGCGGGTTTGACCTCATTTGGGGGATCTATTCTCATGACCGGTGGCTCGTGTGCGACGTGGATCATCCGCGTGTGAAACGGGAGGAGAAGATCATCGGTGCGCGGGCACAGAGGGGCGGCGTGGACGACGTCGAAGCGAACGACGTCAGCAAGATCCTTCTGACCTGCGCCGAATCGCAGACCGCGGCGGTCGATCGTGCCGTGCGCGAGGCGTTCCCCGAATGCAGCGTCGCGCGCTCGTCGCCGATATTGGTGGAGATCATGGCGCGCAATGTGGATAAAGCCGACGCGGTCGAGGCCATGTGCGCGCGCCTCGGGTTCGATTTGAAGGATGCGATCGCCTTCGGCGACAATTACAACGACGAACGGATGCTTCTGCGCGTCGGCCGCGGATATCTGATGGGAAACGCGCCGGAGGAATTGTCGGCGCGCATGCGGCTTCACACGGACGACAACGCGCACGACGGCGTGGCGAACGCGCTGGCGCGGCTCGGTCTGATCGATTGAAGGAAGGAGGAAAATGCGATGAAACGTTCTGCGGCGGCGCTTGTCATTATGATCGTCGCGGGGATCGTCGGTTATTTTGCGGGTGCGTTTTTGGGAAGCGCGCTCGGCGGCGCGATCCTGTTTTCTCTGATTGCGGGGCTCGCCTGCATCGTCGAGGCGATCGACGCGGGAAATCCGAAAGACGAGGAATGAACGCTTATCGATTTTAAAGAAGGCGCGGCAGTGAGATCGCGCCGCCCTTTGATTCGGACGCTGAAACATGACACGCAGACGCGTTCGGCGGCGCCTGCGATTTTCGCTTCCGTTGCCGAATTTGGGAACAATAAAAAGCGCCTGCGCATGATCGGGAACATGCGCGGGCGCTTTTATTGCTTTGGTTTAGAAGAATTCAGAACAGCGCGACGACCGTGCCGTCATAGGTCTCTTCGATGAAGGTGCGGACTTCGTCGCTCTCAAGGGCTTTGACGAGCGCCTTGATCGCGTCGTTGTCCTCGTTGCCCTCCTTGACGACGAGCACGTTGGCGTAGGTCTGAGCGGCCTCGGAATCGGCGCTCTCGCTGGCCAGAACAAGCTCGGTGTCAAGGCCGGCACCGATGGCGTAGTTGCCGTTGATCACGGCGATGTCGACATCGGCAAGCGTGCGCGGGATCTGCGCGGCTTCGATCTCCTGGATCTGGAAGTTGTGCGGATTGTCCTTGATGTCAAGGACGGTCGCGGTGAAGTCGGCGTCCTCCTTCAGGGTGATCAGGCCCTCGGCCTCGAGCAGCTTCAGCGCGCGGGCTTCGTTGGTGCCGTCGTTGGGAATGGCGATCGTCGCGCCGTCCTTGAGCTCGTCAAGGCTGGCGGTCTTGCCGGCGTAGATGGACATCGGCTCGTAGTGGAGCGCGGCGACGGACACAAGGTGCGTGCCGTTTTCCTCGTTGAAGTTCTCAAGATACGGGCCGTGCTGGAAGTAGTTGGCGTCAAGCTCGCCGTCCTCGGTCGCCGTGTTGGGCAGGACGTAGTCGTTGTACTCGACGATCTGAAGATCGTAGCCCTCTTTCGCCAGAACCTCCTTGGCCACCTCAAGGATCTGCGCGTGCGGCGCGGGGGTCGCGCCGACTTTGATGACTTTGGTCTCTTTGGTCGCGTCGGCCGCTTCGGTCGCAGCCGCCGTATCGGCGGGCGCGTCGGCAGCGGCGTCATCGGCCTTCTTGCCGCAGCCGACCAGAGCGGTCAGCGCGAGGGCAAGCGTCAGGATCAGGACAAGTGCTTTTTTCATTTTGGTTTTCTCCTTTCGTTTTACCTTATCCTTTTATCTGAAAGCTTTGCAAAATGCATGCCAAGCTCCTGGAGGATTTGAACGACGATGACCAGCAGCACGACCGTGATGAGCATCATATCGTTCTGATAGCGGTAGTAGCCGTAGTTGATCGCGATCGCGCCGAGGCCGCCGCCGCCGGTGAAGCCCGACATGGCCGAGTAGCCCAGGATCGTCGTCACGGCGATCGAGCTGCCGACCACGAGGGACGGGAGCGCTTCGGGAAGAAGCACTTTGGTGATGATCTGAATGGGAGACGCGCCCATGGCGTGCGCCGCCTCGATCACGCCCGCGTCGACCTCCTTCAAAGAGGACTCGACCATGCGCGCCACGAACGGCGCGGCGGAAATGACCAGCGGGACGATCGTCGCCGTCGAGCCGATCGACGTGCCGACGATGGCGCGCGTGACGGGAAGCACCCAGATCAGAAGGATGATGAACGGAACCGACCGCAGGAAGTTAACGATAATGCCCAAAATGCGGTTGACGATGCGGTTTTCCCACACGCCGCCGCGGTCGGTCGCGTAGAGAACGACGCCGACGGGAAGCCCGATCAGATACGCAAGAAGCGCCGAGCCGAGCGTCATGTAAAGCGTCTGCAAAATACCGACGGCGATGAGTTTGACGATGCCGGAATCCATTTATTTGACCTCCTCGCGGGTTTCTTCGTAGTGAATGCCGCGGCTGTCCAGATATGCCAGGATCCGCGCGACGGACGCCTCTTCCTCGGGAAGCTGCAGGATCATCTGCCCGTAGGCCTTGCCGCCGATGTTCTTCGTGTCCGCGCCCAGAATATTGACGGCGCAGTGGCACTCCAGAACGATGTTCGACACGACCGGCTCGAACGCCGAGTTGCCGTCGAAGACGATGCGCACGCAGCGCGTCCCGGTGACGAGGTCGACCGCTTCGCTCTTTGGCAGGATCAATTCGCGCGCGATGCGGGAGCGGGGATTGACGAACACGTCCTTGACGAGCCCCGTCTCGACGATCTGGCTTTGGTCGATGACCGCGACGCGGTTGCAGATCTGCTCGATGACCTTCATTTCGTGCGTGATGATGACGATCGTTACGCCGAGGGTCCGGTTGATGTGCTGGAGCAGTTCGAGGATCGAACGCGTCGTGTTCGGGTCGAGCGCGCTCGTGGCCTCGTCGCAAAGCAGAACCCGCGGGTTCATCGCAAGCGCGCGGGCGATGGCGACGCGCTGTTTCTGCCCGCCCGAAAGCTGGGAGGGATACGCGTCCAGGCGATCGCCCAGACCGACCAGCTCCAAAAGCTCTTTGGCGCGGGCGCGCGCCTCGGCCTTGGGAACGCCCGCAATCTCCATCGGGAAGCAGACGTTTTTGAGCGCCTTTTTCTGCGACAGGAGGTTGAAGCCCTGGAAGATCATGCCGATCTGCTGCCGCATTTTCAAAAGCTCTTTTTTGGAAAGATCGTTTAAATCGTGTCCGTCGAAGACGACGCGGCCGCTCGTGGGCTTTTCCAGATAGTTGATGCAGCGCACCAGCGTGCTTTTTCCGGCGCCGGACAGACCGATGATGCCGAAGATGTCGCCGTCTTCGATCGTCAGGTTGATGTCGCGCAGCGCTTCGACATTGCCTGCGGCGCTTTCGTAGGTCTTTCCGAGATGTTCGATCTGAATCATGAGATTCTCCTTTGCAAACGGTGAAAACAAAAGGCGGGAAGCAATCCTGCCTCCCGCCGAAACTGCGTTTCTGTCGCGCGCGACTTTTTCGCCGCTTTTGCGCGCCCTCTTCAGTCGAGGTTCATCACGGAAAGCATGGAATTTTGAGCAGCGCACATCATGCGCATGGTCATCATGCACATGGAGATATTCATCGTCGCCGCAAAGTTCAGCATGTTCCGTCTCCTCCGACTTTTTTCGTTCGGAAAAATCCGAACGTGTTATTTATAACACCGCGCCCCGCTCTTGTCAAGGCGCTTTTGCACGATTCCGCTGTTTTTTGCGTAAAACGGGGAGCAAAGAGAACGGCTCGCGTGTTTTCAAAAGAAGATCGAAGCAAACGAACGGTGGGCAGAAAGACAGAAAATGCGTGAAAAGGTACATTTTTCTGTTGAAAATTAAAAATATTTATTATATAATCACGACAAACGGTGATAACAGATTTTTTAACGATTTTAATTAAAAAACACAAAAGGAGATGCCGACATGGAAAATGATACTAAGAAAATTACGATTGAGGAATTTGAAGAACAGCTGAAGTCTAGAGCGATGGAGAAATGTGAGTATCTGGAATTCGGTCGGTGGAAGTGTCAGTGGAAGTATAGCGACGAGTTCCAGTATGGAGTCAGCGTCTGGGACGAAGACGACTGGGATGAAGAAGCAGAACAAGATGAATTCGAGACTGTGCGTGTGCGGGGGGACGAAGATCTGGCACGGCAAGCCGATGCCTGGCAGGACCAAATGCGTGATGCCTGGATGGAACAAAAGCGTGAAGAAGGAGAGGCGTGGTGGTACGGAATGATCGTCGGTGTTGACGTTGTCTTGGCTGAGGGCAGAGACGGTCCGATAGACGACATTGATTTTGAGACTATGGCGGCGGAAGCGGTGAAGAACAACCCGGGAAAATATGTGTGCGTGGTGGTGTGCATGATGGTCAGGGATGGGAAAGAAGATTGTGAAGAAGATTATGAAACAAGACACGGAATGCGGTATGTTTTTCAGGACTGGCGGACCACGGACGGTGGATACTATAGTCTTTGCGGCGCAAGGTTTTTCGGAGAGCATAATCTTTACGGCCCTGATCCGTACGATCCCTCTTTGCAACAGTCGCAGAGACTGTACCGCACGGAGGATGGCGAAATAGTGCTTGTCTGCGAAGGCGGCGCTGCGACACCGTGGGGAATTACGGACGAAGACGGCTGCAGAAAGCCCGCAACGCTGCTGATTCCGCTGAAAAAAGAAGAGGCCGAATTGTGGAAAAAACACGAGCTTGACGATGATGCGCTTATGAAGATCGCGCTCAGCGACGAGTTTTCTATCGAGTAATCGTTCGATACGCAAAGACGGTCCCTTGCTTGAATTTAACGACGGACGACGGCGCCTCTGATGGAAGAGGCGCTGTTTTTAGCTGCCTCCAAACAGGAGAAATCGGCTTTGCGGGGGTACTGCGGCTGAATAACGCCGCCGCATCACCCCTTGCTCTTTTGCGTTTTGACGCTTTCAAAATGATCCGCCTGCCGTGTGAACGCCTTTTCGATCTCCGCGCGATTCGCCGACCGCATCCGTTTCGTTGTCATAACGCCGTCCCCTTCTTCGGCACAAAGAACGCACACGTGTCGACACCTTCCAGTTCCAGCAGCTTCATTTTTTTGTCGATGCCGCCCGCGTAGCCGGTCAGACTGCCGTTTGCGCCGACGACCCGATGGCAGGGGATGAGGATCGAAATTTCGTTGTGCCCCACCGCGCCGCCGACCGCCTGCGCGGACATGCGGGGAAGCCCCCGCCGCGCCGCGAGCCGCCGCGCGATCTCGCCGTAAGTCGTCGTCTGCCCGTAGGGGATCTCCAGTAAAATGCTCCACACGTCCCTCTGAAACGGGGAGCCGATCGGGTGCAGCGTCGGCAGGCGCGTCGGCACTTTGCCTTCAAAATAATCGTCCAGCCAACGCTTCGTCTCCGACAGGATCGGCGTGTCCTTCTCGATTCGTTCTGCGGACAGCCCGCGCGCAAAGTGTTTTTGCCCGTCGAACCAAAGCCCCGTCAAGCCGACCTCGTCCGCCGCCAGCAGAATCCCGCCCGGCGGGGAATCGTAATGCTGCGTAAAAATCATGATCTCACCTCAAAAAACGCGTTGGAATCCTGTGCGCGGTCATCCTTCGCGGACGAACGTGCCGGTTCGGAATCCGCCGCCGCGTCTTCTGTTCTCATTATATTGCAAATTTTTCCGCCGTCCATCCGAATATCCTCCGGCAATTCACAAAAAAGAACGACAGGGGCGAATGGCAATGCAGCGAATCGTCGAGGCTGTCTCCACTGTCGACTTCGGCCGCTCGAGCCGTTTCGGCAAGCTCTTTCGCGAGAAAACCGGCCTCTCGCCGAGGGGATGTCGGGGAAAGCGCCGAAACGCCGACAATGAAGCGAAACAAAGAACGTAACATATAAAAGCACCCCTGCCGCTTGACCTTAAATCAAGCGACGGGGGCTCTGTCATTTCGTTGGAATCGTGAAAACCTCACTCCCACTCGATCGTCGCGGGCGGTTTGCTCGTGATGTCATAGACGATACGGTTGACGTGGGGGACTTCGTTGACGATGCGGGTGGAGACGCGGTCGAGGACGTCGTAGGGGATGCGCGCCCACTCGGCGGTCATGAAGTCGTTCGTGGTGACGGCGCGAAGGGCGATCAGATTCTCATACGTTCTGCCGTCGCCCATGACGCCGACGGAGCGGGTGTCGGTCAAAACGGCGAAATACTGAGAAAGGTCGCCCGCGACGCCCGATTTGGCGATTTCGTCGCGATAGATATAATCGGCCTCGCGCAGAAGGTCGAGCTTCTCGCGCGTGATGTCGCCGATGATGCGCACGGCAAGGCCGGGGCCGGGGAACGGCTGGCGGTTGACGAGATAATCGGGCAGGCCGAGCTCCCGTCCGAGCGCGCGGACTTCGTCTTTGAACAGAAGGTTCAGCGGCTCCAGAACGCCGCGGAAGCGCTCGACGACTTCGCGGGGAAGGAGCGTGTTGTGATGGCTCTTGATGACGTCGGCCTCGTCCTTGCCGGACTCGATGACGTCGGGGTAGATCGTCCCCTGTGCGAGGAAGTCCTGCCCGGTGATGCCGAAGCGGTTGGCCTCGTCGAGGAAGACATAGCCGAACTCCGCGCCGATGATATGGCGCTTTTTCTGCGGATCGGTCACGCCGGAAAGCTTGGACAAAAAGCGCTCGGACGCGTCGACGCGCACGAACCGCACGTCCCATTTGGCGAACGCGGCCTCGACCTCGTCGCCCTCGTTTTTGCGCATCATGCCGTGATCGACGAACACGCACGTCAGGCGGTTTCCGATCGCCTCGGCAAGGAGCGCCGCCAAAACGGAGGAATCGACGCCGCCGGAGAGCGCAAGCAGAACGCGGCCTTCACCGATCGTCTGTTTCAGCGACTCGACGGTGCGGCGGCAGAAGTCGCCCATCGTCCAGTCGCCCGCGGCATGGCAGACATGAAAGAGGAAGTTGCGGAGCATCTGCTGCCCGTATTGGGTGTGGTTGACCTCGGGATGGAACTGCACGCCGTAGAACCCGCGCGCTTCGTCGGCGATGGCCGCCGTGGGGCAGGCTTCGGTGTGTCCGACGAGTGCGAACCCTTCGGGAACGCGGGCGAGGTAGTCGCCGTGGCTCATCCACGTCACGCTCTCTTCGGGAAGGTCGCGGAACAGGGTGCAGGACGTGTCAAATTCGGTGACGGTCTTGCCGTATTCGCGCGCGGTGTCGCTCTGCGCGGCGGTGACGAGGCCGCCCAGGGTGTGGGCGATCAGCTGGCAGCCGTAGCAGATGCCGAGGATCGGCACGCCGAGGGTGAAGATCTCGGGGTCGACGTGCGGCGACGACTCCAGATAGACGCTGTTGGGGCCGCCGGTGAAGATGATGCCGATGGGCTGCTTGGCTTTGATCTCGGACAGCGGGGTCTTGTAGGACAGCACCTCGCAGTAGACGCTGCACTCGCGCACGCGGCGGGCGATCAGCTGGTTGTACTGGCCGCCGAAATCCAGAACGATGACCGTTTGATTTTTCATTCGGCACTCTCCTTTTTGGCAAGCGCCGCGCGGACGAAGCCGAAGAACAGCGGATGCGAACGGTTCGGGCGGCTCTTGAACTCGGGGTGGAACTGCACGCCGACGAACCAGGGGTGGTCGGGCAGCTCGACGATCTCGACCAGCCGACCGTCGGGCGACGTGCCAGCGATCTTGAGGCCCGCGTCGGTCAGCGTCTGACGGTAATCGTTGTTAAACTCATAGCGATGGCGGTGACGCTCCCAAATCTCTTTTTCGCCGTAGAGCTTGCGCGACGCACTGTCCTCGGCAAGCACGCAGGGGTATTTGCCAAGGCGCATCGTGCCGCCCTTTGCGGTGACGTCCTTTTGATCTGCCATGAGGTCGATGACGGGGTATTTGCAGTTTTCGGGGAACTCGGCAGAATGCGCGCCGGAAAGATGCGCCATGTCGCGGGCGCACTCGACGACCGCCATCTGCATCCCGAGGCAGATGCCGAAATACGGCACGTCGTTTTCTCTTGCATAGCGCACGGCGCGGATCATGCCCTCGATGCCGCGGTCGCCGAAGCCGCCGGGGACGATGATCCCGCCGACGCCGGAAAGCACGTCCTCGACGTTTTCGTCGGTGAGCGTTTCGGAGTCGATCCAGCGGATGGAGACGATGGCGTCGTTGGCGATGCCGGCGTGGTGCAGCGCCTCGACGACGCTCAAATACGCGTCGTGAAGCTGCGTGTATTTCCCGACGAGCGCGATCTCGACGCTTCTGTGGGCGTTCTTCTCTTTTTCGACCATGGCGCACCACTCGCGCAGGTCGGGCTGGGGCGTATAGAGGCGGAGCTTGCGGCAGACTTCTTCGTCGAGCCCTTCGCGCGCGAGCATGAGCGGCACTTCGTAAAGCGAGCGCGCGGTGGCGTTTTGAATGACGCACTCGGGTTCCACGTTGCAGAAAAGGGAGATCTTGCGGCGGATCTCTTCGGTGATCGGCACGTCGCAGCGGCAAACGAGGATGTCCGGCTGGATGCCGAGGCTCAAAAGCTCCTTGACCGAATGCTGCGTCGGCTTGGATTTGAGCTCGTCGCTTCCCGGGATCTGCACGATCAGCGGGACGTGGATATACAATACGTTCTCGCGCCCTTTTTCCGCGCCGACCTGGCGAATGGCCTCGAGGAAGGGCTGGCTTTCGATGTCGCCGACGGTGCCGCCGATCTCGCTGATGACGACGTCGACGTCGTCGCCCGCCATGGCGTAGACGCGCTCTTTGATCTCATTGGTGATGTGGGGGATAATCTGCACCGTCGCGCCGAGATAGTCGCCGCGGCGCTCGCGGTTCAGGACCGACCAGACGACCTTGCCGGAGGAGACCGACGCGTTGCCCGAAAGGCTTTCGTCGACGAAACGCTCGTAATGCCCGAGATCCAGGTCCGTCTCCGCGCCGTCGTCGGTGACGAACACTTCGCCGTGCTGATACGGGCTCATCGTGCCGGGATCGACGTTGTAATACGGGTCGAACTTCTGGTTGCGGACGCTCAAGCCCCGCTGTTTCAGAAGCCGCCCGAGCGAGGCCGCGCAGATGCCCTTGCCGAGGCCGGACACCACGCCGCCCGTGACGAAAATGAATTTGGTCGCCATAAAAATACTCCCCCCTTGAATTTACCTGCCTGCAAAAGCCTACTATATTACTTGCTGCACTTTTTAGTACGAAGGTATTTTACACGAATTGAAAAGCGTCGTCCATAAAAATTTAACGCAATTTTCCCGCAAACGCCGCGGCGGCGGGCGTTCGCGCGAAGCGAATGAAACGCGAACGGTTATTTATGCGGATTTTTGCCGGAATCCATTCAACGCGCGAATCGTTCGCGCTCGTTTTATGCGTTTGGCATTCACAAAAAACAAACGGAAGCTGCCTCCTGCATTTCGAAGGGCTTCCGTTTTTTTGATGATTCTCTTTTATTTCGCGGCTTCCAATTGCGGCGTGATCGTGTCCCAGATGGCGGTCAGAATGCCCTGCGCGTTGTTCTTTTCCCAGGAGGAGACGGCGACGACGCTGTCCAATTCGTGAGAAATGATGACGAACTGGCCCCACATGCCGTCGGCGCGGTAAGCCTTGGCGCGCGGGACGCAGCGCCAGAACTGATAGCCGTAGCCGTACTCGTTGTCGGGGCCGTCATTGTGCGGCGTGGTGTCGGCGAGCGCCTGCCCGCTTTTGTCGATCCATTCGGCGCTGACGAGGCGTTTGCCCTCGTAGACGCCGCGGTTTAAATGCAAAATGCCGAGCTTGGCGATCTCGGAGGTGTTGAGCATGAGGCCGGTGTAGCCCAGATTCCGCCCCTTGGAGCAGATCTGCCACGGGGGATTTTCGATCCCGAGCGGATCGAACAGGCGCGGCGTGAGATATTCGCAAAGCGTCTGCCCGGTCAGCTTGGTGACGATCGCCGAAAGCGTGTAGGTCGCCATCTGGTTATAGCAAAAATACGTCCCGGGCTTCTTCGCGATCGGATCGTGCAGGAAAAAGCGCACGCCGTCGTCCTCGTCGTAGCCGTCCTCGGGGTCGTAGCGCACGTCGTGGTCGTGCCCCGTCGTCATCGTCAAAAGATGTTCGACGCAAAGCTCGTCCAGATAGGGCATCGGCTTTTCCGGCGCAAGGGACGGGAACAGGTCGACGATTTTTTCGCGAACGCCGAGCTTGCCCTCGTCGACCAGCATGCCGATGGCAAGGGACGTGAACGATTTGCTCAGTGAGTGCAGGGGATAGCGGTAATTCGGCGTCCAGCGGCGGCTTGCGATCTTTCTGCCGTGCTGATAGACCTCGATCCCGCGCACGCGCAGGCCCTCTTTTTCGATGCGTTCGACAAAAGTACTCAGATCCATGGAATTCTCCTTTTTTTGAAAAGCGGAACCGCGTACGTCCGCTTTGATTCGTTGCTTTTATTTTAGCACATCGCGTCGTCATGCGCACCGAAAATTTGAGCGAAAAAAAGGACTTGTTTTTGAAAATGGAAAAAGGAATTTTCGTTCGCGCGGCGAAAAATAAAAATAACACGATTTTACGGCAAAGGAGCCAGAACCAATGGACGTTATGGAAGCCATCCTCACCAGAAGAAGCATTCGCCACTACACGGGCGAACCCGTGTCGCGCGAGGACATCGACGCGCTTTTGAAGGCCGCGGTCTACGCACCCAGTGCCATGAAGCGCCTGCCGTGGCATTTTGTCGTGCTGACGAAAAAAGAGGACATCGAACGCCTCGCCGCGGCGCACCCCTACATGAAGTTCGGCCCCGAGGCCGGCTGCGCGATCGTCGTGTGCGCCGACCGCAAGCTGAACGACAACGTCACGCATTTGACGCAGGACACCGCCGCCGCGATCGAGAACATGCTTCTTGCCGCGCGCGGAATGGGCCTGGGGACGTGCTGGTGCGGCCTGTTTGACAACAAGGAACGCTGCGCGGCCGTCAAGGAGGTCTGCGGCATCGAGGACGACGACATTCTGACGATGAGCGTCGTGGTCGTCGGCCATCCCGCCGTCGAACCGCCCGCGCCCGATCGTTGGGACGAGAGCCGTTTCCACTTCGACCGCTGGTAAATCCCAAAAAAACAAATTGCAGCGCCGTCTTTCGCGGCTTTTTGCGCGCGAAAGGCTTGAAAAAGAACACCGGCTGCCCGACAGAAGTCGGGCAGTCGTCATATTATGAGGAAATTTTCGATCGCGCCTGTTTTTCATGTCGAAAAGCGCTTTTCGTCCGCGGCAAAACAGCGTTCTTCTTCGCAAGAGGATTTTAAGAAAACCCTAAGGAAGACTGCCCGTGCGGCAAGTTGACAATGGCCCTTTGCTCCCCTATAATTTCTTGATGGATCGAAAGTAAAAAGGAGGTTCGCCATGATGCAGTCGCCCGAAAAGCAGCCCAAAAAGAAGGGGAAAATGTGGCTCAATCTCGCCTACATCGCCGCGATTGCGGGCGTGATGGCCTATCTTCTTCTGCGCGACGAGTCGCTGACGAACGTCGCGGAGGCGATGCGAACGCTCGATTCCGCATGGCTTGCGCTCGCCGTCGCCTGCTCGCTCGGATTTCTTCTGATCGAGGGCTGGGCGATGTTCTTCACGATCCGCTGGCTCTGCCCGGGCAGCCGCGTCGGCTATTTCCACGCGCTGCGCACGGCGCTCATCGGCCAGTTCTACAGCGCCATTACCCCGTCGAGCACGGGCGGCCAGCCGATGCAGGTTCTGGACATGTATCAGCAGGGCTTGAGCGTCGGCCACGGCACGAGTGTCGTCATGATCCGCTTCGTCACGCATCAGACGGCGATCTTCTTGTTCACGTTCTTCGGGTTCGTGACGCAGTATTCCTTCATTAAAAGCGCGATGGCGTCGTTCATCCCGCTGGGCATCCTCGGGATCGTGCTGTCGATGGGCTGCGTGGCGCTCGTCATCGCGGCGACCGTCTCCACGCACATGACACACGCGCTGTTTTCGTGGCTCGTGCGGACGCTGACGCGGCTGCATCTTTGCCGCAACCCCGAAAAGCTGCAAAATCAGTTAAACGACGTGTTGTCCGACTTTCACGAGGCGGGCGCGTACCTTCGAAGCCACATCGGGCATATGTTCGTTTTGACGGCGTTCGACGTGCTGTTTTACGCGCTGCTTTACTCGGTGACGTACTGTCTCTACCGCGCGTTCGGGCTGCATGTGCATTCGTATTTGAAGATCGTCCTGCTTCAGGCGTTCATGTGGTCGACGATCTACTTTTTCCCGCTGCCGGGTGCGTCGGGCGCGTCGGAGGGCGGGTTCCTGCTGCTGTTCCGCCGGGTCTTCACGCCGAAGTTCGTGTTTTCGTCGATGCTCCTTTGGCGCGTGCTGACCTATTACAATAAGATCATCGTCGGCGCGATCGGCGTCGTCGCGGGCGCGCTGGAAAAATCGCGCCACGGCGAGCGTCCGCCCGAAGAGACCGAAATTTCCGAATCCGACGCGCATGCGTGATCGATATTTATTTAATAAGGAGAATTTCTCATGGATCAGATGAAACGAGAAGAGCTGGCCGTCCGCGCGCTGCCCGGCCGCGGCATCGCCGACGCCGTCGGCCCGAACGGCCCCGTCGTGACGAACGGCATGAACGTGGGCTTCGGCCTTTACAGCGCCGAGTACGGCCCCATGGCCCCGCACCATCACGCCGAGGAGTGCGTCTATATCAAGGCCGCCGACCGCGCGTGGGTCGAATACGGCGGCGAGCCGGAGCATCTTTTGCACAAGGCTCCGCTGGAGACGGGAATGCTCCTGCACTTCCCCGAGAACGAGTGGCACGTCTTCCGCTTTGAAGAGGGCGGCAGCCTCGAGATCCTGTTCATCTACGGCAGCGGCGCGAACGCCCGTCCCGAGGACAATAAAAAATAAAGCGCATAAAAAACGCCCCGCCTGCGGCATGAAACCGCGAGCGGGGCGTTTCGTTTCGGACTTGTTTTCCTGTTCGCAGGACAGCGTCCCATTACATCTGAATCCACCCGAGCACGTTGGCAATGGAGCTTAACAGAATGATCGTGATGCACACGGGCGCGAGGAATTTCAGGAAGAAGTGATAGAGATTTTTGCGCTTGAAGTCGCCGGAAAGCTCGATCTCCTCATCCATTTTCTTGAAGCCGACGACGCGGACGATCAAAAAGCACGTCGCAAGCGCCGCGATCGGCATCATGACCGAGTTGGTCAGGAAATCGAAGAAGTCGAGGAACGCCATGCCGAAGACGAGCACATGATCCCACACGCCGTACCCCAGAGACGACAGCGTGCCGATGACGAGCATGACGGCGACCATCACGAGGCAGGACTTCGAGCGGCTCAAATGCAGTTCGTCCTGCAATGTGGAGACGCTCGTCTCCAAAAGGGAGATCGCGCTTGTCAGCGCCGCGAAGAAGAACATCAGGAAGAACGCGATGCCGACCGGCGTGCCAAGCCCCATGCTGGCGAAAATCTTCGGCAGCGTGATGAACGTCAGCGACGGCCCGGCTTTCAGGGTCGCCATGTCCCCGCCGGAGAAGGCGAAGACCGCGGGGATAATCATAAGACCGGCAAGGAGCGCGATGCCCGTGTCGAAGATCTCGACCTGCGTCGTGCTTTTTTCGATGTCGACGTCCTTGCCGATGTAGGAGCCGTAGGTGTACAAAATGCCCATTGCGATCGAAAGCGAATAGAACATCTGCCCCATCGCCGCGACGACGGTCATCCACGAAAAATGCTGGAAGTCCGGCACGAGGAAGTATTTGACGCCCTCGAGCGCGCCGGGGCGCGTCATGGAATAGATCGTCACGACGATCGCCAGAACCACGAGCATCGGCATGAGAACCTTCGAGACCTTCTCCACGCCGTTTTTGACGCCCGCAAGGATCGTAAAGAACACGAGCGCGGAAAACATGAGAAACCAGAACTCGACGCTTGCCGACGAGGCGATGAACCCGGAGAAGTACCCGTCCGCCGCGACCGCTTCCGCATTGCCGCGCAGGTATTCAAACAGATATTTCAGCACCCAGCCGCCAATGACGGAATAATACGGCACGATCATCATCGGCAC
>CAKTSO010000035.1 GCA_934613185.1 uncultured Clostridia bacterium | reverse complement strand
ACTATATCGGTTCATTGATTGTTTCTAAGCAAAATGGCAGATATGAGGTCGTTGATGGTCAGCAACGGCTTACTTCATTATATTTGTTGTTGAACTGCCTTGGAATTAAAGTAAAGCCAACGCTCACCTTTGCCTGCAGAGAAAAGTCAAACTATACACTTAGAAATATAGAAGAACTCCTCCTTGAAAACCGCAGCAAATTGGATATGGATAGGATTGAACCAAGTATCCAGCGAGGTATTAAGATTTTGTCTCACAAGTTAGAACGAGCAGATTTTGATAAAGAGGCTTTTATTAAAAAGCTCGCAAAGGTCATTGTTTACAGAATTGAAGTTCCGGAGAATACAGACCTTAACCGATACTTTGAGATAATGAACACACGAGGCGAACAGTTGGAGCAGCACGATATTTTGAAAGCTACACTCATGAGCTTCTTAAATGATGATACTGAAAAGGGCTTGTTTGCAAAAATTTGGGATGCCTGCAGCGACATGACCGGATATGTTCAAATGCATTTTATAAGCAAGAACAATGCGGTTAGAGAATCAATTTTCGGCTCCGAATGGAACGCCATGCCCTCAAATAGTTGGCAGGAGTACAAGAAAGCCATCAACGGAGCAACGCAGGAAACAACAGGATATCGTATATGCGATTTGATTGATAGAAAGTTCAATATCGAAGACGATGAGGGGTATGTTGACGGCGATGTTCGTGTGCGTTTTGAAAGCATTATAGAGTTTCCCTATTTCCTACTGCATACGCTAAAGGTATATATAAATCTTTATGGAATAACTCACGAAAAGGCAGAGTCGAAAATTGTTGATGAACTTCTGGATGATAAAAAGCTCCTGGATGCGTTTAATAGAGTTATCGACTATGGTGTTGGCAAAGATGGAAAGATTGCAAGTAAAAAGGAGGAATTCGCTCATACCTTTATCGTGTGCCTGCTAAGAACTCGATTCTTGTTCGATAAATACATTGTTAAGAGAGAATACGCAAACGACAGCACAGATGGCGAATGGAGCTTAAAAAGCCTCTATGTTTCTGGACAACGATCGAAAAAGAAGGCTTACTACGGAAACTCCAAATTCACAAAACGCGGAAAACGGAAGAAGACGAATGATCGGCAAACCAAAACAAATATTATGATACAGTCTGCATTGCGTGTTTCCTACATCTCGCCCAAGGCAATGCATTGGATTACCGAATTGCTCGTATGGCTCTCAAAGAACGACTGCGAACACTTAAGAAACGATCATATAACTTGCTTCAATGAGATTGCTGAGCGCATTGCGATTGATGCCGTAAAGAAAAACTTCTTTGATGTTTGTTCGGACGGCAACTATGCAATGGGTGTAAATACGCCTCATATTGTTTTCAATTATCTTGACTATTTGCTTTGGTTCAATGACCGCAACGGAAAGAAGCAATATAGCGACTTTGTGTTTGAATTTAGAAACTCTGTTGAGCATTGGTATCCGCAAAATCCTTCAGAGGGCACTTTTGAATCGTGGAAAGATGGCGTTGACCAATTCGGAAACCTTTGTATCATTCAGCGTAATGTAAATTCCAAGTTTTCCAATATGTCTCCCGAAGCAAAGAAAAGCACCTTCAAAGATATGATTGCAAAAGGAAGTATTAAACTTCGCATTATGAGTGAACTTACGGAGAAGCATGGGGATAAGGTCGCCAGCCTTTATTGGAAAGAAACCGCATATAAGGTGCATGAGGAAGAAATGCTTGGTTATTTGAAGAAAGCCTGCAATATCGAATAAATCCGAGCACCTACGAATGGTCGAGCATCAATTTGTGGAGGTAAACAGAATGGAGTGTGCAGCTTCTGGACATCTATTACAGTGGCGTGGTATTCTGCACGAACTGACCCCGGAGGAAACGGAAGAAGCCTTCCAGCAGCACCTCATCGAACGCAATAAAGAAAAAACGGCATAACCGTAGGTTACACCGTTTCAAGAAACATATTAAATTGAGATACAAAAGCCACCTTGGGGCACCCTCTGCAAGGAAGGTGCCCCAAGCGTCCTTTTCGTTTTTCTTCCTGTTTTGTTACAGCTTCCGTTACATCGCGCACCAGCCGCCGTCGACGGGCAGGATCACGCCGTTGACGTAGGAGGACTCGTCGCTCGCCAAAAACAGCGCCGCCGCGGCGATCTGCTCGGGACTGCCGGGTTTGGGCGAGCAGGCAAGAACGGTCTGCACGCGCTCGTAACCCGCCATGTTCGGCATGCCCATCGAATTGGCGATCTCGGTGTTGATGCCGCCGGGTGCGATGGCGTTGCAGCGGATGTTGTCGTTTTGATACATATAGGACGTGTTGCGGGTGACGGAGTTCATCGCCGCCTTGGACGCGCAGTAGATCACGCCCGCGCACGAATGCGTGCCGCCCTCGGAGGTGACGTTGATGATGTTGCCGGGACGCCCCGCCTCTTTAAAGTAATTGACCGCCTTGCGGATCGCGGTTATCGGGCCGTAGACGTTGACGCGCATGACCTGCTCGTATTTTTCGTCCGTCGCGTCGCCGATGGGGGCCATGTCGTCCATGATGCCCGCGTTGTTGACGAGCACGTCCAGCGCGCCGAAGGTCTCCACGGCGAAATCGATCATGCCCTCGTTGACCTCGCGGCTGCCGATGTCGCCGACATAAACGGCGACTTTGCCGGGCGCGTCGGCAAGCGCCGCGGCAAGCGCCTCCAGACGCTCGCGGCGGCGGGCGACGGCCACGACCTTCGCGCCCTCGCGCACGAAGCGTTCGACAATCGCGCGGCCCATGCCGGAGGAAGCGCCGGTCACGACGACGACCTTATTTTCCATTTTCATAGCGGTGTATCCTTTCTTTTTTCGTTCCCCTTGCGTTTTTCGCCGGGATTCGATATATTGTTACTGATACAACTGTAACGCACGATCGCCGGCGCTGTCAACGGCGCTTGTGACGCATCCGCAAAAAGCTGTCACGCTTTTTCGAAAAAGGAGGGCAAAAGAAAGGCAAATGGATCGCAAAGACGAACCGCGGCAGGCGCTGCATCGCGCGCTGATCGCGCTTTTGGGGAAAATGCCGCTTGAAAAGGTCACGGTGTCGGCGCTCTGCCGCGAGGCGGGCGTGTCGCGCATGGCATTCTACCGCCGCTATGAGAATTTGAAGCCGCTTTTGGCCGAAGTCGCGCGGGACTACGTCGTGAACCTTCAAAAAACCGCAGCCGAAGCGGCGAAGCGCCGCGACCCGCAGCGCTACTACACGGCGCTGTTTCAAATGATACGGGAAAACGCCGCGCTCGTCTCGTCGCTGTACTCGGGGAACGTGTTTGACCTTTTGATGCGCGAAAGTGAAAGCGCATCGCAGCTTTCCTACGAAACGTGCGCCTATCAGGGCGCGATGCACTCGATCGTCTACGTCTGGCTGCGCGCGGGAATGCCGCAGACGCCGGAGGAAATGGCGAAAATCTGCATGAAGATTATGGAAAGCCGGCAGACGTTTTCGTTTTAACGCGCGTTTTTCAAAAAATCCCATCAAAAAAGCGGCCGCGAAGCGATGTTCACGGCCGCTTTGTCTTTTGCAAAATCTATGGTTCAGGCAGAACGCTTCGGCTCAGACGCAAACCTCACTCCCACTCGATCGTGCCGCAGGGTTTGGGCGTCAGATCGTACAGGACGCGGTTGACGTTCGGGACCTCAGCGGTGATGCGGGCGGTGATGCGCTGCAAAAGCGCGAAGGGGACGTCCTCGACCGTGGCGGTCATGGCGTCGACGGTGTTGACGGCGCGCAGGATCACGGGCCAGTCGAACGTGCGCTTGCCGTCGCGGACGCCGACGGACTTAAAGTCGGGAACGATCGTGAAATACTGCCAGACCTTGCCCTCGAGCCCCGCGTTTTTGAACTCCTCGCGAAGGATGGCGTCGGACTCGCGAACGCTCTCCAGTCGGTCGCGCGTGATCGCGCCGAGGCAGCGCACGCCGAGGCCGGGGCCGGGGAACGGCTGGCGATAGACCATGGAATCGGGCAGCCCGAGCGCCTTGCCGCAGGCGCGCACTTCGTCCTTGAAGAGCATTTTGAGCGGCTCGACCAGCTCGAATTTGAGATCCTCGGGCAGGCCGCCGACGTTGTGATGGCTCTTGACGGCCTTGACCGTCTTGGTGCCGGACTCGATGATGTCGGGATAAATCGTGCCCTGCGCGAGGAACGCGATGCCGTCCAGGCGGCGCGCCTCTTCTTCGAAGACGCGAATGAACTCCGCGCCGATGATCTTGCGCTTTTTCTCGGGATCGGCGACGCCCGCCAGCTTGTCGAGGAAGCGGTCGACGGCGTCGACATAGATCAAATTGGCGTTCATCTGATGGCGGAAGACCTCGACGACCTGCTCCGGCTCGCCCTTTCGAAGAAGGCCGTGGTTGACGTGAACGCACGTCAGCTGCTTGCCGATCGCGCGGATCAAAAGCGCCGCGACGACGGACGAATCCACGCCGCCCGACAGCGCCAGAAGCACTTTTTTGTCGCCGATCTGCGCGCGAAGCTCTTCGACCTGATCGGCGATGAAGTTCTCCATGTTCCAGTTGGCCTCGGCATGGCATTCGTCAAAGACGAACGCGCGAAGCGCCGCGGTGCGCGCCTCGTCGTCCGCAGGCCAGGCGGGGCAGCCGTCGTGGTCGGCGCTGCGCACGGGAATGCCGAGTTCGCGGATCGCGGGCGACACGTCGATCGCGACGCCGTCGACGACGCGGTTCACGCCGCCGTTCAAAACAATGCCGCGCACGTTGGGCAGGCTCTTCAAAAAGTCCGCCGTCACGTCGTGGGGATAGATTTCGCTGTAAACGCCGAGCGCGCGGATCTCGCGCGCCAGACGCGGGTTTTCGTCGCTGCCAAGATCGAGAATGATGATGCGGTCCTGCGTCATGGTTTGCCTCCGTATGATGAATTTCCGATGCATAATCTCGCCGCAAACGCCCTTTTTTTGGCGCGCCGACGCGGCAATTTCAGTTTGATTATACACATTTCATCCGCATTCGTAAAGAAGGCGGAGAGGGAACGTAGGCATGAAGGTTCGACAGAAAACGCCGTTGTTTTACAAGCGCATGTTGAAATTACGGGGAAAAGAGCTATAATAAAGAAGAAGATTCGACTGTGTCGGAACAAACCGACGCCGCTTGAAAACAGGTGTTTGACCCTTTCGCGTCGATAAAACAATACCGTTACGGCATCGAGATTTTATGGTGAACTCACATCTTCTTTTAAAGTCATGGATTTATGTTAGAAACAAACAGGAAATCATGTGAATTTTAACACGGAGGACGAATTATGTTTTGCAGAAAATGCGGAAAAGAAATCCCGGACGACGCTGCGTTTTGCACGCGGTGCGGCACGGCGACGGAAGCGCCGCAGCCGGATAATACGACAGACATCGAGGCGCAGAAAAAAGTGGATCGGGAGCGCATTATCGCTTGGGTCGTTCTCGGAATTCTTTTGGCGGGAGTTTTCGGTGTGATCGCATATTTGGTCGCAAGCGGATTCTGGGCGCGCGTTGCGGAGGCGATGCAGTAATTTTGAAATGCCGCAAAGCCTGTCAATGATCGAAAAATACAAAAAGGCCGCCACATACCATGGCGGTCTTTTTGTATTGGAAAGACGATATCAAATCGAGGCGCGAAGGCGCTCCGAATAGCAGAGCTGTTTCAAGCCGCCGCAATGTAGCGTTGACCGAAAACCGTCACCACTTATCCTCTGCGGGCAGACAAAGAATCCCTGCCGCAATGCTGCGTTGACCGAACCCCGCCCCACTTATCCTCCCTCAGCAAGCAAATGCCGTATCGGCAAGAGCGAGCGGCGAGAGATTTTTCGCCCGGCCGCGGCGTGCGTCCGCAGGAATAGCGGCGCTATTTCAAGGGCGCACAACAAAGGCCCGGCGGAAAAGATCCGCCGGGCGCCGCAGACGATGCGGTATTTGTTTGCGTTACAAAGTCGGCAAGAGCGTCGATGCCCGATGAGCAGATGACGAGAGCTTTTGCGTCAAATCGAGGCGCGAAGGCGTAGGAATAGCAACGCTATTTCAAGCCGCCGCAATGCTGCGTTGACCGAGAACCGCCCCACTTATCCTCCCACAGCAAGCAAATACCGTATCGGCAAGAGCGAGCGGCGAGAGATTTTTCGCCCGGCCGCGGCGTGCGTCCGCAGCAATAGCGGCGCTATTTCAAGGGCGCACAACAAAGGCCCGGCGGAAAAGATCCGCCGGGCGCCGCAGACGATGCGGTATTTGTTTGCGTTACTCCTTACACGAGTTCCCAGGCCGCGTTGAGCGTGCGCTTGGCGTTCGCAATGACCGCCTCGGGATCCTCGTCGCCGAAGGGCTTGACCTCAAAGCTGACCGTGCGCGGCTCGCCCTTTTTGAGATAGCCGACCTTGATGAGCGCACGCAGATACTCGGCAAGCTCGGGGACGTCGTTCGCGCCGCCGGGGAAGCCGAAGCGCGGGTGCGCGTCGCCGTAGCCGGGGGTATCCTTGGGAAGCGCGGGGTCGACCGCGTTGCCCATGTGCGCGTGGATGATGTACGGCGCGACGGGCACGAGGGACTGCTCGCAGTTCTCATGCAGAAGCGGCAGATGGGACAGGTCGACCATCAGGCCGAAGTTGTCGTATTCCGCCTGCATTTCCTTTGCAAAGCGCGCGGCGACGGGCGCGGGCCCGATGATGGAGCACTTGTCGACGTCGTAGTCGAACACCTCCAGCGCGACGCGCATGTCGCCCTTGGACTTGGCGTAGGCGCAAAGGTGCGCGGTGGTCTTTTTCAGCTGCGCAAACGCCTCTTCAAACTTGTCTTCTTCGTATTTGCCGCTCAAAAACGCAAAGCCGAGCGCGCCCATCTCATAGGCCTCGTCGATGCCCTCCATCAGCGTCTTTTCGGCGATGAGGCGCTGCTCCTCGTCGAGGGCGTTGGGGTTGTAGCCCGTGGTCAGAAGGCGGGGCTGACCGCCGTAATACACGCGCATTTTGCTCTCTTTCAAAAGCTTGGCGCAGTTTTTGCGGACCTCGGGATCCTTGATCCAGGTCACTTCGATGGAGTCGAAATAGTCGTCCAGCGCGATGCGGCGGATGGTCTCCTCGATGGGGCCTTCGCCCTTCATCGTGTTGGGGTACGCCATGAAATGGATCAGTCCGGTGCTGATATAGCTGCGAATGGAATCCTGCATACGAACACTCCTTCATATGGAACCAAATTTTCCGTACCTGCTTTTGCGGAATTGTCTTCATTATATCGTTCAAAAACGCGTTTTGTCAACGGGAACGGGGTTTTCCGAACGCGCCCCGAACGCCGGCTTTGCGGGCGATTCTTCGCCGTCGCCAACGAAACGTGGGATCAACCGCACGCAGGAATCTCCTTCACAAAAACGCCGCTGCCTTTTTGCCGCGCGGTCCCTCAAATCTTTCTTTTTCGCACCGGCAGGTCGATCCGCGTGACGAAGCGGGAGCGGTCGCTCGTCACGCCGTCGTCGATGAGCGTGATCTCGCGGGAGAAGCCGTCGGGTTCGAGGCCGTTTTCCGCCAAATAATCCATCAGCTTTCGATAATGCGCGGGGGCCTGCGTGTGGCTGCCGCAAAAATGGATGCGCGCGCACAGCGCGGCGGGCAGACGCTGAAATTCGGGCGGCGTCTCGTCCTCGTCGTCGAGCGTGAGGAACACCACGTCGTACGGGAAAAATTCGCCGCCGAGCAGGTGTTCGCGCGACAGTCCCACGCCGACTTTGCCCAAAAAAACGGCGCTTTTCTGCTTCTGCGGCTCCAGACGGCGGATCGGCAGCTCGAGGTCGCCCGAGCTGCGCACGGGCAGTGCACCTTCCAGCAGCGCCACGCGAAGCTCCCGCGTTTGCACGAGCGCGATTTCTTCGAGCGTGCAGTGCTGCGCGTCGTGCAGCTGGCGCAGGCGGTTGTCGATCTTGCGGTCGATCAATTCCAGCTCGCGGCGCTTCTGCGCGATCTGCTGTTTTTGAGATAAGAGCATCCGCTCGATGCGCGGCACGTCGCGGTCGGACAAAAACTCGGCAATCTTCGGCAGCGGCATGTCCAGCGCACGCAGGTAACGGATCGTGTTGAGCGGCTCGAACTGGCGGACGCTGTAATAGCGATAGCCCGTGTCGGGGTCGATCGCCTCCGGGACGACCAGCCCGAGCGATTCGTAATGGCGCAGCGTGCCGACGCTGATGTGGAACAGGCGCGCCACGTCGCCGATGAAAAACAGATTTTCTTTTCGCATGGGAGTCCTTAATTGGGGAAATGGGAGAGGGCGCGTCGTTTTCGCGAAGGGCGGAAGCGGGGCGCTTGCGGGGAAACGGCTTGTTCGATCGGTCAACGGAACGTCGCGTTCGGGGCAATGCAATCAGACAACGGCTTCATCCGGGAGGGGCTTGCTCCCCGAGCGTCCCCGAAGGGGACAAGTTCAGGCGTGAAGCTATCAACCGTCAGGTTGACTGATGAGGCGTCCCTGTTGAGCAAGTTCAATAAATAGGCGGGCAGGCTTGATCTTAAGTGCAGCGAAGACGGCGTTGTTTTCCGACTGCCGACCTTTTTATTGAATCTGCACTCCGTTTTCGACGCAAAGACACCTCATCCGTCTCGCTATCGCTCGACACCTTCCCCTCCCAGGGGAAGGCTTGCAATATGCGATGCATTCCGTTTCTTTTGTCATCACGCCGCCGTCTTATTTTTATCCTTCTTCTGCAAATAAAGATACATCCCGACGCAGATCAGGCTCGACGCGAGGGAGCCGCAGGAGGAGGCCATGCCCATCGGCAAAAGCGTGTTCGGAAACCTTGCCGACGCGAGCGCCGCGCCGGGGATGCGTACGAGCGCGATGGAGGCGATGTTGTGATAGAACGACAATCGGGAGCGGCCGCGCGCACAGAAGTAGCCGCTGAAGGAAAACTGGATCACGCCGAAGAGGCAGTCCCAGATATAGCCGCGCAGATACTGCACGCCCGCGCGGATGGCGGCGGCGTCGGGCGTAAAGAGCGAGACGATCCCGTCGGCGGAAAACTGCACGATGATCGAGGCGCAAAGCGCGATCGACGCGCCGAGCGCGATGCACGAGAAAAGCACGCGTTTCGCACCGTTTTCGTTCCCCGCGCCGAGTTCCCGCGTGCCGAGCGCCGAGACGGTGGACAGCATCGTCGAGGGGACGAGGAACATAAAGCCCATGACTTTCTCGACCACGCCGACCGCCGCCGCGTCGGTCAATCCGCGTCGGTTGGCGATGACGGTGACGGTCAAAAACGCGACCTGGATCAATCCGTCCTGCAGTGCGACGGGCGCGCCGATGCGAAGAAGGTTCCCCATCGCGGCGCGGTCGACGCGAAGATCGGCGCGCGTGCAGATCGTCTCCTTTCGCCGTTTCATGGCGAAGATCGAGAACGCCACGCTCGCCGCCTGGGACAGCGTCGTTCCAAGCGCCGCGCCCGCGGGCCCCATTTGAAACGCGCCCATGAATAAATAATCAAGCGCGATGTTGAACGCGCACGCCACGGCGACGAAGATAAGCGGCGTTTTGGAGTCGCCCATGCCGCGGTAGACGGCGGCGATGACGTTATAGGCCGTGATGAACGGGACGCCTGCAAAACAGATGCGAAGATACGCCTGCGCGCCCGCGGCGGCCTCCCGCGGCGTGGAGACGAGGCGCACAATCGGCACAACGAGACACAAAAGCAGCGCCGTCAGCGCGATCGCCAAAATCCCGAAGAGCGTGAACGTGTTGCCCGCGGCGCGGCGCATGGCGGCGTCGTTTTTCGCTCCCGCGGCGCGCGCGATCAAAACCGTCGTCCCCATCGCAAGGCCGACGAGCATGACCGTCAGCATGTGCATGACCTGGCTGCCGACGGCGACCGCCGTGGTGTCCGCCGCGCCGCCATAGCGGCCGATGATGAAAAGATCCGCCATGCCGTAGAGGGTCTGCAAAAAATAAGAGAACAGATAGGCCGGCGCAAAGCGCGCGATGCTGCGCCGGACGCCGCTTTTTTGCGTCGTATCACAATTCGCCATCGATCGATCCTTCCCGCCGCGCCGTTTTTCCCGCGCGGCGACGCCGCTTTCCCCACTGCCAATCTATTGCAAAGACGAAAACAGCCGTTTCCCTCCTCTTTTAACTTATCACAATCAGAGGATAAACTCTATCACTATTGTAGAGTCAAGGGCAAAAATGCGCTTAAAACGACGCCCGTTTTTGCGCGGTATGCTGACATCATCCGCAAAAAACGGAGGCGACGGTATGAAACATTCGGGCGAGATCGCGCGGGCAATCGCCGCGTTCTTTGAAAAAAGCGGCTGGGACTATGAATACGAAGAAAAATGGGGCGCGTTTTTCGTGAAGCGCCGTGTGCCGAATGCGGCGGGATGTGTCTATTTGACCGTCGGCGTATACGAAGACAAGTACATTGTGTTCGCCCGAATCCTTGACTTCTGCGAGAAGGCGAATCGAAACGAACTGGCGCTGCTGTTTTCCGCGATCAACCGCAAAATCGCGTTCGGCAGGTTCGAGTTTGATTTTGGGGACGGCGACATGCAGTATCGCTACGCCGTCAACTGCGCCGGCATGACCCCCGCAAGCGAGATCGTCAAGCACAGCGTCGTTCTGCCGTTTTTGCTGATGGCGACCTACGGCGACGCGATCTGTGCCGTCATGAACGGCGAATGCACGGCGAAAGAGGCGTTGGCGCGCCGAAGCATCTCTTAAAAAAAGCGCGCACGGGGCGTGCTATTCTATCGTCACGGGCCGAACATACAGGCCGAATTCACAATCGGAGGTTATCCATCATGAAGAATTATTCCGAACAGCTGTATCAAAGGATCGCCGAATTCCTGGACGAGGACGGCTGGAAGTATCGCTTCCGCGAGGACAACGGCACCATCTGCTCGGGCTTTCGTCTCGACAACGCGCTGGGCGCGGTTCCGCTTTTTGTCGACGTGCGAAGCGACAAATACATCGTCTTCGCCGTGCCGCGCGTGAAATGCGAACCCGAAAACCGCTTCGAGCTGGCGGAGTTTCTGACACGCATCAATTACCGCATGATCTTCGGCGATTTTGAAATGGACTTTTCCGACGGCGAGGTGCGCTTCCGCTTCCCCGTCGACTGCGACGGCGAGACCCCATCCGACGCCATGATCAAGCGCAGCATTCTCATGACCGCCGCGATGATGAACAAATACGGCGACGCGATCTGCTGTGTCATGAACGGCGTGTCCGCCGAGGCGGCGTTCAAAAAGCTCCGCGCCGCTTAAAAAAGCG
This sequence comes from uncultured Clostridia bacterium, assembly GCA_934613185.1. Classification (GTDB taxonomy): domain Bacteria; phylum Bacillota; class Clostridia; order Christensenellales; family Maliibacteriaceae; genus RGIG9107. The sequence continues at coordinate 3,729 of CAKTSO010000035.1, read as the reverse complement.
CCGCGCGGGGCGTGCTATTCTACAGTCACGGGCCGCGAATGCGGAGCCGAATCCGCGAAACGGAGGTTACGGATCGTGAAGAACTATTCCGAAGAGCTTTACAAACAGATCACTGTATTTCTGGACGACGACGGCTGGAATTACGATTTTGAAGAAGAGATCGGCGTCGTCTTCACCGAAATCCAATTGGGCAACGTCTTAAAACGCGCCCGCATTTTCATCGACATCCGCGACGACAAATACCTCGTCTATGCCGCGATGGATCCTAAATGCGCCGAGGCGTTCCGCTTCGAGACGGCGTCGCTTTTGACCCGCATCAACTACGACATCGTCTACGGCAGCTTCGACATGGATTTTTCGGACGGCGACATCCGATTCCGCTTCCCCGTCGACTGCGACGGCATGCTCCCGTCCCGCGCCATCGTGCAGGACAGCATCGTGCTCCCCGCGCTGATGATGGAGCGCTTCGGCGAGGCGATCTGCCGCGTCATGAACGGCGTCTGCGCCGCCGAGACGGCGCACGCCGACGTAGAGCCTGCCCGAATCGACGGGTAAGAGCTTCTGTAAAACCGGCACAAAACGTGCTATACTGTGCGTAGGCCTTCACAAAAAAAGGCAAGCGCCCGCGCGAAACCGCGCAGAAAATAAAACGGAGGAACATCAACATGTCTTATTCCAAAGCAATTTACAACGCGATCACCGGCTTCCTGGACGACGACGATTGGAAATATTCGTTCGACGAAGAGCGTGAGCTGATCCGTGCGGGCGTGAGCCTTAAAAACAAGCTCCAGAGCACCCGCCTTCTGATCGACCTTCGCGACGACAAATATCTCGTCTTCGCCACGATCAATCTGAACTGCGACGAGGACGCCCGCGCCGAGATGGCCGCGCTGTTGACCCGCATCAACTACACGCTGATCTTCGGCTGCTTCGAGATGGACTTCTCCGACGGCGAGGTCCGCTTCCGCTTCTCCGTCGACTGCGACGGCGCCATCCCGTCCCGCGCGGTCGTGCAGGACAGCATCGTGATGCCCGCGCTGATGATGGAAAAATACGGCAACGCCATCCTCAAGGTCATGATGGGCTTCTCCGACGCCGAGAGCGCGTTCGAAGAGGTCGAATAAAAGTTTACGGCAGCAAAGCGCCGCTTCCGATCGATTCGGAGGCGGCGCTTTGCGTTCGGAAAGAAACAGGGACAAAGGCGCACGGCGAGAGTGCCGCCGTCGCCGGGAAGGCTCGAAGCTCGCGAGCCCGCAAAACGCTTCGTTGACACAAGCCGCCAAAAGCCGCGCCGCGCCTTGCGCCCTTCCCCTTTTGCGCAAAAAATCGGCGAATGTGGTACACTAAGTGCATTCCACAAAACGGAGCGTACATCGATGGCATTTGAAGGTTTCACGACGGACACGCGCGCGTTTTTCCTCGAGCTCGCGCAGCACAACGAAAAATCGTTTTTCGAGGCAAACCGCACGCGCTTTTACGACAGCGTCCGCGACCCGATGCGCGCGCTGGCCGCGGCGGTTTCGGATGCGGTTTTGGACGTGGACGACACGCTCGACACGCGCCCCGAGCGGGCGGTGGCGCGCATTCGGCGGGACACGCGCTTTTCGCGCGACAAGACCCTCTACCGCGACCATCTTTGGGCGGGGTTCCGTCCCGCGGGGCAGACCGCGTCCGACTGTCTCGGGCTGTATTTTGAAGTCAGCGCGTTCGACGTGGCGTGGGGCATGGGATTTTACGCCGCGCCGCCGCAGCAGATGGCGCGTCTGCGCGCCGCGATCGCAAAAAAGCCCCGCGCGTTCGCAAAACTTTGCAAGGATCCGGCGCTCAACGCCGCCTTCACGCTTTCGGGTGAGGATTACAAGCGGCTTCCCGCCGAATGCGACGGCGCGAGCGCGGCGCTTTTGCCGTGGCTCAAAAAGAAAAATTTCTATCTGGAGCACGCCGAGGCGTTCGAGCCCGGCGCGCTCGATCCCGCGCTGGCCGATCGGATCCGTCACGACTTCCGCCTTTTGAAGCCGCTTTACGCGTTTTTGCAAAATGCCATGACGCGCACGGTTTGACATCGGGATCCCTCCGCGCCCGCAACCCCCAAACACATGCCCGAAAAACTGCGCGGCGCGCTACCATTTGCGCGCGGAATTTGTTATAATTTAAGGAAGTGGAACAGGTCGTGCCCGTTCAGACTTCCGCTGCATGCCGCCGATGCGCGTCGGCGGGAATATGTGAGGATCAAATGCAGAAAAACCTTGTTTTGGAACGTTCGCAAAAACAATATCTGATCAAGTCCGCATCGGGGAAAGACGGCAACGCCGGGATCGACATCGCGTTTATCCGCACCGTCCACCGCAACCTTCTGCGGCTTTACCGGCTTTATACTTTCGTTTTCGCACGGGGCAAGCGCGCGCTCGAGGGCGCGGCGGGCGCCGTCGCCGTCGTGCCGATCCAAAGCGGAACCAAACGCCAGAGCGAGCAATACGCCCTGTTTTTTGCGATGCCCGCGGCGCTCTACGCCCGCAGCGCCGCCGAATCGGGCGACAAAAAGGCCTACGACGCCTATAAGCTGACGCCGTTCAGCGTCTGCGCGGTGGAGGATCTTCAAAAGCTGTCGCAGCAGCTTGCGAACGTCCGCTGCCGCACGCAGAAGGACTTCGCCGCGACGATGCGCGTGCTCTGCCGCGCAGTCGTGACGCTGGAGACGCCGTATCAGATGACGATCGACGTGCGGCAGGAAGCCGACCTCAACTCCGTTTTGGACAACACCGGCGACTTTTTCCTCCCCGAGGAGACGCCGTCGCCCGCATTTTCTCTGGAAAACAACGCGCTGCCCGCGCCCGCGGGTTTCCAAAGCACGCCCAAAATTTCGCATCCCGCCACGATCGGCGGCTTTGCGCACCCCGCCGCGCCCGCGCGCGATTTGATGGGAACGATTCCCGCGCCCGCCGCGCCGCGCACGGGCGGCTTTGCCGCGACCGTCCCCTTCGAGGGCGAACGCGTGACGCCGCCGCAGAAAAAGGCGGAACCTCCGAAAAAGGCCGCGGCGGACGCGCCGACGTTCGTCACCGACGACGTGCAGCCCGAAGCGCCCGAATTCGATTTAACGAACGTCTTTTCGCCGATGGCGTCGAGCAAATCGAACGAAGCCGAGCCGCCCGCGCGCACGCCCGACCGCAAGCGCGCTAACGCGCCCGAGAAAAAGAGCGCCCCGCGGCAGACGCGCGTTTCGCCGTTCTGGATCGGCCACGAGGCGGAGCTGGCCCCCAAGGGCCGCGTCATCGAGGCCCCCGGCGCGGATTATACATTGGAAGAAAGCGAACCGACGCCTTCGGCACAAAAAGCGCCCGCGTCGTTCCACCCGATGGCAAGTTCGACACAGAAGGAACCTGCGTCGTTCCATCCGATGGCAAGTTCGACGCAGAAGGAACCCGCGTCGTTCCATCCGATGGCAAGTTCGACGCAGAAGGAACCCGCGTCGTTCCATCCGATGGCAAATTCGGCGCAGAAGGAACCCGCGTCGTTCCGCCCCACGGCAAAGCCCGCCGAGACGGAGCCCGAAGGCGCAAAGAAGCCCGACGCCGTGACGCTTCCGAAAGACGAGCTTCGCGCCAAGCCGCGCGCCAAAGACGCGCAGCCGGCCGAATCGCGCGACACGCTCGTGCTGCCGGTCAACGTCGTGGATGCGTTTGAAGACAAAAAAGAAAAACGCCCCGCCGAAGCGTCCAAAAAATCGGA
>CAKTSO010000034.1 GCA_934613185.1 uncultured Clostridia bacterium | reverse complement strand
ACGTCTATCTGGTCAACGGCAGCACGCCGCTGACGGATCTGGAAGATATCTACCCCTTCGACGACGACGTTCTGGACGACAACGCAACCGTCAACGGCTGGGTGCTCGACAATCTCGGAAAGATTCCCGCCGTGGGCGACCGTTTTCACTACGACAATCTGGACGTCGAGATCCTCAAGGTCGACGGCCGCCGCGCCGCGGAGATCCGCCTGCGCGTCGAGCCGCGCAGCGACGACGAAGACGAAGAGGACGACGATTGATTCGTCTTTTCGAAAGGACCCGTTTGCAAACGGGTTCTTTTTTTGTCCGCATCAAAAAAGGAGGATTCCTTTGCGGGAAATCCTCCTTTTTTCTATCGCATTTTTGTTTCTTTTTGCGGCCGACTTCGCCGTTTTACGCCAGCGTCGCCTGCAAATACTCGGCAAGCGCCGCGGACAGATTTCGGATGTCCCTGCCCGACGTGTTCACGAGAAGGTCGTAATTTTCCCGCGCGCCCCATTTTTGTTCCGAGAAAAACTCGTAGTATTTCGCGCGGTCGCGGTCGATCTTCGCCATCTGCTTTTTCATCTGCGCTTCCGTCAGGTTTTCGTCCGCGGGCTTTCGCTCCATGCAGCGCGCGATCTTGCTTTCGGTGTCCGCGTACACGAAGATGCGGAACGGGTTCTGGTCGCGCAGAATGTAGTCCGCGCAGCGCCCGACGATGATGCAGTCCGATTTTTCCGACAGTTCCTGCAAGAGCTTATGCTGCGCCAGATAGACGTTCACGCTCTGCTGAAGCGTCGGGTCGGGCATGGCGTAAAAGCTGGTCCGAACATGAATGGGAAAGGACGCAACGGGCCGCCTCTCCGTGATTTGGCGGACGTATTCCTCCGACAGCGCCGTACGGTTGGCGATCTCTTTGATGATCTCCTGATCGTAATAGGCCATGTGCAGTTTTTCCGAAAGCCGCCTCCCGACCTCGCGTCCGCCGCTTCCGAATTCCCGTCCGATCGTAATGATTCGATTCATGGTATGCTCCTTTCCGGCAATGCGCTTGTATCTTTCGGATCACAGCCTCACAGGCCGTGACCACAGGTTCCGTGATTGGCATAATGACGATATTGTTTACAATCATCATAGCGCCTGCGGCCGCCTTCGGCAAGCATTTGAGGAAAATTGCTCGGTTTTCCGCTTCAAAAACTTTTGCGCACTCCGATAAAAAAACGGACAGGCGACGGATATCGGAATCCGTCTCCCGTCCGACTGCCACTTCTTCGCAAACGCCGCGCACCCGAACGGCACGCGCCGCACAACAGCTTCGCTCCGCATCGATCTCGTTCCTGTCGGGGTTTCGACTCTTGTCGAAGGTCGTTTTCCTTCCAAAGGCAACGTTTTATTTCGACAACGTTTCATGGATCCGCACGTCGGCAAGCGCCTCGTCCAACGCAACGTCGCAATATTCGAAATCGTCGCCGTCGACGTAGACCTTCACCTTTGCGCCTTCGGGCAAAAACGGCGCGGGATTGAAGAACACGGGGCTGCTTTTGAACAGATGCCGCTCGCCGTATCGATCCTGATAGATGCAGGCCACTTCCCACGCACAGCGGCCGTTGACCTGCACGCCGAAATTGGGTTGGACGCCCGTGACCGTCGCTTCGATGTAATTCCCGCGCAGGCGAAGTTCCCGGCGTTTGGCACGCTTTTTGAACTCGACCGCAAGGAAGATCACGCCGAGCACGAGAAAGATCAGCCCCGTGCCGCCGAACGCCGCCGTGAACGCGACCGCGTCGTCGATCTTCGAGGATAAGCCGATCCCGAGCCCGAGGCCGAGCGCCGTAAAGATCGCGCCGATCGTCGTGAATACCGCGCCCAAAATGGTGAACGCGGGATTCACACTGCGGCTCATTCGATGTTTCATGGGCTTTTAATCGACGGCTTTGACTTCGTAGCCCGCGTCGGTCACCGCCGCGCGAAGCGCCGCGTCGTCGAGCGCGTTGCCCGTCACGGTCGCCGTCTTTTTGTCAAGATCGACGACGACGCCCGTCACGCCCGCAACGCCCTCCAACGCCTTTTGCACGCGGCCGCTGCAATGCATGCACATCATGCCCTCGATCGTCATGGTTTTCGTCATGGTAGTCTCCTCCTTGTTTTTTTGATCCATCGGTGCCGCCGCGTTCCCCGCGGCAGACGCGCCGTTTTCTTCGTCGTTGGCGCTCAAATGCTCCGTTGTCTTTTTCTCATGCTCGTCGCGCAGCGCAAAGCGAAGGCGCAGCGCGTTGCTGACGACGAACACGGAGCTTACGCTCATCGCCGCCGCGGCGAACATCGGCGGCAGTTTCACGCCGAACACGCCCGCGGCAAGCGGGATGCCGATCGCGTTGTAAAACAGCGCCCAGAACAGGTTTTCGCGAATGATCTTCATCGTGCGGCGGGACAGCGCGACCGCGTCCGCCACGCCCGACAGGCCCTTGCCCGTCAGCACGACGTCCGCCGATTCGATCGCGACGTCCGTTCCCGCGCCGATGGCGATGCCGACGTCGGCCTGCGTCAATGCGGGCGCGTCGTTAATGCCGTCGCCGACCATCGCCACGACATGGCCGCCCTCCATCGCCTCGCGCACATGGCGCTGTTTATCCGCGGGAAGCACGCCCGCAATCACGCGATCCACGCCGCACTGCGCCGCGATCGCGTTGGCCGTCTTTTCGTTGTCGCCCGTGAGCATGACGCAGGAGACGTGCATCTCGTGCAGCCGATCGATCGCCGCTTTGGCGTCGGGCTTGATCGCGTCGGCGATGGCGAAGCCCGCCAGAACGTGTGCTTCGTCGGCAAGATAGATCGGCGTGCAGCCGTTTTCCGCCGCACGGCGGCCGAAGTCTTTCATCGATTCGGAGAACGCCGCGCCCGAAAGAAGCCGCGCGTTGCCCGCGCGATACGCTTTGCCGTTCGCCTTTGCCGCGACGCCGCCGCCCTCGATCTGCGAAAAATCCGTGATTTCCGTCAAATGCACCCCTCGCGCCTCCGCGTCGCGACAGATCGCCTGCGCAAGCGGATGTTCGCTGTGCCGTTCGACGGAATAAAGGACGCTCCGAAGTTCCGCTTCGTCCGTCCCTTCTTCAAACAGAACGTCCGTCACGTTCGGCCGGCCCGTCGTGATCGTGCCGGTCTTGTCCAGAAGAACGGTCGAAACACTGTGCAGCTTTTCCAGTGCCGGCGCGGATTTGATCAGCACGCCGAGCTCCGCGCCGCGCCCCGTGCCGGCCATGATCGCCGTCGGCGTGGCAAGGCCGAGCGCACACGGGCAGGAGATGACGAGAACGGACACCGCCGAGGAGAACGCGCGGGACGTGTCGCCGATCAGAAGCCAGACGATCGCCGTCACCACCGCGATGGCGAGCACCGCGGGGACGAAGACCGCGCAGACGCGGTCGGCAAGGCGCGAGACGGGCGCTTTGCTCGAGGCGGCCTCTTCGACCAGATGGATGATCTGCGCAAGGGCCGTGTCGTCGCCGATGCGTTCGGCGCGCATTTTGGCATAGCCCGAGGAGACGAGCGTTGCGCCGGAAACACGGCCGCCGACGCCGCGCTCGACGGGCATGCTCTCGCCCGTCAGCATCGATTCGTCCACATAGACCGTGCCCTCGATCACCTCGCCGTCGACGGGAACGGATGCGCCGCTTTTAAGTTCGAGCACGTCGCCGACCTTCACCTCCGCCGCCGGGATCTCGACAAATTCGCCGTCGCGAAGCACGCGCGCCGTTTTGGGCGTCAGCGCCACAAGCCGCGCGATCGCGCCGGAGGTGCGGCGGCGCGCGCGGGATTCAAAATAGCGCCCCAGGTCGTAGAACATCAGGATCATCGCGGTCGATTCGAAATACAGACCCATTTTGAGCATTGCCGCGTGTTCGAGCATCCCGTGCCCCAGCGCAAAGCCCATGCGGAACATGGCGACGACGCTGGAAGCGACCGCGGCCGTCGCGCCGAGGGTGATGAGCGTCTCCATCGACGGGCCGTGGATCAAACGGACGTAACCCTTTTTAAAGACGGAGAAATTGATGCTGATCGCCGCCAGCGACAGTGCCGCCTCGGCAAGTGCCAGCACCATCACGTTTTCGTCCCCCGCAAAGATCGGGATCTGCGGCAGGCCCAGCATCGGCCCCATCGCAATATAGAACAGTAAAATCGACAGCGCCGTCGTCGCGATCAGCCGCACAAGCGGCGCATTGGACGCTTTTTCCGCCTGCGGCTGCGCCGCGACCTGCTGCGTCTGCCCATGGACGCTCGCAGGGTAGCCCTCGCGCGTCACGGCGTCGCAAATCTTCGCCGCGTCGATCGCATTTTCGTCGTATTCGACCTCCATGCGGCCGAGCATGAGGCTGACCTGTGCGGATTTGACGCCGTCGAGCTTGCCCGCGGCCTTTTCCACATGCGCCTGACAGGCGGCGCAGGTCATGCCTTTTACGTCAAATGTCTGTTTCATGATTCACTCCCTCCACGGTTTCATGTTATCATATGCTAACAATTTTACAACCCCCTATTGCCATGTTTTTCTTTTTTCTTCTAAAAAATTGCCAAATTCCCGCCGTCCGCGCTATAATAGGGCATCCCATCCAAAGGAGATCATGATCTTGAAAACGGTCGGCAACATTCTCTGGTTTCTTCTCGGCGGCGTTTTGAGCGGGCTTTCGTGGGTTTTGGCGGGCTGCATCTGGTGCGTCACGATCGTCGGCATTCCCGTCGGGCTGCAGTGTTTCAAATTCGCCTCGCTGGCATTCTGGCCGTTCGGCAAACAGGTTATCTACGGCGGCGGCGCGGGCTCGACGATTTTGAACATCTTCTGGCTTCTCGTCAGCGGCATTCCGCTCGCCGTCGAAAACGCCGCCATCGGCCTTATTCTGTGCATCACGATCGTCGGCATCCCCTTCGGAAAGCAGTTTTTCAAAATCGCCAAGCTCGCCCTGACCCCGTTCGGCGCGAGGGTGGAATAAAACGATCCATGTGACAAAAGACGTTCGCCCGGCGGAATCCTTCTGCCGTCATGCGAACGTCTTTTTTTGATTGCCGCGAATCTTTCCTGCCTCACAATCCGCATCTATCGGCAAATTATCTCATCATTTATTGCCGTAAAAATCAATTTATATTTTGCCGATAACATGATATACTTCTATTGGGAGGGATTGCATGACAGAATATTTTTCCGTTCATGAAGCCGCGGCTCTTTGGGGGCTTTCGGAACGCAGTGTGCGCAATTATTGTGCCGCCGGGCGCGTGGAAGGCGCTTTCCTTTCCGGTAAAACATGGAAAATCCCCAAAGACGCGCAAAAGCCCATTCGTCAAACGCGTACACGCCGCGCCGCGGACGATCTTCTATCTCGTCTTCGCGCAGAAAAATCGGCAAATCTTCGCGGCGGCGTCTATCATAAAATCCAGGTGGAATTGACTTACAACTCCAATCACATCGAAGGCAGCCGCCTGACCGAAGATCAGACGCGCTGGATCTTTGAAACAAACACCGTCGGCGCGGCGGATTCGGTGCGCGTCGACGACATCATCGAAACAACCAACCATTTTCGCTGCATCGATTTCGTTATTGACGCCGCGTCCCGACAGCTGAACGAAAAGTTGATCCTTCAACTTCATGCCATGCTCAAAAACGGCACAAACGACGCGCGGCTCGACTGGTTTGCCGTGGGCGGCTATAAAAAACTGCCCAACGAAATCGGCGGGAAAGAAACAACGCTTCCCGAAAACGTCTCTTCGGAAATGAAAGCGCTGCTTGCAGATTACAACGCAAAAAAAGAAAAAACGCTGGACGATCTATTGAACTTTCACTATCGTTTTGAATCGATTCACCCGTTTCAGGACGGCAACGGGCGCATCGGGCGGCTGATTCTGTTCAAAGAATGCCTGCATTTTCGCATCGTCCCGTTTATTATTTCGGACGATTTCAAATTGTATTACTATCGCGGACTTCAAAGCTGGCCGACGGAACGCGGCTATCTTCGCGAAACCTGCCTGGCGGCTCAGGACAACTTCAAAAAAACGCTGGATTACTTCCGCATTTCCTATTAAAGCGAAACAACGCCGAATAAACAAAGCACGCGTTCACTTGAAACGCGTGCTTTGTCGCTATTCGATTCTCAATAGAACGTCGCCACGGGGTCTTCGGGCTGATCCGTGCGGGTCAGCTCCTCGACGTTCAGCACGGGGCCCTTTCTGCCGTAGACGCGGCTGAAGCGCAGCTCGATCCTGGCGCGGATGCGCACCCAATCGCGCGACTTGAGCGTTTCGGCATCGGGCCAGTTTGCCACGAGCGCGGCGTAGCGAATGTCTTCGACGCAGCAGGTCATGACGTGGCGGCCGATGGCGAACGTGCCTTTTTTCATCTTTTCGCTGCGCGCGACGACGCCGCGGAACTCGACGGTCTTGCCGCTGTATTTTTCCTGCTCCTCCGTCAGGTCGCGATAGAACAGTGCGTAGTCCTTGTCCTCGATGACGATGACGGGCGCATTGATGTCAAAGGGCAGCGGATCGACGATCTCGTCGTATTCCACCGTGCCGTCCTCATGCTCGTAGGCGATCTGAATGCCGCGGGAGACGGCGCGCACGATCTTGTGCAGCGTCATCTTGTCGCAGGAATCGTCGTAGCGGTTGAACACGACGAACTCGGCGTTGTTCAGCATATCGAACGTCAGATTGCGCATGTTGGCGTTGTAGACGGGGAAGCTCTTCGCCTCCGCGAACATGAACGACTGATACACCGCCCAATCTTCCGGCAGCGCCATCATAAAATCCGACGGCATCCACATACCGTTGTATTCGACAACGACGCGCTCGGCGTCGCACTCTTTGCGCATTTTTTCAAGATTCGCGGGAAGGATCTCGTCGACGCCCTCGACGTTTCGGATCACGACGTTCGGGAACGCAAAGCGGGACGGATCGTATTCCTCTTCTCCTTCTTCGCAGACCAGAAGCAGCGTCTTTTCCCCCGCGTTAAAGCGCGGATCCTCCAGCGTCTCCTGAATAAAGCGCGTCTTGCCCGAATCGAGGAAGCCGATAAACAGATAGACGGGGATCTCGTTGGCAGGCTGCTGATTTTTCACAGGCCGAACACCTCGCGCAGCGCGTCCTCATGCAGCCCGGAGCCGATCACGCAGATGCGGCCCGTGATCTCGGCGGGGCCGCGGCGGATGTCCGTTTCGCCGGGGACGTAGTCGAAGTGGATCCAGGTGGAATCCGTGCAGGCGACGATGCCCTTGGCGCGCAGAACGATGCCGTAGGTCACGGCGTCGGACAGCTGCGACAGCGCCTCGCGGATCTCGTCCTCGCTGTAAGCGCGCGCCGTCTCCGCGCCGAAGGAGACGAAGACCTCGTCGGCATCGTGGCCGTGATGATGGTGATGGTGATGATGCCCGCAGGAGCACTCGCCGTCATGATCGTGGTGATGATGGTGTTCATGCTCGTCGTCATCGTCGTCGTGATGATGGCCGCAGCAGCACTCGCCGTCGTGATCGTGGTCATGATGGTGATGATGCTCGTGCTCGTCTTCGTCATCATCGTCGTCATCGTCATCGTCGTGATGGTGATGCCCGCAGCAGCACTCGCCGTCGTGATCGTGGTGATGATGGTGATGCTCATGCTCGTCTTCATCATCATCGTCGTCATCGTCATGCACGTCGGCGGCAAGGCGCTTCAGTTCCTCTTCGAGCGTGTTCTTGCGCTCCATGGCCTCGAGGATCTGACCGCCGACGACGTCGTTCCAGTCGGTCGTGATGATCGCCGCGGTGGCATTGTGTTCGCGAAGGAGCGCAACGCAGGCCTCGAGCTTGTCCTCGCTCATGCCCGCCGTGCGGGACAGCACGATGCAGGACGCGTTTTCGACCTGATCGTTATAGAACTCGCCGAAGTTCTTCATATAAACCTTGCACTTTTTGGCGTCGACGACGGCGGTAAAGGAGTTGAGCGCCAGCTCGTCGTTCTGCACACCCTGCACGGCGCGAATGACGTCGCTCAGCTTGCCGACACCCGACGGTTCGATCAAAATGCGGTCGGGCGCGTAGGTCGCGATGACCTTCTTGAGCGCCTCGGCGAAATCGCCCACAAGACTGCAGCAGATGCAGCCCTGGCTCATTTCGGTCACTTCGATGCCCGCGTCCTTCATGAATCCGCCGTCCACGCCGACCTCGCCGAATTCGTTCTCGATCAGCACAAGTTTTTCGCCCTTATATGCCTCTTTGATGAGCTTCTTGATCAGCGTCGTTTTGCCCGCGCCGAGGAAGCCGGAGAATACGTCAACTTTCGTCATGGTTCATCACTCTTTCGTTTCGATTTCAATTTCGGAAGTCAAATTTTCCTTCCTGCATTATAGCGCTGTTTTTTCTTTGATGCAAGCAATCGCCAAAAACGGGGCGATGAAATCGAATTTATGATCTCATCGCCCCGCTTCTTTTTACTTCACGTCGACCAGCGGATCAAACGGGCGCACTTCGTGGCCGTGATGCTCCGCGAACCAGTGCGCGTAGGAGTTTTCCTGGCAGGCAAACGCCGCGTTTTCGCTTCCGCGAAACGAATTTTCGCCCATCCAGACGACGCTTTTGGGAAGATGCACAAGCGCGAGATTCGGGCAATTTTCAAACGCAAAATCACCGATCGCGCGCACGCCGTAGGGCACGTCGACCTCGGTCAGCGTCGGATGATCGGCAAAGGCGCGTTCCTCAACACCGATCACGGGCTGCCCCTCGAACGTCTCTGGGATCACGACGCGTTCCGCACCCGGTTTGCACCGCACAACGAGCGCCATGTCCTGCCCCTTGACGGGCGTGATTTGAAATTCCAGATAGCGCAGGCTGTCACCCTTCGCATGTTCGCGCCGCTCGCGCACGAGCGTCCCGCGCAGTTCTTCGCACCGCGCCTTTAACGCCTCGTTCTCGCTTTCCAGCGCGGCATACGCGCGCTCCAACGCCGCGTGTTCGCCCGAAAGCGCCGCGTGGTTTTCCCGAAGCTGTTTAAACTCGGAAAACAGCTCCTCCTGCTGCGCGCGCATCCACGCGATCTCGCGCTCCAAAGCCGTGCCGTCCGTCATACCGTCTTCTCCTCAACCGTCATTTTCGCCTGCGTCGGGTATTCGCCGCGGCAGAAGCGCTCGTCCATATCATTCGTCACGCCGCCTTCGCGAATCATCTGCGAATAAAACTCCCCGCTTTGTTTGACGCGGCGGGCGCGTTCTTCGCCGTCAAGCGCGACCAGCCCGAAGCACGCGGACATCCCTTCGAGCCACTCGAAATTGTCGGTAAAGCACCAGTGATAATACCGCTTCACGGGAAGGCCGCTTTGCATCAGCGCCTCCAGATGCTCGGCGATATAGCGCGCGCGGTAGGAATCGTCCGTATCGCAGGTTCCGTTTTCGGTGATATAGATCGGCAGCGGCGCGAGCGCAGTAAGCTCGTCCGCGCATTCGGCGATCCCGCGCGGGTAGATTTCCCAGCCCAGATCGTTGACGGGAACGTCCTTCATCTTCGGACGGCAAAAAAAGCCGATGGTGCTCTTTGCGTAATAATTGATCGCGTGAAAATCGCAATACAGCCCTCTTTTTTGCGCGCGGAACGGGAAGCTTTTTTCGCCCGTCAAAAACGCGCGCGAAAGCCCGCCCTGAAACACCTGCCGCGCCCGGTTCGTGCAGAAGCGATGCACGGCGCTTTGGGGATTCTTCGGGGCGAACGCGCTCATGTGATGCGCGTAGGAAACGCGCGTGTTTTCCAGTTTCATCTCATCGCGCACGCGATGGATCGTTTCGTATGCCGCAATGTGGCAGGCGCAAAGGTGGTTCAGCACACGGCGCGTCTTAGCGATTGAACGCATGCCCGGCGGCCAGTCGCCCGTCAGATATCCGTTCATGGCATAGACGTTCGGCTCGTTGATCGTGATATATTCCTCGACCATCGCGCCGAAATACCGCACGACGTGTTCGACATAGCGGCAAAAGCGCTCGACGCAGCGCGCGTCCAAAAAGCCGCCCGATGTCTCAAACCACATGGGGTTGGTAAAATGATGCAGCGTCACGAGCGGCCGCACGCCGCGCCCTTTTAATTCGATGATCTCGTCGGCATACGCCGCCAGAACGGTGTCGTCGAACGTGCCCTCTTTCGGCTCGATGCGCGCCCACTCCACGCCGATGCGCGCGTGGCGGATGCCCATTTGCTGCATCAGCGCGGCGTCCTCTCGAAACCGCGCCGCATGATCGACAACACGCGCGGGATCGTCTTTGGTTTTGATCCTGCCGCGCGCCGCCCAGTCCTGCCAGGAATTGTCGCTTTGAACGCCCTCCACCTGCGTGGCGGAGCTTGCCGCGCCCAATTCAAAATCGTCACAAAAATTAAAAGCAGGCATGGAAAACCTCCTTTTCCTCATTGGTTTGAGTATACCACAGGCGCATACGGGATGGAAAGCGGGAGAAAAATTATACTTTATTTTCGCCGTGTCTTTCGATAATCCCCTTGAGTTTTAAATAGCGTTCATACCACTCAAGATCGGGGAACTGCGGTTTACAAATAAGACATGGCTCCACTCGACGCCGTTTCAATTGATACGCATTGATCGCCGCGCCCGAATTACAGTATCGGCATCCGGCTCGATGGTACTTGGGATGATTCGTCTTCTCTGAACAATAGAAGGTGTAAGCACTTCCCCACTTCAAGCCTGAATTGTCAATTTCAGCAGGCAAGCCAATACTTCCAAATAAACCGTCCACCGTTACTACATGATTAAGCGGCGCTTGCGACAACATCAACAAATATCCGTCTCCGAGTTTTTTGGCTGCATTCAAAAGTTCAACGAAGTCCTGTTCAAGTTGGGCTTGTTGTCTTTTGTTTGCATTTTGTATTCGACTCAGCATCTCCGCGTTTTCTCTTTCGAATCGTTCTTTTTCCAATTGATTCTTTATTTGCTCCCGTTGTCGCATTTGGTTTATTTGTTCTTGTGTTTCTCGTTCAATTTGTACTTTTTCCCGTCGATGTTCTTCCTGTATCCTGTGTATTTTTTCTTCCGCAGTTTTCCATTCGTTTTTGAACAAACGACATCTACAAAAAAGAATGAAACCAACGATTATACTCAATATCATCCCCCACAGGAACCAGTTAGCAGAAGTCTTTTTCTGATCCGTCGAATCTTCACTTCTCATCGTATGTGCCTGTCCCGGCTGTGGACTTGCAGTGCTTGCATAACTTGTGCCGGAACTTCGGCTTATCGTTCGATTGTTCTGCCTACTCGATGCATCATTATCATTATTCTGTGATGATCCATACAAGATCGGGCATTCCAGTATTCCATCGCCGTTCATATCGTAATGCTGATGCGGGCCATACCCGTGATGCCAATGGTATTCGCCCGTCGAATGATCTATATGCCCGCCGTCAGCATCCGTTCCGCCGCTATGCGCAAAGCTTTGCATTGGAATCAGAACAATGCAAACAACGATCCACATTAGAATCAGCGCTCGTACCGTCTTTTTCATGACCGCCGATCACTCATTCACACGATCTCGATCTGGCACATGCGCATGGCGGCGAGTGCGTTGTCGTGGCTTTCGGGTGTCACGCCCGCGCAGCAGGCGGCGCGCACGGCGACCGGCGTTTCGGGCAGCGCGGCTTTGAGCAGCATGGCGTTGGAGATGACGCAGATGTCCGTGCAAAGGCCGACAAGTTCGATCTCGTCCGGCTGCCAATCCCGTGCGGCGCGCATCAGTTCCACACTGCCGAACGCGGGCTTGTCAAAGACGCGGTCGCTGTCCATCGCGAGGCCTTCGCGGATCGCCCAGCCGTCCGTGTCCTTCACGCAGTGGACGACGGGAAGATGTTTCCCCTCCTGCGTATTCGGATATTCTTTCGTATGCGTGTCGCGGGTGAAGACGATCTCCCAGCCGTCGCGGCGGCACTCTTCGATGCGCGCCCGCACGGCGGGAACGATGGCCTCGGCCTCTTTTGTACCGAGCGCGCCGTCGATAAAGTCGTTTTGCATGTCGATCACGGCAAGAAGTTTCATGCGGATGTTCCCCCTTTCGCTGTTTCCAGATAAGAAAACAATCGTCAAAAAATGCGGCATATCTAACAAGAAATTCCAATCGCACAAAGTGTTTCTAAATCGGAAGAAGGATTCACTTTGCCGCATCTAATGTCGCGTTTTTTGATGCTTGCAGTTTTGAGATAGAGATTTTTCGCTTTTGGCTAAGTGAAAAGCGGAGGCGACGCCGGATAGTTCGCCTTCGCATTTTCACAACGCCAAAACGGAAAAGATCAGCTCAAAACCGATTGGTTTCTTATTTGGAGACAGCCTTTGTTCTCTCTTAGTTTAGGCGCAATGCGCGGCAAACGCAACAAAAAAGCATGCGGACGAACCGCATGCTTTGATTTGATTTTGGATTTTCCTGTTTTTTAGCGCTCAGAACGCTTCGGATAGACGATCAGCGCCAACGCGAGCGACGCGGCGAAGATAAACGCCACTGCCGTCAGAAGAACGCTGCTGTCGCCGGTCTTCGCCGGAACATCCGGCTTCACCGACGGGCTGACCGACGGCGTCGGGGTTCCGCTCGGGGTCCCTTCCTCCTCATAAGAATACCCGCAGATCTCACAGGTGTGGATCTTCTTGGTATCGGTCTCCACGGTCTTGAAGCTGTGCGCCTCGCGCTGCGTCATTTCAATGCCGCAGTTAAGGCACGCCTGCCAATGCTCATGCTCGTCATAGTGCCACACGCCGTCCGACTCGTGGTTCGCCCAGATCGTGAGCCTCTCCGTGCGATACCGTTTCGTCTGGCCGTTTTCGCGCACTTCGAACGTCAGCTGCAGATAGCTGTTGTGCGCTGCGGGAATATTGATCGTATCGGAATAGGTTCCGTCCGCATTGCGCATCAAATCAAGGCCATCGCCGAGACCGGGGCCGCCGTCGCTGATCTCATAGCTCGCGCCCACAAGCTCCGCGTCGCCGAGATTGACCGTAAAGTTGAACGGCGAATTCATGCACGGGCCGTTCGGCTTCACCAGCGCGATCATCTCCGGCAGATCCTGCACGGCGCCGCGCACGATGATCCCGCCGTCGGCAGAGTCGGCAAACACCGACGCCGCAATCTTCAAAAGGCCGGAATCGGGCGCGTAAAGATAATTGAACTTGAGCGAAGCATCCTGCATCGGGATCTGCGTCCCCCCGTCATACAGGCTGACGGTCGCGGGGAAATCATACCCTGCATTCGGCGTCACGGTCATTTGATAGCAATCTTCGCCGACCATGTTTGCATCGGATGCAGCTTGCATCTGGGAAATTTCCGCATTCGTGACCTCATTGATCACGCGATAGGCCTTCGCGGAAGGCGTAGTACCGGACTCATCCGGCTCGGCGAACGCCGCGGCGGGAATCGCCAGCATCAGGATCATCGCCAAGAACATGACAAAAATCTTCTTTTTCAAAAACTTGTCCTCCTCCAAAGATAGGATTCCCGCTTCCGAAGCTGTCGAAAGTCGGATGGTCTTTTTTGGCTTCTAATCCAATTATACACCGTTTTCGAGAAAGCGCAACAAATATTTCCGAACTCTCGAAAAAAACGTTCCTCGGAATTTTCTTCCGAAGAACGTTAAGCGCGCAAAACGCGTTTTCGCGGTGTATCCTGTCGCGGCTTCGCTTACAGCTTCACGCGCCAGCCCATGGGATCTTCCAGCCGGCCCCACTGGATGCCGGTCAGGGTGTCGTAGAGCTTCTGCGTCAGTTCGCCGATGCCGCCGTCGCCGATCGTCATGACGTCGTCGCGATAGCGCAGCTTGCCCACGGGCGAAATGACCGCGGCGGTGCCGGTGCCGAAGACCTCCTCGAGCGTGCCGTCTTTGGCGGCGGCGACGAGTTCGTCGACGGAAACCTTGCGCTCCTCGACCTCATATCCCCAGTGACGGCACATTTGGATGACGGAATCGCGCGTGACGCCGGGCAGAATGGAACCGTTGAGCATGGGCGTGACGATCTTGCCCGCGATCTTGAAGCAGATGTTCATCGCGCCGACCTCTTCGATGTATTTGCGCTCGACGCCGTCCAGCCACAGAACCTGCGAATAGCCGTCGTCATGCGCTTTGACCTGCGCGATGAGGCTTGCGGCGTAGTTGCCGCCGGTCTTGGCAAAGCCCATGCCGCCGCGCACGGCGCGGACGTACTCGTCTTCGATCCAGATCCCCACGGGCGCAAGGCCGCTTTCGTAATACGCGCCGCTGGGAGAAAGGATAATCATGAAAAGATAGGTCTTCGACGGCGCAACGCCGAGGAAATCGTCCGTGGCGATGATGAACGGACGGATGTAGAGGGACGTGCCCTCGTCCGTCGGGATCCAGTCGCGCTCGACGCGGACCAGCTCTTCCACAGCCTGCACGAAGTCCTCTTCGGGGATGCGCGGGATGCACAGACGGTCGTTGGAATTGTTGGCGCGCTTGGCGTTCATGTCGGGGCGGAACAGATAGGCGTTGCCCTGCTCATCCTTATAGGCCTTCAGACCCTCGAACATCTCCTGGCCGTAGTGGAAAACCATCGCCGCGGGGGACAGGGAAAGATCGTGGAACGGCTCGATGCGCGGGTCGTGCCAGCCTTTGCCCTCGGTATAGTTCATGATAAACATGTGGTCGGTGAAGATGTGGCCGAATCCCAGCTTTTCGCCCTTGGCGGGTTTGGTCTTCGGATGCTCGGTTTTGGTGACCTTGATATTCAGCATGGTAATTTCCTTTCTATATAATTATATTGGTTCTATCAAAGTTGTCCGCGAAGGAACAACCGTCGGACGGGCGAAGGAATCGTCGCACAGCGGCGAGAGCGCCGGGCGAGAGATTTTTCGTCCGATCGAGGCGCGTGAGCGCGGAGTAAAAGCGGCGCTATGGCAAGCGAGCGGAACGAAGAGCGGGCGGACAAATCGCCGAACGGAGCCGAACGTCTTGTTTCCCTCTTTTCTCATCCCGTTCTCCCTATTTTAGGAAGGAAGCGGGCGCGCGGCGAGAGCGCCGGGCGAGAGATTTTTCGTCCGATCGAGGCGCGCGAGTGCGGCCATAGCGGCGCTATGGCA
>CAKTSO010000033.1 GCA_934613185.1 uncultured Clostridia bacterium | reverse complement strand
GCCTTGAACAGCGCGGGGATGAGGCCGAAGATTGCGCCGGCGGCCATGCTGGAGACGACCATGACGAGGAAAAGAAGCGGCGTGGACATCGACTTCCCGAAATAGATCATGCAGGCCGCGGTGCAGATGCCGCCCACAAGCACCTGTCCTTCCGCGCCGACGTTCCAAAACCGCATACGGAATGCGGGGGCAAGGCCGATGCCGATGCAAAGGAGCATCATTGTGTCGCGGATCGTGACCCAGGAGCGTTTGACAGTACCGAAGGCACCCTGAAACATGGAGACGTAGACCTTGATCGGGTTGAGCTTTGTGATGCCGTAGATCAAAAATGCGCAGGCGACGAGTGCGCACAGCACGCAGACGATGCGGATGATCCAGGCGCGAAGCGCGTTCGATTCGCCGCGGCGCACGATGCGCATCAACGGCTCTTTGCTTTTCTTATTCATTGGCGTCGGCTGCCTCCTTGTCAGACTGCGCGTTGGTCATCAGAAGACCGAGCTGTTCTTTCGTGGCGGTGCGTCCGTCGACGATGCCGCTGACGCGTCCGCCGCACAAAACGAGAATGCGGTCGCACAACTCAAGCAGCACGTCCAGATCCTCGCCGACGTAAATGACGGCGACGCCGTTTTGCTTTTGTTCGTTCAAAAGATTGTAGATCATGTACGACGTGTTGATATCGAGCCCGCGCACGGCATAGGCGGTCATCAGCACTTTGGGCTGGAGCGTGATCTCGCGCCCGACGAGGATCTTTTGAATGTTGCCGCCGGACAGCTTTCGCACCGACGTGGAAAGCCCGGGCGTGACGACCTCGAAGCGGTCGACGACATCTTTGGCGATCTGCTGCGGCTTTTTGCGGTTGGCAAAGGGGGTGTGACCGGAACGATAAGATTTGAGCATCATGTTGTCGGTGATGTTCATGTCGCCGACAAGACCCATTCCGAGGCGATCCTCCGGGACAAACGACAGCGCCACACCGAGCTTGCGGATCTCGAGCGGGTGAAGACCGACGAGCTGCTTGGGCGGCTTGCGGCTGCTTTTGGAGATGTATTTGATACTGCTTTGCGCTTCGACGTTCTGAAGACCGGCGATGGCTTCGAGAAGTTCCTTCTGGCCGGAGCCGGAAATGCCCGCAATGCCGAGGATCTCGCCGGAATAGGCGGTGAAGCTGACGTCGTCGAGCGTTGTGACGCCCTCTTCGTTTTTGCAGGTGACATGTTCCACGCGCAGGCGTTCGCGCGTGTTGACGGGGACGGGGCGGTTGATGTTCAGCCGCACGGCGTGCCCGACCATCATGTCGGTCAGCTTCTGCGGGTCGGTGTCGCTCGTTTTGACGTCGCCGACGTACTCGCCTTTGCGAAGGACGGCCACGCGGTCGGAGATCTCCATGACCTCGTTTAATTTATGCGTGATGATGACGATGGACTTTCCGTCTTCTTTCATTTTGCGAAGAACGGTGAAAAGATGCTCCGCCTCCTGCGGCGTCAAAACGGCAGTCGGTTCGTCCAAAATCAGAACCTCCGCGCCGCGGTAGAGAACCTTGACGATTTCGAGCGTCTGTTTTTGCGAGACGGTCATGTCGTAGACTTTTTTGTCGGGATCGACGTCGAAGCCGTAGCGGTCGCAGATCTCGCGGATCTTCGCTGCGGCGGCCTTTTTGTCGAGGCGGCCCGGCTCGTCAAGCCCCAAAATGACGTTTTCCGTCGCGGTGAAGACGTCAACAAGTTTGAAATGCTGGTGGATCATGCCGATCCCCAGTGCGTAAGCGTCGTGCGGAGAGCGGATCGAGACTTCCTTTCCGTTGATCAGGATCTGCCCGCCGTCGGGAAAATAAATGCCCGACAGCATGTTCATCAGCGTCGTCTTGCCGCTTCCGTTTTCACCCAAAAGGGAGAGGATCTCTCCGCTGTTGATGGAAAGACAGACTCCATTGCTGGCGATCACGGAGCCGAACGTTTTGACGATGTTCTGCATCTGAACGGCGCGGATATGCTCCAAAATACTGTCACCTCGCTAATTGAATTCCATAGAACAGTGTATCAAAAAAGTGCCGAAGAATAAAGAGAAAACGCGAAAAAACGTACGGGAAAATCACATTTTTTCGTCTAAAATCTTTCGTGATATCGCGCGAAAAGAAGAATAAGACGAAAAAAGAGGGAAGCATTGCTTCCCTCGATAAAGTTGTGGATAAAATCGTCAGTTCAGCTCCGTGATGCCGTCGATGCGGATGTCGAACAGAGGCGCGGAGACGACTTCGGACTCATGGAAGTAGCCATCCCAGATGAGCTCGGTGCCCTCGAAGCCGTAGGACTGATCGTAGGAATCGAGCGTCTTGCCGTCCACGGTGAAGGTGGAGCAGTCGAACACATGCAGGGAACCGTCCTTGAGCTTGCCGATGACTTCCTCGACCTTCTCGGCAGTGCCCTCGGCGCAGCTTTCGCCAAGCGCAGAGATCTTGACGGCGTCCTCGTTATAACCGGCGGACCAGTCGGCGGGGATCTCCTCGCCCTTCATCGCGGCGTCGATGGCGAAGGTGTAGTAGACGTCCCAGCAGTTCTGCGCGGAGGTCAAAGCGGCCTGCGGTGCGACGGAGAGCATGTCGACGTTGTAGCCGACGCAATAGGCGGTGGTGCCGTTTTCAAGCGCGGCCTGAACCGCGGAGGGAGCGCCGGTGGAGTCGGCGTGCTGGCCGATGATGACGCAGCCGTCGGACATCAGAGAGTTCGCGGCTTCCGCCTCGGCGGCGATGTCAAACCAGGAGTTGGTGTAGGTGACTTCCATATAGGCTTCCGGCACGACGGACTGGATGCCGAGGAGGAACGCGGTGTAGCCGGAGACGACTTCCGCATAGGGGTAAGCGCCGACGTAGCCGACTTTGGGATCGGTGACCTCGCCGGATTCGAGCATCTCGGCAAGCTTCATACCGGCGACCACGCCGCCCACATAGCGGGATTCGTAGATGCTGGTGAAGTAGTTGGCGAAGTTGGTCAGACCCTCTTCGCGGTAGCGCGCGGCATTCTGACCGGTGGCGTGGCAGAACATGACGTCGGGATATTCCGCGGCGGCCTGCGCAAGGTAGGACTCATGAGAGAAGCTGTTGGCGAAGATGATGTTGCAGCCGTTTTCCGCAAGGTCGACCGCCGTGTCGTAGCAGGTTTCGTCCTCGGGAATATTGTACTTGTAGATCACCTGATCGTCGGTGAGACCGAGTGCCTCTTTGGCGATCTCAACGCCTTCGATGTGCGCATAGCTGTAACCTTCGTTTTCGTCGCCGATGAGGATCACGCCGACTTTGAAATCGGACGTATCGACAGGCGCGGCGCTGTTCTGGGCAGCGTCGGTGTTGGCGGGCGCTTCGTTCTTCGCGCCGCAGGCGGCGAAGGAAAGAAGCATGGCGACGGCCAGCAGGACTGCAAGCAGTTTTTTCATGGTGCCTCCTTGAAACAAGCTCAAAAATTTATACAAGCGGCAAAACGCCGTCCGTATCGAAAACAGGGGACGTTCACTCGCAGAACGTCAGGGAATTTTCGTCCATCGACTTCACGCGCGCAAGAGATTCCACGCGCACGCCCATGTTGCGGATCGCCTTGCCGCCGGGCTGGAAGGCCTTTTCGATGGCCACGCCTGCGCCGACGAGCGTCGCGCCCGCCTCGTTGACGATCTGGATCAGACCCATCAACGCTGCGCCGTTGGCAAGAAAGTCGTCGATGATCAAAACGCGGTCGGTGGGAAGAAGATAATCGCGAGAGACGATCACGTCGTACACCCGGCCGTGCGTGAAGGACTCAACCTTGGCGGTGTAAACGTCGCCCGCGATGTTTTTCGTCTTGCTCTTTTTTGCGAAAACGACGGGGCAGCCGAACTCCTGCGCGGCGATGCAGGCGATGCCGATGCCGGAAGCCTCGATCGTCAGGATCTTGGTGATATCCTCGCCCGCGTAAAGGCGTTTCCATTCGCGCGCCATTTCGCCGTAGAGCTGAACGTCCATCTGGTGATTCAAAAAGCTGTCGACCTTCAGCACGCCGCCGGGACGGACGACGCCGTCGCGCAGAATGCGTTCTTCCAGGAGTTTCATCGAATTGCCGCCTCTCGAAGTGTTATCGTGTCAGGTCAAATTACTTGTGAAGTATAACGCAGGCGAAGATAAAAAGCAATACATATTTTTATAAAAACAAAATAAAGTTCGGATTTTTGAAGAGCAAAAACGCGGTAAACACCGAAAACTCAGTCTTTTTGCCGAATGGATCAGGAAAAAGCGAATGATAAAAATAGGGAAACAAGACAAATCGAACGCCTGTATGCAATTATGCACGCTTTTTCGCGCGTTGCGGCCGGCGCGCGCGCATGATAAAATAAGATGCAAAGAACAACGAGACAACTTGCCGCGCAGCGCGGCAGCGGAGGAAGAACAATGGTGGAACTTCTCGCACCGGCGGGGGATTTTGAGGCGCTCGAGGCGGCGCTGATGTACGGCGCGGACGCCGTGTATCTGGGCGGGCCGAAGCTTCAGCTTCGAGCCAAACGCACGGCGTTTGACGAAACGGGTCTGCAAAAGGCCGTGGCGATGGCGCACGAAAAGGGCAAAAAAGTATATGTGACGGTCAACGCCTTTGCCTATGACGACGAGATCGACCGCACGGCGGATTACGCGCGCTATTTATTCGACATCGGCGCGGATGCCGCGATCGTCGGCGACATCGGCATTTTGTGCGCGATCAAAGATGCCGCGCCCGAGCTTGCGGTCCACGTCAGCACGCAGGCTAATTGCATGAACGCCCGCGCGGCGCGCGCTTATTGGGACATGGGCGCGGCCCGCGTCGTCTTGTCGCGGGAGGTGTCGCTCGAGCAGATCGCGGAGCTTCATTCGCGTATCCCGGCGCAGTTGGAACTGGAGGCGTTTGTCCACGGTGCGATGTGCATGGCCTATTCCGGCCGCTGTATCATCAGCTCCTATCTTGCGGGAAGAAGCGGCAATCGCGGCCTTTGCGCGCAGCCGTGCCGCTGGAACTATGTATTATTGGAAGAAAAGCGCCCGGGCGAGTATATCCCGATCGAGGAAAACGACGCGGGAACGCAGATTTTGTCCTCACACGACCTTTGCATGATCGATTATGTGAAACAATTGGAAGCGGCGGGCGTGTGCTCTTTTAAAATCGAAGGGCGGATGAAGTCCGCGTATTATACCGCGACGGTGACGAACGCTTATCGCCGCGCGATCGACGAAACGGCGGGGCTTGATTTTTGCCGCGGCGAGCTTTCCAGCATTCGCCATCGCCCGTATTCGACGGGATTTTATTTTCGGGAGCTGGCGCAGAATCACGCGCACGATCCGGCGGATCAATTTGAATGCGTCTTCGCCGCGAAAGTGCTTTCCTGTGAAAACGGCACGGCGACGATCCAGCAGCGCGGCAATTTCGCCGTCGGTGACGTTCTGGAGACGATCGCCCGCGAAGGGGAGACGAAAAAAATTCCCGTCACGGCGTTGATCGACGAATCGGAGCAGGCGCAGCCCAACGCGCCGCATCCGATGCAGGTGCTGAAGATGCCGTGCGATTGCGTGCTGACGGCGGGTGAATTCCTGCGAAAGCGGGTGGAAAAATGATCGAACGAAAACAGGCGGAGATCCTGGCGCCGGTCGGCGGCGCGCAGCAGCTTCTGGCCGCCGTGCGCTGCGGCGCGGATGCGGTCTATCTCGGCGCGCAGGGGTTCAACGCGCGGCGCAATGCAGAGAATTTTGAAACGACGGATTTGAAGGCGGCGGTCGGCTACTGTCATGCGCGCGGCGTGCGCGTGCATGTGACGGTCAACACGCTCGTCATGGATAAAGAGAAAGACGCGCTGGAAGCCACGGCGCAGGAGATCGCGCAAAGCGGCGCGGATGCGGTCATCATTCAGGATATGGCCGTTTTGAAGCTGTTTCGCGATCGCTGCCCGGGAATTTCTCTGCACGCGTCGACGCAGACGGTCGTCCACAACAGCGACGGCGCGAAATTCTTGCGGGATATCGGGTTCGACCGATTTGTTCTGGCGCGCGAGCTTTCGTTAAAAGAGATCGAGAAGATCACGTCGAGCGTCGACATCGAGGCGGAATCCTTCGTTCACGGCGCACTTTGCATGTGCGTCTCCGGCGGATGCTATCTGTCGAGCGTCATCGGCGCGCGAAGCGGCAACCGCGGCCTCTGCGCACAGCCGTGTCGGTTGGATTTTCGCTGTAATGGATGCGATCACGCGCTTTCGCTCAAGGATATGTCGTATATCGGGCACATTCGCGAACTGATCGACGCGGGCGTTTCCTCGTTTAAGATCGAAGGGCGCATGAAGCGCCCCGAATACGTCGCCGCTGCGGTTACGGCCTGCCGTCATGCGATGGCGGGGGAGCCGTACGACGAAGAGGGTCTGCGCGCCGTGTTTTCGCGAAGCGGCTTCACGGACGGTTATCTTACCGCGCGGCGGGATCGGACGATGTTCGGTACGCGCACGAAAGAGGACGTCAACGCTGCGCAGGACGCGCTCGGGCGCTATGCGGCGCTGTATCGAAAAGAGACGCCGCGCACGGCGCTGGAGGCTTCGTTTTCGATGGACGCGGCGGGTTCGAGCCTGACGCTTCGGGCGAACGGCGTGGAGGCGACGGCGGTCGGAGACGTTCCCCAGACGGCGAAAAATCGCCCGAGCGACGAGGCGAGCATTCGAAAAAACGTGGAGAAACTGGGCGACACGCCGTTTTATCTGAAGGCGTTTTTAGCGAAGATCGCGCCGGGACTGATGCTTCCCGCCTCCACGGTGAACGCCATGCGAAGAGCGGCGGCGAGGGAGCTTCTTTCCGAATTGGAAGCGCCGATGCCGCATGAGCTTTTGGAGAATACTGCCGCGCCTCTGCCGGCGCATCATCCGAAAATGCGCGAGATCTGGGCGCGGTTTGAGACGGCGGAACAGATTGTGGCGGACGCTGCGATTCAAAAGGCGATCGTGCCGCTTCGCGTTCTGGAAAAAGAGCCGAAATGGATCGATCAACTCGGCGCGCGGCTGATTGTTGAGTTGCCGAGTTTGTGCTTCCCGTCGGATGAAGACGCGCTGGAAAAACGCGCGGCGGCGCTTTTGGCGCGCGACGTGCGCGCTGTCATGGCGAACAATATTTACGCCATTGAACTTGGACGGCGGCTGGGATTCGACGTGTACGGCGGCTGGGGGCTGAACATCGCCAACAGCGACGCGCTTGCGTTTTATGAGGAAGCGGGGCTGCAAAGCGCCGTCGTCTCGTTTGAACTGCCAATGAAGGCGGTCGAGCAGCTTCGAGGGAGGATGCCGCGCGGATTGCTGGCATACGGACGATTGCCGCTTATGCGTATGCGAAACTGCCCGGCGCGCGGCGGAAAGGGCTGCGGCGGCTGCGACGGGCATAACGTCATGACCGACCGCACCGGCCGGACGTTTCCGCTGCTTTGCCGCGAAAAGCGATACACTGCACTATTGAACGATGTGCCGCTTTATACGGCGGATAAATTTCGCGCCGCCGTTGATTTTGAAGTTCTGTACTTCACGACAGAGCCGCGGGACGAGGTGCGGCACGTGATCGACGCGCATCTTGCCTGTGCCCCCGCGCCCATGCCGCGCACGGGCGGGCTGTACTATCGAGCACTGAAATAAAGCAAAATAAAAAAAGAGACACCGCGTGTCTCTTTTTTTATTTTGCTTTTAGTCCATATCCTGCGGGGACTGGGGCTTTTTTTCGTCCTCGCCGATCATGACGTTCCGCTGGAAATCGCGGCTGATGTGCAGGATCGCCTCGTAAAGCGCGCGGATATAAGGCGCGTATTCGGGCGGCACGGCGGCGGTCACATTGGCGATAATCTCCTCGTTTCGTGCCGGGTCGAGAATGCGGCGCTGTTCGGCGTATTTGCATTCGGCGATCTCACGCGATAAGTCCAGACGCTTGACGTAGACGGCGGCAAGCGTCTTATCCAGTTCGTTCATTTGCTGACGCAATTGTTCCAATTCCATTTTGACAGGCTTCCTTTCCGGTGGTACAGACGAATTTTGCGGATCAATATATCGCAGCGATTTTTTTAAATCAGCTGTCAATCGAGGATCATCACGCCGCCGAGTGCGCGGAAGCGTTCGAAAAACGACGGATCGGCTTTTAGCACGGCTTCGGCGTGCTGAAGTTCGGTGGGGTGCATGGCGTGCGGCGCGAGGAAGAAGACGCTCATGGCGATGCGGCTGTCCCCGTGGGAGTCGACGCATTCGCCGCCGTAGAGCGTGCCGCCGCGCACGGTCATGGCATCGTCGTAAAGGTCGGTGCGGACGCCGAGTGCGTTCAACACCTGACTGATCGCTTTGGCGCGCGGATCGTTCTGCGCGGGAAAGCCGCGAAAAATGGTCGTACCGCTTTTTACGGCCGCCGCGGCGCAGAGCGCGGGCAGGAGCGCGAGGTTTTCGCCGACCGGAACGATGCCGCCCAGGCGGAGCAAAAGCGCACGGATCTGCTCTTCCGGCTGCTGCGTATCGAGCCGAAGATTCGAGACCGAGATCGCATCGCCCATGTTCTGCGCCGCGGCGACGAATGCGCCGCAGATCCAGTCTCCTTCGACGGTGATCTTTCCGGGAGAGACGAATTTCTGATTTCCGCAGACGACGTAGCCGCTTGCGCTCGGCATGACACGAACGCCGAAACGCGACAGCATTTGACCGGTCATTTCAAGATAGGGCCGCATCTGTGCGGCGCGCGCACCGATGTTGAGCATGCTGACCCCGTCGAGCTGCGCCAATGCGAACAAAAGCGCACAGGCAAGGCGAATGCAAACCGGACTTGCAAAGGGATAGACGCCGCTTTTCAGCGCGCCGGAGACGGTCAGTGTGCCGTCTTTTAAAGAAAACGAGCGCCCGTGCGGCGACAAAATGCGGCTGCGGAGCGAGAACGCTCCGGCAGTCAGCGGAGGAAGATTTTGAAACGTCGTCCCCTGCGGCACGAGCGGCAGAAGAAAATCGAGCGCGGCGATGTTTTTTTGACAGTCGATCACGGCGTTCTGCCGAAACGCGCTGTGTCCGCGGCAAAGATAATGCGTCCCGTCGTGCGCGACGGGGAAGCCCGCCTCGGCAAGCACGCCTTCCAGCGCAAGCGTCTGCGCGTCGGCACATTCGGCCCGGATCAGTGTGTGCGAATCGCAAAGACAGGCGCCGAGGATCGCCCGCTGCGTCAGAGCCGGGCTGGACGGCACGCGGATCGTGCCCTGAAGTTTTCCGGGATATATCGTTGCGCGCATGAAGGGCGCCTCCTTTCGTCAAACGGATCGAAGAAGTGAAGGAAATCCGCGTGATTATCGATTCCCTTTTTAAAAAAGAAGACGCCCTGCGGCAAATGCCGCAAAGCGTCCGTCCATATCCGTGTACCAATATACACTTATTTTGCTTTTTTTGCAAGTCTTTCCGCTTTTTCTGCGGAAAGTTCGCGGCCGAAATACTCTTTTTTCATTTTGACGACTTCGTTGCTCATCAGAATCAGTCCGATCAGATTCGGCAGAATCATAAGCCCGTTGCAGGTATCGGCCAGATCCCATGCCAGACCGAGCGTCGTGATCGAGCCGATGAAGATCATCGCAACCCAGACGATCCGTACGATGATCTTGCACTTGCTGCCGAAGATATACTCGGCGGCGCGCTCTGCATAGGTGTAGAAGCTGATCAGGCAGGAGAAGCCGAACAGCACGACGGCGATCAGGCAGATCCAGCCGCCCCAGGAGCCGGGAAGCAGAAGGTCGAACGCGCGCATCGTCAGTGCCGCACCGTCAAGGCCGCTTGTGTAAAGACCGGACAAAACAATCGTCAGCGCGGAAACGGTGCAGACGAGAACCGTGTCAAGGAAGACTTCGACAGGTCCCCAAACCGCCTGTTCGATGGGAGAATTGACCTTCGCGGCGGAATGCACCATCGCGGCGGAACCGAGACCGGCTTCGTTGGAGAAAATGCCGCGCGCCACTCCGTAGCGCATGCAGATGAAGATCGAACCGACCGCACCGCCCGTTACGGCCTTGGGCTCAAATGCCGCGCGGAAGATGAGCGAAATCGCGGCGGGAACATCGCTCAAGTGCATCAGAATGATCACAAGCCCCGCGAGAATATACAGCCCGCCCATGAACGGCGCGAGAAACTCGCAGAAGCGGCCGATGCGCTTGATGCCGCCGAAGATGGTGGCGGCGGTCAGAAGCGCAAGGATCAAACCGACGACCCAGGGCTGCACGACGGGGAAACGCTCGTTGATTGCCAGCGCGATGGTGTTGGTGTCGACGACCGCCGAGATCATGATCGCAAAGAAGATGACGAGAACGGAGAATAAAATGCCGAGCCATTTTTGCTTGAGTCCGTCGGCAAGATAGTACATTGCGCCGCCGCTGACGGAGCCGTCTTTATGGACACGGCGGTATTTGATGCCGAGGGCGATTTCGGCGAATTTGGTTGCCATGCCCAAAAATGCGGCCAGCAGCATCCAAATGATCGCGCCGGGGCCGCCGCAGACGATGGCGGTTGCCACGCCCGCGATGTTGCCGGAACCGACGATTGCGGCGACGGACGTCATCGCCGCCTGAAACGAAGTAATGTCGCCGACACCGTTTTTGTCGCTGCCGTCTTTGGCACTGCGGAACGCGCGCACAATGGTCTGGCGGAAGAGGAACCCTGCGTTTTTAAACTGGAAGAATCCGAGACGGATCGTGAAATAGAGACCGACTGCGGCGATCAGAACGAGCATGACGGGTCCCCAGACGATTCCGTTGACGAAATCGTTTCCGCGGGCAATAATGTCGACGAACGAATCCATAAGCTGCCTCCTGCAAAACAATGAGTATGACGCAAAACGTGTGCGCAGTCATTTTTTGCACACACGGCAATCGGCACGCCCCATCGGTGCCTTACGTCACGGGTTATTATTATCTTACGGGAAAAGGATCCATAAATCAAGGCGATGGCGTAAACAAGGGATAAATGTTGGTCTCGGGCGAAGCGCTGTACAAAACACAAAAAAGAAAGCCTTCGATGAGGCTTGCGCAAATTGTGTCAAAAACTGCGCAAAAAATGCCGCAGACGAAAGATCTGCGGCAAATATGTGATTTTTTGAGAATCAGCGGGGATGACGCGTGCGGGCGTCGGGTAGCGGGCAGAACGGCGTGTGCGGTTCCGTCTGATACCAGTAGGCAACGCTCGCCATGTCGTCCTGCCGCTCGAACAGGCCGCCGTGATATACGCCGATCTGCTGCACGGTAAGGCGGAAATCCTCTTCGAATCGGATCGGATCCATCACATGCCATCGATAGAATGCGCGCATCGGCGGGACGTCGCGGTTGTGATAGCGGTTCGTGACGGCGGTATCCTTATCCTTATAGAACGGATACCCAAGATACAGCCCGTTGAATGGCGTCTCGACACAGTCGCCGCGTTCGTCGTGTGTAGCGAAGCTCCATGCGCCGCCGAAATAGTCCTCTTCGCCCGTGCCGCAGATCGTGGGGTAGTCCGTGTCGCCGTCCAGATAGAACTTGAACTCGCCCTCGCCCCACCAGTAACGTTCGAGCGTGGAAAGCGCCATGAAGGTGCCGATATACTGTCCGCGCCCCTTGACGCCGTCCAAAATCACATAATCGCGCCCGAGCTGCGTGAGTCGTTCGCGGCGGAATTGCGCGTGAAAATAACCGATGTTTTCGGGGAGTTCGTCATAAAGGCAGTAGTCGATCTGATAGAAAAAGCTGCTGATTTCGTTGGGGTGCTGATTTTCCAGCGTGATGCGCGCGCCGCGACGGAACGGCATCTGGAAAAAACAGTTCATTCCGCGCAGGGGATTGACGTTGACGAGCGCAGAGTTGACGGTGTAGCTTTCGCCGAATCCGAGACAGAAAAAGTCGCCCAGCGGGGACTCGACCGACGGCGTTTCCTCGCCGTCCCAGTAAATGCGGAGCACGAGGTCGCGAAGAACGTAGCGGTCGGCCTCGCTCGTTTGATCGCGTACCGTCATCCACATGTGCTGGATGACGCCGCAGCCGTCGATCTCGCCGAGCGTCACGGTTGCACCCGCGGGGATTTGGCGAAGACAGGGCGAACCCTTGCGTCCGGGCCCGAGATTGCTTGCCGCCATGCCGCCGCGCCCTTTTTCGCCGCGCGGGTTTTCGGCGTTGATCGCGCGCGAACGTCCGTTTAAAAGAAGCGGCATCGCGCCGCAGGCAGGATAAAACGTCTGCATCAAAACAAGACCTCCTATGTTTAAAGTTTTGCCGTATCGCACGAATAGTTGCCTTTATTATAAGGCAAAGCCGCGCGCAGCGCAACGTCGGCACGGCTTTGGATGAATTTAAAGTTCGGGCTTGTTCTGCGCCAAAAACGAAAGCAGGTCTTCGCGCGAATTTCGGACGCGTTCGTCGATCACGGCGTCAAGCAGCGTCTGCAGCGCCTGCCCGACTGCGCGCCCGTGATAACCGAGGGAGATCAAATCGTTTCCGTTTACGCAAAGATCGCGCACATTGAGGCATGTGTCTTCTCGTTCAAGCTGTGCGACGATCCGCTCGACTTCTTCGAGCCGGCGGAGCCGTTCGGTTTGAAAATCGACGTTGTGGTCGAGCGCGTCCGCACGCTGAATCGCAAAAAACAACGGCAGCTCTTCTTTGGAAAAGCGCTGCATCAACCGGCGCACGGCGGGGCGCTCGGGCGGGATCCGATCGTCGTGATGGCGGATCAGCCGGCACGCAAGATCGCGCGTCGCGTTGTCCGCGCGAAGCCGGCGAAGAACGGCGTCGGCCGTGTCCGCGCCGACGGCGGGATGGCGGGTGAAACGCATCATGCCGCGTTCTTCGTCAAACGAGGCGGTCTGCGGTTTGGCGATGTCGTGCAGATATGCCGCCAAGCGAAGAGGCAAAACGGGCGGGCATTCTTTTAAAACGTACAGCATGTGAAGATACACGTCGTGGCTGTGGTTGCGGTTGCGTTGATTGAACCCCACGCACGGCAGGATCTCGGGGATAAAGACGCCGATCACGTCGGGAAACGCGCCGAGCACGCCGAACGCGTTTTTTCCGCACACGAGCTTGCAGAACTCGGCGTAGATCCGTTCGGCGGAGACGGCGGCGAGCGTCGCACGAAGATCGTGCGCGGCGGCAGCGGTGTTCTCTTCGATGGAAAAGCCGAGCACGGCGGAAAAGCGAAGCGCGCGCAGAATGCGAAGCGCGTCCTCGTCAAAGCGTTTTTCGGCCTCGCCGACGCAGCGGATGACGCCGCGGGAAAGATCGCTTTGACCGCCGAACGGGTCGACGATGCCGCGGGACGGGGAATAGGCCATGGCGTTGACGGTGAAATCCCGCCGTGCGAGATCCTGCGTGAGGTCATCCGTGAAAACGACGGCGTCGGGGTGGCGATGGTCGACGTAATCGCCGTCGATGCGGAAGGTCGTGATCTCAAGCGGCATTTTGTCTATAAATACCGTCACCGTTCCGTGCGCGATTCCCGTTTCTATCACGGGGAAGCCGTGAAAGCAGGCCTTGATCCGGTCGGGGCGCGCGTTTGTCGTCAAATCGAAGTCATGCGGCGCGATCCCCATTAAATGGTCGCGGACGCAGCCGCCCACGACACAGGCTTCGAAGCCGTTTTTTTCAAGACGGAAAATCGCCGTTTGCACGGCACGGGGCAGCGGCATGGGCGTCATTGATCGGAGTCCTCCTGCGGGAAATTGAGCGTGATCGTCTTTGCGTCGAAGCCGCATTCGGCATTCGGAAAGATCGGCAGAATGTCGGCGAGATAGTTTTCGGGATCGGGCAGCGACGGGGAGTAATGCGTCAGCCAAAGCCGCGCGGCCTCCGCGCGGGCGGCGATCTTTGCGGCCTCGGGGAACGTCATATGCCCCGTCGCAAGCGCCTTGCCGCGCTTTTCGTTGGAGCCGTACATGCCCTCTAAGACCATAAGGTCGCTGTTTTTTCCGACCTGCCAAATGGCGGGGACGGGGCGCGTGTCGGTCGCGTAGGTCACGCGGATGCCGCGGCGCGCGGGCCCGAGGACGTCGGCGGCGCGAAAGACGCGGCCGTCCGATTTCGCGTCATGGCCGCTTTGCAGCGTGGACCATAACTTCTGCGGGACGCCGAGCGCATGGGCGCGGGAAGCGTCGAATCGGGCGCTCCTGGGAAGATAAAAGCTGTATCCCGAACAGGGGACGCCGTGGCGAAGCGGGAAGGACGTAATCGTGAACCCGGCAAGTTCGTGCGTTTGCTCCCGCTCTTCCAATTCGACGATCTCAAGCGGAAACAAAAGCTCCGGCGCGACGACGCAGAGGCTTTGCACGACTTCGCGCGCGCCCGCGGGCGCAAGGATCGTGACGGGGTCGGTGCGCCCTTCGTTGCCCATGGAAAGCAAAAGCCCCGCAAGGCCGACGACATGGTCGGCGTGAAAATGCGTAAGGCAGATCAGGTCGATCGGCTTAAACGAAAAGCCCGCCTGCCGCGCGGCGATCTGCGTGCCCTCGCCGCAGTCGATCAGAACGCTGCGGCCGCCGCTTCGAAGAAGAAAGGACGACAGCCAGCGCCCGCTCAGGGGCATCGTGCCGCCGCAGCCGATGATCGTCGCTTCCAGCATGGGATCGTCTCCTTATTTTGAAAATGCCGCCTGTTTGCGGCGAAAATCGAGAAGTTTTCCGTCGATCGCGACGGAACACGAGAACAGTATACCACGGCGCGGCAAAAGAAAAAACCGCACGAAACGGATTCCGTGCGGTCGCGGGCTTTGGCAGGGTTAACGACGCTTTTGGGCGCGCTTTCGGTTGATGAACTTTTCCAGTTCGACGATCGGGATCACGGCGGCGGCAAGCGCCAGTGCGACGAGAAATTCAACGAGGGAAATGTGCTCGAACCCGAACGCGGCGGCAAACGGAGGAATGTAGATCACGGCGGCAGTCAGTGCGAGGCTGCCGAGCGCGGCGACCCAAAGAAGCGCGTTGCGGGATTTGAGCGAAAACAGGCTCTGCGTGCGGCTTCGCATGTTGACGCTGTGCAAAATTTCCGTCAGGCTCAGCGTGACGAATGCCATCGTCATGCCGTCGGCGCTCGTCGTGATTTGCCAGACGCCGGATTCCATATAGTGTCCGATGAAATACGCCGCGAGCGTCAAAACCGTGATGACGACGCTTTGATAGACGATTGAAA
>CAKTSO010000032.1 GCA_934613185.1 uncultured Clostridia bacterium | reverse complement strand
CCTATGTTCGTTCGGCCTCATCGTCGGCTGCGGACGTGAAATTGACCATCGACGCAAGCGGTTCGATCGACGGTGTGCCCAATCCGGATATCGGCGTAACGCCGCCCGACGAATCCGGCGGCGGACTCGACATTTCGATCGATCTGGGCGACGGCAGCATCAGCGGCTCCGGCCAGATCGTCGCCACGCCCGATTTGAACGGTCTCGTCGGCGCGATCAACGGGCTTTCGGGGCAGCTGACGCAGCTGAACCGCGCGGCGAATTCGACGGCGGGAACGCTTGCGGAAGACATCCGCGCGATCAACGACAAATTTAACGAACTTTCCAACACGCTGTTCGACGCGGTGTTCTCAATCGGGAATACCGACGTCGTGTCCGACGTGTCGACGATCGACATCGAAAACGCCACGCTCGGCAAGATCGCGTCGTGCGAAAATACGGCGCAAGTTTCGGGTGATATCGACGTCGGCGGCATTGCGGGCGCGATGGCGATCGAATATGAACTCGACCCCGAAGACGACGTTTCCGCCGACCTTTCCGCGGAATACCGGCGCGAATACGAAATGCGCGCAGTCGTCTACGGCTGCACGAACAGCGGCGACGTGATTTCGCGGCGCGATTATTGCGGCGGAATCTGCGGGCGGATGGACGTCGGTTATCTTTCCCGATGCGAGTCGTACGGCGACGTGACGTCCGAAGACGGCAGCTACGTCGGCGGCGTTGCGGGGCTTTGCGGCGGCACGATCGTGTCCGATTACGCAAAATGCGTCGTGAGCGGTAAAAAATACGTCGGCGGGATCGTCGGCTCCGGCATCGCGCAGTCGCTTTCCGGCGCGTCGAGCAGCGTAAGCGACTGTGTCGGCATGGTCCGCATCGCGGACGCCAAACAGTATTTCGGCGCGATCAGCGGCGCGGATGCGGGTGATTTTTCCGGCAACGTTTTTGTCTCGGAAGATCTTGCGGGGCTCGATGCGCGAAGCTATGCCGGCCGCGCGGAACCCGTCGATTACGAGACGCTGATGCAGGACGAATCGCTGCCGGACGGGATGCGGCGTCTTCGCCTCCGTTTTTTTGCGGACGATGAAGTGGTGGAAGAGCGCACGTTCGAATACGGCGACTCTTTTGCGGCGGACGACGTTCCCGCGCTCCCGCAAAAAGACGATTGCTACGCCGAATGGGATCGGACGGATTTTACCGATTTGCGGACGGATACGGACGTGAACGCGGTTTACACGCCATATACGACGGCGGCGGCCTCCGCGACGCGCCGCGGCGACGGCCAGCCTGTCTTTATGGCGGAGGGCAAATTCCAAAGCGACGCGGTCGTTTCGGCAAGCGCGTTCGATACGCAGAAGATATCGGCGTTCTATTCGCTCGACGACGGGACGGACGCGGCGTTCGAGCATTACTTTGCATCGGTTCCGTGGTATGAACTTCCCGCCGAACCGATCGCGCGGAACGTCCTCGAGACGTGGACGATCGGCATTCCCGACGACGGAGAGACGACGCATAAGATACACTATCGAAGCCCGGGCGCGTCGGTCAGGAACATCGCGCTGTATCGACTGGACGAAAACGACGAGTGGCAGGAACTTTCGTGCGAATCCTTCGGGCGAGATCTCGTTTTTGAGACGGAGGGAAATCGAATGCAGATCGCCGTCGTCTCGCAGCTTTCGCTTTGGTGGGCGTGGCTCGCCGTGGCGATCGCCGCGCTGGCGCTCGTCGGCAGCATCGTCACTTTGATTGTAAGGGCGGCGAAAAAAAGCCGCGGAAGAAAGAACGCCGGCATGCGGGCGAATCCGGCGGACGCGAAGACGAAAAAAAAGAAAAGGCGCGGATGGATATGGATTCTTCTTTGCGTTTTGCTTTTGCTTGCGGCGACAGGCGCGTTCCTGATCCTGAAAAGCGAAGAGGGCACGGCCTACCGTACGCTGCGAGAAATTGAAAAAAGCGGCGCCTGGTCGGCCGACGTGACGATCGACGCGGCGGTCGGCGAGGAGGAGTTCCGCGTGCAGACCGATCTTCAAACGCAGACGATCGACGGCAAAGCGATCACGCGGACGCAGATCGAAGACGTTCCGTTGTATTTCGCGGACGGCGCAGTGTTCCTTGAAAACGGGCGCGGCTATCGCCTGTGCGGCGAAATCGCGGATTATTCGGCGCTGCTGAACGCGGCGCTGGAAGACGCGGACGGGATCACGCTCAAAAAAGAAGAAGGCGGCTGGCGCTTCACGCTTTCGGGTGACGCGGCGAACCGGCTGCTGATGCTCGCCGTGCCGCAGCTTGACGAGCAGCTCGTGCAGACGCAGCAGGCGACCGTCTTTGCGACCGTAAACGACGATAAGACGGCGGAGATGACGGTCGCGGCGCAGGGCGCGCTTTCGGACGGCTCGTCGTTCCGCGTGACGGCGCAGTTCTCGAACATCTGCGGCGAAGCGGACTTCGAGATCCCCGAAATAGTAACGAAGGCCGCGGCGCGGAATACGGACGGTCTTCCCGATATGACACAGGATCTTTTGACGCTGATCGGCGCCTGGGAAAACTGGAAGGCGCAGGATTATGTCAGCGCGGACAGCACGCTTCGCATCGAATGCGACCCCGTGTCGCTTGACCGGCATTTCACGCTGCAATGGGACAAAGAAAACGACGTGTGCGGCATTCGCACGGGCGGGATTTCGTTCTATCTTCGCGGTGATACGGCGCTTTCCGCAAACGGGGAACGCGTGCAGGCCGAAGCGTCGCTTGCGAACACGCGCCGGATCTTCGAAGCGGCGTATCTTGCCTGCTTGAACGCGGACTTTGACAAGTCGGTTCGAAACGACGCGGCGTATTACACGATCCGTTTGGATGAAGCTTCGATGGATGCGATCGCGCAGGCCGTTCTGCCGCAGGAAGCATCGGACGCGGTGCAGCTTGAAAAAGGCAGCGCGACCGTCTGCGTCAAAGACGGCGAGATCGAGTCGTTTGCGTTCGACTGCACGGGTACGGTCGGCGGCGAAGTGCTCAATGCGGCGGCGTCCCTCGGCGGCGAGTTTGCGTTTACCTACGAGCCGTTTTCGCTTCCCGAGCGGGTGACGGGCGCGGCTTCCAAATAATCTTTTCATAATACTTGCAATAAAAGGCGGAATGTTTCAAACGAAAGATTCCGCCTTTTTCTGTTGGGAATCTTTGCGCGCAAACGAACATATGTGTTACAATGGACAAAGAAGAAAACGTCTCTGTCTTATAAAAGGCACAGACGGCGGAACGCTTTTACAAAAAGCAAAGGAAGGATAAGGCAACCATGTCGGATAAACACTATCTGCGTCTTTTAAGTGAAAGCTATCCCACGGCGGCGCAGGTGCGTTCCAGGATCATCCGTCTGAAGGCGGTGCTGAGCCTGCCGAAGGGAACGGAGTACTTTTTCAGCGATCTGCACGGTGAATACCGCGCGTTCATTCATTTGTTGAACAGCGCGTCGGGCGTCATTCACGACACGATCGATACGCTGTTTTCCGTCACGCTGACGGAGGACGAGCGCTCGCAGCTTGCGCGTCTGATTTATTATCCGCACGAATACGTCGCGCAGGCGATGAAGGAAGACGCCGAGAAATGGCGCATGTACAGCCGCGTGAATATGTATCGATTGATCCATATGCTGCACGTCATCTGCGCAAATTACACGCATTCGCACGTCGTGCATCAGATGCCGGAGGATTATAGGGAGCTGCTCGACGAGATCATTTTTACCGATCGAAAGAATAAGCCGGATTACATCGAGGCGCTCGTCAGCGCGTCCGTCGACAACGGCATCGCGGGGGAACTGATCTGCGCCATGTGCGAACTTGTGCAGCAGCTGATGATCGACCGGCTCCATATCATCGGCGACATTTTCGACCGCGGCCCGCGCGCGGATTTGATCATCGACAAGCTCATGGATTTTCACGATGTCGACATTCAGTGGGGCAATCACGATCTGTGCCATCTGGGCGCGGCAGCGGGAAGTTACCCGCTCGTTGCAAACGCCATCCGCGTGTCGATCGCCTATAACAATTTCGACTATTTGCAGGACGGCTACGGGATCAACATGCGTGCACTTGCGATGTTCGCCGCGCAGACGTACGCCGACGATCCCTGCGAACGATTCCGCCCGCATTTGATCAACAGCAACAAATACGATCAGGTCTCGCCCGATCTTGCCGCAAAAATGCAGAAGGCCATCGCGATCATCCAGTTCAAGCTCGAAGGGCAGACGATCCGAAAACACCCGGAATACGGCATGGACGATCGCATTTTACTCGAAAAGATCGATTATCAAAACGGGACGATTACGCTGGACGGCAAAACGTATCCCTTGCTTGACACGAACTTCCCGACGGTCGATCCCGCGCATCCGCTCGAATTGACAAGCGAAGAGGACGCGCTCATGTACGCGCTCGCCTCCAGCGCGCGCCACAGCGAACGCTTCCAAAAGCACGCGCGCTTTTTGCTCTCGCACGGCTCGATGTACAAGCGCATCGACAACAATCTTCTGTATCACGGCTGCATTTTGATGGGCGACGAAGGGACGTTCGAGGGCTTCACGCCGATCGAAGGCGCGCCGAAGGGCCGCGCGTGTCTCGACGCGATCGACGAGATCGTGCGCCGCGCGTATTTTGCGCCGTTTCGCACCGAGGAGCGCCACAACGCGCGAGATCTTGTCTGGTATCTGACGTGCGGGCCGAAGTCGCCGGTGTTCGCGAAAGACAAAATGACGACGTTTGAACGGTATTTCATCGACGACAAAGACGTCTGTCGCGAGACGCTCAATCCGTATTACAAAATGATCGAGCACCCGGAAGTTTGCGAGCACATTTTGGAAGAATTCGGCCTTGATCCCAAGCATTCGCACATCATCAACGGTCATGTTCCCGTGCGCCTGAAGCAGGGGGAAAGCCCGGTCAAAAGCGGCGGGCGGCTGTATATCATCGACGGCGGCCTTTCCAAGGCGTATCAGAAGGTCACGGGAATCGGCGGCTATACGTTCATCGAACACTGCGATTATGTTGCCTTTGCCGAACACGCGGCCTACGACGGCGAGGACGAACGCTATTTTCAGTCTTCGCCCAAGATCCGTGTCGTCGAACGAATGCCCGCGCGCCTTCGCGTGCGCGACACCTATCAGGGCGCGCAGCTGCAGCAGATGATCGACGATCTGGAAGAGCTCCTTGCCGCCTACGACAGCGGCGAGATCCGCGAAAAACCGTCGCAGCTTCTGTAAAACGCTTGCAAAAGAAAATGCGCGATGCTATAATACATCCGTTTAAAGGCATTGATGGGGAAGAAAGAGCCGAAAGCCATGCTTTTGAAAAGAGAAT
This sequence comes from uncultured Clostridia bacterium, assembly GCA_934613185.1. Classification (GTDB taxonomy): domain Bacteria; phylum Bacillota; class Clostridia; order Christensenellales; family Maliibacteriaceae; genus RGIG9107. The sequence goes on along the minus strand of CAKTSO010000032.1, from coordinate 10,225 downwards.
CGACGCCGCGGCTGAAAGCGTCGGATAAGCCATGCGCGCTCTTGCGTTCGCCCCGGAGCTCACCGTTGAAACCTTTGCCGTTGTTCGGCGGGAATTAGACGGATGCGGCTGGCCGTCGTTATTCGGCCGACGAGTAAAAGCTCGTTTGAAGCGCCTGTTTGAAGAACAGGAACGTGGGTGGTACCGCGGATTTTTCGATGAAAAGCTTGAAAATTCGTCCCGCTGATTTGATCTTTGCATGAAATCGGCGGGGCGTTTCTTTTTTATCTCGAAACTTCCCTGTGATGGATCAGCCTACCGTATCAAACGCGTGAAACGACATTGAAAAAGGAGCAGGAACTATGAACGACAACAAGCTGCAGGGCATTGAGCGCAAGGCGCTCGAAGCGCTCGAAGCGTGCCGGGATTCTTCCGCGGTCGAAAAGATCCGCGTCGGCATCCTCGGGAAAAAAGGCGAACTGACGGCGATGATGCGCGGCATGGGCGCGCTGCCCAAAGAGGAACGCCCTGCCTTCGGCCAGAAAGTCAACGACGTGCGCCGCAGCATCGAAACGGCACTGGAAAGCCGCCTTGCTTCGCTGCGCGCCGCGGAACAGGCCGCGCGTTTGGAGCTGGAACGCATCGACGTCACGGAGCCCGCGGCGGATATTCCGCAGGGCAGCATGCATCCGCTGTCGATCGTGCAGGAAAAACTTGAGGATATCTTCATCGCGCTCGGGTTCAGCGTCGCCGACGGTCCCGAGGTCGAGCTGGATCACTACAACTTCGAATTGATGAACATTCCCAAAGATCATCCCGCGCGCGACATGCAGGACAGCTTTTATTTCAGCCCCAACCTGCTTCTTCGAACCCACACATCTCCCGTTCAGGCGCGCTATATGACGACGCACAAGCCGCCGATCCGCATCGTCTGCCCGGGCCGCGTGTATCGCTGCGACGAAGTCGATGCCACGCATTCGCCCGTGTTCCATCAGATGGAAGGCCTCGTGGTCGACAAGGGCATCCGCATGAGCGACCTGAAAGGCACGCTGGACGAATTTGCAAAACGCCTCTACGGCCCCGAGACCAAAACGCGTTTCCGCCCGAGCTTCTTCCCGTTCACGGAGCCGAGTGCCGAGGTCGACCTTTCCTGCGCCATGTGCGGCGGCAAGGGCTGCCGCGTCTGCAAGGGCACCGGCTGGATCGAAGTTTTGGGCTGCGGCATGGTTAACCCGCATGTGCTTGAAATGTGCGGCATCGACCCGGAGGAATACACCGGCTTTGCCTTCGGCCTCGGCCTCGACCGCATCGCGACGATCAAATACGGCATCAGCGATTTGCGGCTCATGTCCGAGAACGACACGCGTTTCCTGTCGCAGTTCTAACTTGGGAGGGATCAACCGATGAATGTACCGCTTAGCTGGCTGAAAGAATATGTAAAATACCCCGAAAATCTCGACGTCGCCGATTACGCGGAGGCGATGATCATGTCCGGCTCCGAAGTCGAAGGCTACGAACGGCTGGGGCAGGATATCAAGAACGTCGTGACCGGCAAGATCACCGACATTAAAAAACATGAAGATTCCGATCATCTTCAAATCTGCACGCTCGACATTTCGGGCGAGCGTCCGCTTCAGATCGTCACCGGCGCGCAGAATGTCTTCGTCGGCGCCGTCGTTCCCGTCGCACTGGACGGCGCGAAGCTGCCCGGCGGAAAGACGATCAAGACCGGCGCGCTGCGCGGCGTCAAAAGCGAAGGGATGCTCTGTTCCGGCGAGGAACTGAACGTCGACCCCGAGCAGTTTCCCGAAAGCGCCGTCTACGGCATCTGGATCCTTGATGCGAATACGCCCATCGGCATCGACATCCGCACGGTCATCGGCTGCGACGAAGTGCTCGTCGAGTTCAAGACGCTTGCCAACCGTCCCGACTGCATGAGCATGGTCGGCATTGCGCGCGAGACGGCCGTGACGTTCGACGTGCCGCTGACGCTCCCGAAGATCAGCGTGAAGGAATCCGGCGGCGACGTCAACGAATATGTGTCCGCGAGCGTCGAGGATTTCGAACTTTGCCCGCGCTATTGCGCGCGTGTCGTCAAGAACATCCGCCTTGCGCCGTCGCCCGCATGGATGCAGCGCGCGCTGACCGGCGCCGGTGTTCGCCCGATCAACAACGTCGTCGACATCACGAACTACGTCATGCTCGAGCAGGGGCAGCCGATGCACGCGTTTGACTACGCCTGCATCCGCGGCTCGAAGATCCATGTGCGCCGCAGCGCCGCGGACGACGTGTTCACGACGCTTGACGGCAAGGAACACGTGCTTGCCATGCAGCCGCTTTGCATCTGCGACGAAGAGGGCGTCATCGGCCTTGCCGGCATCATGGGCGGCCAGAACAGCGAGATCACCGAAACCACGCAGACCGTCGTTTTGGAAAGCGCGGTCTTTAACGGCGCGTGCCTTCGCGCCTCCGCCCGCGCGCTCGGCATGCGCACCGAGGCTTCCGCGCGCTACGAAAAAGGCGTCAGCATCGAAGGCGCGGCAATCGCGCTGGAACGCGCCGCGCAGCTTTTCGAACTGCTTGACGCGGGCGATGTGGTCAGCGGCGTCATCGACGTCAACCCCGGCGAGAAAAAGCCGCAGGAGTTCGACGCCGGCGCCGACCGCATTCGCGCGCTTTTGGGGATGGACATCCCGACCGACACGATGGTCGAAATTCTCGAAAAGCTGTCGTTCAGTCCCATCAAGCACGGCCAGACGATCCATGTGACCGTTCCGTACTGGCGTCTTGACGTGACGGGTGTGGCCGATATCGCCGAAGAAGTCCTGCGTATTTACGGCTATGACAAGATCCCGTCGACGCTCATGAACGGCGTCGTCAGCGGCGGCGGCCGAAGCCACAGGCAGGAAGTCATGCTCCGCACCAAGCGTGCATTGAGCGGCATGGGACTGCGCGAGATCAACATGTTCTCGTTCATTTCCCCGCGCTGGCTCGACATGATCGCACTGGAAGCCGACAGCCCGCTTCGCAACGTGCTTCGTATTTTGAATCCGCTCGGAGAAGACGTCAGCGTCATGCGCACGACGCTTGCGCCGAGCATGCTCAGCGCCATCCGCACGAACCAGTCCCGCGGCAATTCGCCCATCGCGCTGTTCGAAGTCAGCCGCGTGTTCCTGAGCGAGGGCGAGGTCAGTTTGGAAAATCAGCCGACGGAGCGCCTGCATCTTTCCATCGGCGTGTGCGACCGCGACTTCTTCTATCTGAAGGGGATCGTCAATTCGCTCATCCGTATTTTGAACGCGGGCGAGGTCGTCTATAAGGCGGGCGGCGCGGCCATGTTCCATCCCGGCCGCAAGGCGCTGCTTTCTATCGGCGATACGGCGATCGGTCAGATGGGCGAGATCCATCCCGACGTCGCCAAGAACTTCGATCTTCAGGGCCGCATCGTCGTTGCGGAACTTGAACTTGACACGATCGCGGAGTTGTCGAACGACGACCGCCGCTATGTGCCCATCGCAAGGACGCCCGCCATCACGCGCGACATGGCCGTCGTGGTCGGCGAGGACGTTCCCGTCGGCGACATGATCGCGGCACTCAAGCGCAGCGGAAAGGGCATTTTGGAGGACGTCTCCGTGTTCGATATCTATCGCGGCGAACATGTGGAAGACGGCTATAAGTCCGTCGCGTTCTCGCTCGTGTATCGCGCACCCGACCGCACGCTTACGGACGACGAGGCCAAGAAGGCGTTCGACCGCGCCGTGCGTTCGCTCTGCGCGCAGTTTGGCGCGAAACTCCGCGACTGATCCCTTATGAAAAAACAATCGTGCGCAGCGTCCGAGATAAAAGGGCGCTGCGCATTGATTCAAAGAAGACATTTTTAAGAGATTTTAAGGAGAACACGATGTCGGAACGCTATGATCTTTACGCTATCAACCGAATCGCGCTCGGCCGAACGCATCTTCGCGGCACGCCGCCGCCCGCAGGGACGTATCATGTCGTCGTCGCCGTGTGGACGATCGACGACACCGGCAGGCTTTTTTTGACAAAGCGAGACGCGGCGAAGCAGACCTATCCCATGACGTGGGAGAATACCTGCGGCTGCGTTCAGGCAGGGGAGACGTCGATGGAGGCTGTGCGGCGGGAATTGTTCGAAGAGACGGGGATCGCCGCCGATGCAAGCGAGCTGACGCTTCTTGCCTCGGAAACGGAAGAACACGCGTTCATCGACACCTATCTTCTTTTCCGAAACGTGCCGATTGAAAAGATCCGATTGCAGGCGGGTGAGACGTGCGACTGCCGCTGGGTCACGGCGCCGGAACTTGACGAAATGATCGCAGAAGGTCTTGTCGCCGAGCCGGTCGTGCGGCGGCTCCTGCCGCTTCGAAAAGCGATCAACCGCGCACTTGCCGATCGCGGTGCGCCGCTTCTTCGCTGAAAACTTTATAAAAAGGATGTGTGCTGTTATGTCTTATGTGCCGACGCCGCAGCAGGCGCGCGAAATTTTGGAAAAATACAACAAAGAGCCGTTTCATCTTGCTCACGGCGAGACAGTCGCGGGCGTCATGGGTGTTTTCGCAAGAAAATACGATCCCGAGAACGTCGCATTCTGGCAGAGCGTCGGGATGCTTCACGACATTGACTTCGAGCTTTATCCGCAGGAACATTGCATAAAAGGCGTGGAGCTGATGCGTGAAAACGATATTGACGAGCGTCTGATCCATGCGATGCAGAGTCACGGTTACGGCATCTGCACGGATGTCGAGCCGGAGCTTGTGATGGAAAAAGTGCTGTACGCCGTCGACGAATTGACGGGTCTGATCGGCGCTGCGGTCGCGGTGCGTCCGTCGAAGAGCACGCTCGATCTGGAGACCAAATCGGTCATGAAAAAGTTCAAGCAGCAGAGCTTCGCCGCGGGCTGCTCGCGCGACGTCATCCGCCGCGGCGCGGAAATGCTCGGGATGGATTTAAAACAGCTGACGGACGAGACCATCGCCGCGATGCAGGAACTGGAGCGCGAAAGAAACAACGGCGACATGTAATGGCGTATTCTACGGCAAAACGCAGCTTTTCGGCTGCGTTTTTTTGCTTTGGATGTATGCCGCGTTTGCGTGCTTGTTCATACCGAATTGCGGTAAGCCCGTTGATATGAAAAGACTGTTTTCGAAAAGAATTAAAATAAATTATATTGTGTCGAAAAATGTTGACAACAAAAACACTTTTTTGTATAATTCAATCCAAATAAAAGCGCAAGTGAGTGCGCTTTTGGCGTACACGGACTCTACGGTATCAACGACAGTACAAAAAACACAATTTTTAAAGGAGGAGAACAATGAAACAATATCGCTATTTTGCACTTGTACTGGCACTGATTCTCGCATGGGGGCTTTTGTTGACCGGCTGCGGCAGACAAAAGAGCGAAATGCCGGAGGAAAGCGCCAAGCCCGGTGCGTCGGAAACGGTTAAAAACGCCATGGAGGAAGCGACGAAGCAGATTGATCATGATGTCACGTTTGGAATGCCGGTTCGATCCTTTTCCGGTCTGTTCTATGTTGAACTCATGAAGGGTGCGCAGCGTGCGGTCGATGAAATGAACGAAAAAACCGGACGCAGCGATGAAATCATTTTCATGGATGACAACAACGAACTCAGCCGTGAGCTTTCCAACGTGGAAGATCTGCTGAATATGGAAATTGACGTCATGGTGCTGGTTTGCATGGATCCGTCCGGTTCCGTTCCCGCATTTGAAAAATGCATCGCAAAAAAGGATATGATCACCGTTATTGTTGACGCATCGTGCGAAGGCAGCGAAAAATGCGACGCGGTTATCGTATCCAACAACTACGAAGCCGGCCGCCTTGAAATGGAGATGCTCGCAAAAGGCCTCGGCGGCAAGGGAAATATCATCGCGCTTTCCGACTCGACGAACTCCAACGGCGCAGTTCGTCTGCAGGGCATGCAGGATGAACTGAAGAATTGGCCCGACATCAACGTGATCGAGATCAAAGATATTCGAAGCGGTGTTGATGCAGCAATGGAAACCGTAACTTCGATGCTGAACGCTTATCCGGGTCAGATCGACGGTATTTGGAATTTCTCCGATACGCCCGCGCAGGGTTCGGTTTCCGCGGTAGAAGCGGCAGGTTTGCTCGATGATATTCTCATCAGCGGCGTTGACGGTTCCGTCGTTGCCAAAGAGCTCATTCAGCAGGGCAAGCAGTACGGTTCCGCCGCACAGTTCCCGGTTGAGCTCGGCTATCAGGGCGTAATGACGGCGTATGATCTTCTTGTGGGCGTAAAACCCGAGGAACAGACGGTTTATGTCGACGTTGCGTGGATCGGCCAAGACAACGTGAAGGATTATATTGAAGAAAACTGAAGCCGGCAGGGCGGATACGAGAAACCTTCCTGCTTAGAATACCGATGATGTTAAGCGCACGGTTCCGTTTGGAATCGTGCGCTTTGTTTTTATGAAAAATGAAAGAAGAAATAGGGGTGACGCAAGGATAAAGGATTGCTTGACAATGTCGAATAATGTTGTATAATGAAAAAGAAGTTTGAACACGTCAAAGGGGAACGTGCCTTTTTCGTGTCAAAGCAAATGTTGTGGCTATGACGGTCAAAAAAACAAACACATTGCAGGAGGAGTACCTTGAAACACAATCGTATTTTTGCGCTTGCGCTCGTATTGATCCTTGCGCTCGGAATGGTCCTTACCGGTTGCGGCAAAAAAGAAGAGCCCGCCAAACCTTCGGAACCCGTCGCGACGGAAGAAGCCGTGAAAGAAGCAGTTGAGATGACGATCGAAGATATCGATCACGACGTCGTGTTCGGTATGCCGGTCAAATCCTTCGCCGGTCTTTTCTATGTCGAGCTCATGAAGGGTGCACAGCGTGCGATCGACGAAATGAACGAGAAAACCGGCCGCAACGATGAGATCATCTTCATGGACGACAACAAAGAGCTCAATCGCGAACTGTCGAACGTGGAAGATCTTCTGAACATGGACATCGACGCCATGCTTCTTGTCTGCATGGATCCGTCCGGTTCCGTTCCGGCGTTTGAAAAGTGCCTTGCCAAAGAAGGGCTGTACACCGTGATCATCGACGCACCCTGCGACGGCAGCGAGAACGCCGATGCGGTCATCGTGTCCAACAACTATGAAGCCGGTCGCCTGGAAATGGAAATGCTCGCCAAGGCGCTCGACGGCAAGGGCAGCATCATTGCCATCTCCGACTCGACGAACCCCAACGCGGCCATTCGTGAACAGGGCATGCAGGATGAACTGAAGAATTGGCCCGATATTAAGCTTCTCGAAGTTAAGGATATCTTGAGCGGTGTCGACGCGGCGATGGAAGCCATGACCGCTCTGTTGAACGCGTATCCCGACCAGATCGACGGTGTTTGGAACTTCTCCGACACGCCCGCGCAGGGCGCAGTTTCCGCTGTGGAAGCCGCCGGCAAACTGGATGATATCATCATCACCGGCATCGACGGCTCTGTCGTCGCCAAAGAGCTGATTCAGCAGGGCAAGCAGTACGGCTCCGCCGCGCAGTTCCCGGTCGAACTCGGCTATCAGGGCGTCATGACGGCCTATAACCTTCTGATCGGCAAACAGCCCGAAGAGCAGACGACGTACGTCGACGTGGCGTGGATCTGCAAGGACAACGTCGCCGACTACATCGAAGAAGAGTAATCGGACGATCGATTTCGTAAAAAGCCATAGGACCGCATAGCTGTAGTACGAAAACAGGGCGCGTTTTTCAAAAAAGAAAGACGCGCCTTTTCTATTTGTACCGCTCTTGAATATTGTTTTCGTCTGACAAATCGGTTATATTGTTAAATTAAGAAACGATTCCGCCGCGAATTGCCGAGATTTTCCGGCGGCGCTTGAGTTTCTGTTAAGAAACCGCTAAAATAATAACGCACAATACTGGAGGTGCAATTTCTCATGTCACAGCGAATGGATCAGGCAGAGGTGCTCTTTCGGCAGGGATGCAACTGTTCGCAGGCGGTCGTGGCCGCGTTCTGCGATAAAACGCATCTGGACGTCGAGACGGCAAAGCGGTTGTCCGCGCCTTTTGGCGGCGGCATCAGCGGCATGCGCGAAGTCTGCGGCGCGGTGAGCGGTATGTGTATGGTGCTGGGCCTTTTGTACGGGGACGGCATCGATCGTGATCCCAAGGCCAAGGCGGCGCATTACGCGCTGGTGCGAAGCGCAGCGGAAGCGTTTGAGAAGAAAAACGGTGACGTCGTGTGCCGCATTCTGCTCGGGCTTGCACCCGGCACGCGTTCGGACAAGCCTGCGGCCAGAACAAGTGAATATTACAAAAAACGTCCGTGCTCGGAATATGTGCGCGACGCCGTCGAAATTCTGGAGACAATCATCGACGCGCGGGAAAACGGAAAAGACGCCGCGTTTGACAGCATTTCCGACTGATAATATAATAAAAATATACCTCGCATTACAGTCTGTGCGTGGGATATCAGTGGGAACGATCAGGATTCGGAGGAATCATCATTAACATGGAAAACAGTGTTTTGATGCTGGGGAACCAGGCTTTGGCGCGCGGCGCTTATGAAGCGGGCGTACGCGTTGCCGTGGCTTATCCGGGAACGCCCAGTACGGAGATCACGCAGGAAGCCGCGAAATACGACGAAATTCACGCGCAATGGGCGCCGAACGAAAAAGTTGCGCTGGAAACGGCGATCGGCGCAAGCCTCGGCGGCGCGCGTACGCTTTGCTGCTTTAAGCACGTCGGCATGAACGTCGCTGCCGATCCGCTTTTTACCTCGTCGTATATGGGTGTCAACGCAGGACTCGTCATCGTCGTCGCCGACGATCCGGGCATGCATTCTTCGCAAAACGAACAGGATTCCCGTTATTATGCGCGCAGCGCGCATCTGCCGATGCTCGAACCGTCGGACAGTCAGGAAGCCGTCGATTTTATGAAGCTCGCGTTTGAAATGAGTGAGAAATACGATACACCCGTCGTCATCCGCACGACGACGCGCATGGCGCATTCGCGCGGCGTCGTCAAAACGTCCGCGCGGCAGGACGTCCCGCTTCGCGAAGTCGTGCGCAATATGCGAAAGAACGTGATGCTTCCCGTCAACGCAAGAGGGCGGCACATCGTCGTGGAAGAACGGGAACACACCATGGCGGACGATGCCAACGACATGCCGATCAATCGCATCGAATGGACGGAGGATCGCTCCGTGGGCGTGATCGCTTCCGGCATTGCGTATCAGTATGTCAAAGAAGCGGCGCCGGAAATCCCCGTGCTGAAACTCGGGCTTGTGAATCCGCTCCCGATGGAATTGATCCAGAATTTTGCCGACGGTGTGCAGCGACTCATCGTCGCCGAAGAACTGGAGCCCATTTTCGAAGAACAGATCAAGGCTGCGGGGATCGAATGCGAAGGCAAATCGCTGTTCTCCCGTCAGGGCGAGTTTTCGACGCTGATCGTGAAAAATGCGCTCAGCGGGAAAGAAGAAAACGCGGCGCCCGTCACGGATCTTCCCGCGCGTCCGCCGGTCATGTGCCCGGGCTGCCCGCATCGCGCGACGTTCCAGGTGCTCTCGCGCCTCGGCGTCTTCGTCTCGGGCGACATCGGTTGCTATACGCTCGGTGCGCTGCCGCCGGCTTCGGCGATGCATTGCAGCGTCTGCATGGGCTCGAGCATTCCCGTCGCAAGCGGCATGGAACGCGCCAACCCCGAACTTGCGAAGAATACCGTCTCCGTCATCGGCGACTCGACGTTCTTCCATTCCGGAATGACGGGTCTTGTCGATATGGTTTATAACAAGACGCACGGAACGCTGCTGATCCTGGACAACGGCACGACCGGCATGACCGGCCATCAGGATCATCCCGGCACGGGCCGTACGCTCGAAGGCGAGTATTCGCCCAAAGTCGATTTTGAAAAACTGGCGCACGCCGTCGGCGTGGAACACGTCTTCGTCGTCGATCCGTTCGACATGAAGAAACTGGAACAGACGATCCGCGAAGAGCTTTCGCGCGACGCCGTGTCCGTCATCATCTGCCGTCGCCCCTGCGCGCTTTTGCCGGGGATGCGTAAAGCGCCGCTTCGCGTCGACCCCGATCGGTGCAGATCCTGCGGCAAATGCCTGAAACTCGGCTGCCCGGCGCTGGAAAACCACGGCGGACGCCCTGTCATCAACGAGACGCTTTGCACGGGCTGCGGCCTTTGCGTGCGCGAATGTGCGTTCGGCGCGATTTCGACGG
>CAKTSO010000031.1 GCA_934613185.1 uncultured Clostridia bacterium | reverse complement strand
AGATAAGGATGAGACGATGAAGCTGATCTCATGGAATGTCAACGGCCTGCGCGCCTGTGTCGGCAAGGGCTGGCGCGACTTTTTCGATGCGCAGGATGCCGATATCTTCGCCTTGCAGGAGACGAAACTGCAGCCGGAACAGATCGCGCTCGATCTTCCGGGCTATCATCAATACTGGAACAGCGCCGAACGAAAGGGCTATTCGGGCACGGCGGTGTTTGCGAAAAAAGAGCCGCTGAACGTGACGCGGGGCATCGGAATGCCCGAGCACGACACGGAAGGCCGCGTGCTGACGCTGGAATATCCCGAATTTTATTATGTGGACTGCTACACGCCCAATTCGCAGCGGGAATTGACGCGTCTTGACTATCGGATGCATTGGGAGGACGACTTCCGTGCCTATTTGAAGACGCTCGACGAGAAAAAGCCGGTGATCTTATCCGGCGACCTCAACGTCGCGCACTGCGAGATCGATTTGAAAAATCCCGCGAGCAACCGCAAAAACGCGGGCTTCACCGACGAAGAGCGCGAAAAAATGACGGCGCTGCTTGACGCGGGGTTTGTCGATACGTTCCGCGCACTGTATCCCGATGCGCGCGACGCCTATACATGGTGGAGCTATATGTTCCGCTCCCGCGAGAGGAACGCGGGGTGGCGCATCGACTATTTTATTGTCTCCGAGCGGCTGATGCCGAACGTGGCCGACAGCGTGATCTATGCCGAGACGATGGGCAGCGACCACTGCCCGATCGGCCTTCTGCTCAACGTAAATGAGGCGTAAGAGGAGGAAGAAACCGATGAAACATGCGAGATTTGTGCTTTTGATCGTCCTTGCCGTCTGTCTCGTTTTGACGGCGGATCTTTTGTGGAACGTTACGATGGCGCTGGCGGCGGACGGAGCGCCCGTATGCACGGGGCTTTTTTCCCGCCTCGTGTTCGGCAATGCGGCGACGCTTTCGGATTTTGCCGTCGGTTTTCTGTTCGCCGTCGCCGCAACGCTCGCGGCGGCAATCGCCAACATCGTTCTGGGGTGCGTCGCACTGTATCGAAAGCGGTGAGCGATACAAAAGCACCGTGTGGAAAAAACCACACGGTGCTTTTTTGCCGGTTATTCTCTTGATCAACTGACGGGAAAGTTCGGATCACGGACGGCGCTGTTCGGCGCGGCACAGGAGTTTTCTTTCCTGTATGATCTTGACTGCGACATTGATCAGCAGAATGATGAGCGATACCGATACGGCGCTCTCCCAGGAGCCCTGGTCGCTGAAGGCGGTGATCTGAACGGCGAGCGTCATGGTGCGTGCGTTGTAGAGCATGGACACGGCCGATATGGTGATCATCGTGTTCGTAAAGAAGTAGGCGAACACATCCGTCAGCAGTTTTCTGCTGCAGGGAAGGATGACGTCGAAAAGCGTCCGCAGATACGATGCCCCCAGACTCCGGCACACGGCCTCGAGATTCGGATCGAGCAGCTTGAGGTGACTGATGGTCATCATATAGGGAGAGCCGAAGAAGTGGATGACGTTTACGATGATCAGCAGCGCAAACGTGCCGTACAGAAAACTTCCCTTGAAGAACAGAACAAACGCCAGACCGAGCGCGAGGCCGGGGATTGCCAGCGTTGCGGTGTACAGCCCGTGCGCCAGATTTTTGAGACGATTGTTGTTGTTCTGGTCTCTGACGTACAGATACCCCATGCCGAAGCTTAGAACCGTGCCGAACGCGGCGGTGCCGAGCGCGATGATCAAAGAGTTGAAAAGCAGCTTGAAAAGCTTTCCGTTGTTGTTGATGAGCGCAAAGTGTTTCAGCGTCGGCGCAAGGTTGTACGGCCAGTTGTTCACAAAAGGCATGAGCAGGATCACCGACAGACAGATGGCGACGACGAGCGTCAAAAAACCGAAGAACAGCTTTTGCACCGGCGTGAATTTTCCCGTATCCAGAAGCGTCGTCCTTTTGGTGGAGGCCTGTTTTTTGCTGAACACGAACACGTCGAGGACATAGACGATCACGGCGGGCGTGAGCATGAACACGCTGTACACCGCGCCGGTCGAAAAGTCCAAAAGACCCACGACGTTTTTATAAAACAGGATGGGCAGGATCGGATACGTTCCGCCGACCGACAGCGGCACGCCGTAGTCGGTAAAGATCATCGTAAAGCAGACGGTAAACGCGGAGAAGATCGCGTATCGCGTCATCGGGAGCAGAATGTCGAAAAAGCGTCTCGCGGGCTTCACGCCCAGCACACGCGCGTTCTCGTAAAGTCTGCCGTCCAGCGTGACAAAAGCCTGGCTGAATACAAGAAAGGCCGTGGGAAACGCGTAGAAAAAACTGCCCATTACGATCCCGAGCGGGCCGTAGATGTCGAGACTGACGCCCAAAAGTCGTGTAAAGATTCCCATATTTCCGAACAGATACACGATGACGATGCCGTGCGTGATGCTGGGAACCAGCATCGGCAGGATCGCGATCAGCCGGAAAATACTTCGGGTGCGCCCCTTCAGCTTGAATTCGACGGCATAGGCGAAGAAATAAGCGGCAATCACCGAAAGCGACGCTGCGGTCGCGGTGATTACGACCGAGTTGATCAGAGCGGTTTTGGATGTCTTGGCGGACAGGACCTTTGCAAAGCCGGCCCAAAACGGCTGGAAATCCACCGATTTTGCAAGCAGCAGCGACAGCGGAATGATGAGATTCGTGATGATGACCGCAAGCATCAGGATCAGCGCCGTGCGGATCCCTCTTCTTCTGGCGGCATTGCCGTAATTTCCCCGCTTCATAGCTGTATACCCAGATCAAGCAGGTGGCCGGCGCGTTTGTCGATCTGCTCCACAAAGAACTTTCGGATAAATGCGTCGTCGCCTTTGTGATACAGCGCCGCAGGGGTGCTGTCCGCGACGAGATTTCCGTCGTTCATCAGGAGAATCCGGTTGCTCAGAGAAACGGCGTCGATCTGATCGTGTGTCACCATGACCATCGTGATGTTGAAGCGCCGCTGAAGTTCCTTGAGTTCATCGCTCAAATCGACCTTGACCATCGCGTCCAGCGCCGAAAACGGTTCGTCAAGCAGCATCAGCCGGCTTCCGATGACGAGCGAGCGCGCGATTGCCGCGCGCTGCTGCATTCCGCCGGAAAGCTGGGACGGGTACTTATGCGCGGCATGCTCGATGTCCAGCGCGTTAAGCGCATAAGAAACTTTCTGCTTGATCTCCGCCTTGTCCGCCTTTTTGATCCGCAGGGGATATGCGACGTTGTTGTACAGCGTCATGTGCGGGAAAAGTGCGTAGTCCTGAAAGACGATGGAGATTCCGCGCTTGTCTATGCGGGTATGGGTGATGTCCTCTCCCTCGAGCGTAACGGTTCCCGTGTCGGGTTCGGTAAGACCCATGATGCAGCGAAGCAGCGTGGTCTTTCCGCAACCGCTCGGCCCCAAAAGCGATACGAATTCGCCTTTGTTCACGCAAAAACTGATGTCTTTGAAAATCTGCGAAGGTCCGAATGCCTTGCTCAGGCGCTCTACGCGCAGGAATTCTCCGTTATTCATAGCGCTCGCTCCACTTAAGAAGAATGCTTTCCTTTTGTGCCGAGTCGGAGATTCCGCTCATGTCCATCAGGTAAAACCCTTCGGGATAGTCCGCGCTGTCGGGAGCGTCCTTGAGCACCGAGATGTTGTAATTGTTGAAGATGTCGTTGCCTTCCGGGCTGGTAATCGCCGCCATTACGTCGAGCACGGCGTCGGAGGGCTCTGCCTTTCGGTTGATCAAAAGCGCCGTGTCATAGTCGTACGGTGCGCCTTCTTTTGCAAAAATGACCTCGACCGGGCTGGTATCCTGCACGAGCGCCATCGCCTGATAGTCGATCCCGAGGGCGATTGCAGCCTCGCCGCTTTCCACCATCGAGACGGGGACGGAGCCGGACTCGCTGAACAGCTTGATGTTCTCGCGAAGCGCGTCAAAATATGCCCAGCCGCGCTCTTCGCCGTACAGATTGATCAGTCCGTGCAGGAAAAAATAACCCGTGGCGGAACTTGACGGATCGGCCATGACGATCTTGCCCTTGTAGATCGGCTTTAAAAGGTCTTCGTACGACGCGGGCGCCGGGAGATCTTCCGCGGCAAGCAAATCGGTGTTGACAACGATCGCGCCCGCCCATACGCCGTTTGCGATGATCATATGATCTTCGTCCGTAAACGCGTCCTTATAGGAGACGCCGGTGTCAAAGGCGCGCAGCATACCGGCCTCTTTCAGCTGATTCGCATAGCCGCTTGCAAGGGACATGGCGATGTCCGCCTCCGTGTCCGCACCCTCCGCAAGGAGCTTGGCCGCCAGCTTTCCGGAAGACATGTAAGTGATGGAGATGTTGTAATCGGGGAACAGCTTTTTGAGATACTCAAGCTGGACGGCAATTTCTTCCTCGTAGTTTGCGGAATAGATGTTGACGGTCTTGCCCTTTTTGGCGCCCGAGCAGCCGACTGCCGCAAAACACAGGGCGATGAGAAGAAGAAGGATAATAATGCGTCTGGTTTTCATGTTGCGTAAACCCCTTTCTATTATTTTAAAACTTTTTTGAAAAATGAGAATACGAACCGTGTGCTGTGTTTCCGGATGCCGTATTCGTGTTTGCAAAAGGAATCCGCCGACCCGTTTTGAGAAAAACAATACCGCGAAAAACGATGAGAATGGAGATGCCGCATGCCGGGAAAGCCTCGGCAATGCGAGAAAAACCGTTTGTTCGGCGGTATCGGGCGGGCAAATAACTGCTGCACGGATAAGGTGACAACGGCTTCTGCGGCCGCGCTTTGCGGCTGCGACGGGAATGCTCCGAAGGCGGTTCATTTCCCCGAAATCTCGAATAAGTGGAAATTTATTCGCGAGATGTTATAATTTATAATATCATGCGGTCGCCCGTACGTCAAGAACGTAGGGCTACAATCCGCTGCACAGCTGTGTAGAACGCAAGCGAACGGCAGACAAATCCGGCGGAAAAGGCGCGCCGCGGCGGCCGGGGATGCGCTTGCGCTTGCGCGCGGCGCGTGTTACGATAAAGAAAAACGACGGAGAAAGCGACATCATCATGAAGCCGTATCGCACAAAATCGGAAAAACGGCGCATTGTCCGTCTGCGGACGGTGTTTTTGTGTTGTGTTTTCGTGCTTGTGTTTATTTGCGGATGCGCGCGGGACGCAGCGCGGAACGAACGCGTGATTCTCTGCACGGATGATGCGTATGCAGCCGTTTTGGCGGAATATACGGACGTGCCGGTGTTCTGCGAAGACGACGTGCCGCGCGCCTGGCGCGGAAAGACGCTCTTCGAACGCGTATGCGGCGGCGCGGTTTGTCAGACGATCGACGCAAAGGCGCTGCCGATGATGGACAATGCGATTGCGGCGAAATGGGCGCCGCAGTATCTGACGACGCCCGTCATTGCCGTGGATCGCGCGCGATGCGCGGCGCAGATCGGAACATGGGACGATCTTCTGTCGGGGGATTATTCCGTGGCGATGGACGAAAACGGCGACGCGCAGCGCATGATCACGTCGGCGATCGGCTATGCGCATCAGGGTACGGACTATACGACGGAGCCGGGGCTTTCCCTGTATCGGCAGCTGCGGCGGCAAAAGCGGCTGACGACGTCCTCGGCGGACGCGGCGGTGTTTCTTTGTCTGGATACGGATGCGGCGCGAATGATTCGCGCGGGACGCGAGATGGAGGTGATCGTTCCGCGCGACGGAACGCTGACGTTCGGCGTGGGGCTTGCGGCGAACGAAATGCCGGCGTTTTTCGACGGCCTTGACGAAGCGCTGGTGCGCGCGGGTCTGCGCACGCAAAACGGTGCGGACGAAACGCTTTATCCCGAGGCGTCGGCGTACGAAAGCGCCGCGCCGCTTCCGGACGGCGCACATTTTGCCCGGGTCACCCAGCGTATCGGGCGCGATATCCGGCGCATCGGGTATCGTGCGCGTCTTTTTACTTCGGCGGACGGCTTGGAGCATCAGGTTTTCGGCGCGACGTTCTGCGTTTTGCTGATCCTGTGGGTCGGCGGTTCGATGAGTCGCACGATGGATCGGCGCATCCAGAAAACGCTCTTTTTCTGCGCGGCGATCATCGTCATGTGGGTGACGGTGCGCGTCGTCAAATATCAGGTGGAATCCGAAGCGCTGGCCCGCGCGCTTTGGTATTGTTATTATATTTTTCAAATGATCCTGCCCTTGGGCATGGCGCATTTGATGATTCTGTCGGGCGACGGCTCGCGCACGGCGCGCTGGCGCCGGACGGAGCGGATCATGTTCTATGCTGCGCTGTTTTTTATCGCCGCGGTTTTGACGAACGATTTGCATCAAAAGGTCTTTGCCTTTGAATCGCTTCGGCCGTGGGACGGGAGCTATCGCTACCGCCCGCTGTTTTATGTGCTTTTCGGCTACAATCTTGCGTGCATGCTGTTTTGCGTCGTGCTGCTGATCGTCAAGGCGTGGGACACGCCGCGGCATTGGCGCGTGATTTATCCGATTGCCCTGGCGATATTGACGATCGCCTACGAGGCGGCGTTTGTCGCGGGCGTGCCCGTCGCGCGGCAGAGCGATTATACGGTAACGAACGGCATTTTGTTTTTGCTGTACCACGAGGCGATCATGCTCTGCGGTCTTGTGCCGGTCAACTACGGGTACAATCGCCTGTTTGCCGCCTCGCCGCTGAAAATGCAGATTCAGGACGCTGACGGGAATGTCGTGCTTTGTTCCGCTGCCGCCTCGCCGCTGGAGAAATCCGCGCGATCGCTCGCGCTGTCCTCCGGTCCGCTGGCCCAAACGGATTCGATCGTTTACGCCGCGTCGATTCCGGGCGGAGCCGTTTTTTGGCAGGAGGACATCCGTGCGCTGAGGGATGCGCGCAATGCGATTGCGCGAAATGTGGAAAAGCTCAAAAAAACGAACGCGATGCTTTCGGGCTCCTATGCCATCGCACGCCGCGCGGCCGCGGCGCAGCAGCGGCGGCAGCTTTCCGCGGCGCTGCAGGAGGAAATGCAGACGTGCATGAAGCAGACGGCGCAGGCGCTGACGGCGTTTTGCACGGAAAAAGACGATGCGCCGCGTGCGGCGGGGGAACTTTTGTTTCGGCTGTGCTATCTGAAGCGGCGCTGCGGTCTTTTCTTTAGTCGCGAGGATGAACTGCCCGTCGATGCGCACGAAGTGGGCATTTACCTTCGGGAACTGGCGCAGATGGCGTCGTATGCGGGCGTGGAGGCGATCTGTGCCTGCGATGCGCAAATGTCGCTGACGGCGGCGGAGGCCATGCTGCTTTACGATTTTTTCTATCTGATTGTCCTGCGGGCGGCGCAGACGGACGGCGTTCATGTCCTGCTTGGACTGCGATGCGAAACCGACGGCGTGCGTATGGAAATTCTGACGCCGCGCATGACGCTTGATCTTTCGCGGGAAACGGCGTTTTTGCAGGCGCTGGAGCGGCTTTCGGGACAACTTTGCGTTCGGCCTCTGGACGATGCGCTCAGCGTGCAGCTGACGCTTCCCGGGCGGGAGGTGACGCCATGACGGTGTTTTATACGCTGCCCGGCGGCCTGACGATTGCCGCAAGCCTTTTGGCGCTGTTTTGCGCGATGGCGCAGGCGGCGCTGATCGTCTGTCTGATTTTCCGCTACGGAACGGGAAAAGGGCGCTGGGAAGAGCTGCTTTTGGAGTGCGCGATTCTTTTGCAGACGCTTTTGTATGTCTGTCTGATCGCGCGGGTGCGCATGAACGAAACCGCCGGTTATGCGGTGGCGGACGTCGGTACGCGCACGTCGCGCTGGGTCGTCGCGGCGCTGATGCTTCTGTACGCCTGTGCGGCGGCGTGGCGCGTGAAAAAAGCCGCGCCGATCCTCTGTGCGGCGGTGGCGGCGCTGACGCTGCCGCCGATGGAGCGTTTGCCCGCAAGCGCGTTTGCCGCCGGATATCTGGTCGCGGTCGTCTTCTTTTTGACGCGCGCCGCCGTGCGTGCGGCACGTACGGCGCGTCAATTGAAAAAAGAGATTTCGGCGTATTCGGTCAAGAAAGCGATCGACGCGCTGGCAAGCGGCGTGATGTTTTGCGCCGATGACGGCAGCGTGCTTTTGATGAATCGGCGGATGCGGGCGGTCATGCGGGCGTTTACGGGGCGTCTGCGACGCAACGGCGCGGCGTTTTGGCGCGCGCTGGAGACGGGGGAATGCCGTGCGCAGCGGCTGCCGCATGAAAAGCGGGGGGAATTTCTTTATCGCACGGCGCAGGGGACGGTGCTGCTGTTTGCCGACGTGCCGGTGCGCACGGGGCGTCGGCGGTGCCGTCAGATCACCGTGTCGGACGTGACGGAATATTGGACGGCGACGCAGGAGCTGGAGCGTCGGCAGCAGCGCCTTCGGGAGGATTCCGAACGGCTTCACGCCATGCTTTTGTGCGTACAGAGCGTCTGCCGCGGCGAGGAAACGCTGCGGATGAAGAGCCGTTTTCACGACGTGCTCGGCCAGCGCATCGCTCTGCTTGCCCGTACGCTGCGGGACGGCATGCTTCCGCCGCAGAGCTTTTTTGACGAGCTGGGCGCCGTTTTGGACGGCGGCGCGATGGATCGGGAATATCCGACGGGCAGGGAACGTCTGCTGCGACTTCGGGAAGCGATGGCGGATATCGGCGTGACGGTGGAGATTTCCGGCGAACTGCCCGCCGATGCGGCGGCGGCGCGCCTGTTCTGCGATCTCATGACGGAAGGGACGACGAATGCCGTGCGTCACGGGCTCGCGGGTACGGTGTGGGTTCGAATGTGTTGCGAAGACGGGTTTGACGTCATCCGCGTGACGAACGACGGGGCGCCCGCGTCGGCGGATTTTGCGCTGCGCGGCGGGCTTTCGACGCTGAAAAAGCGAACGCAGGCGCTGGGCGGCACGTTTCGCGCGGCGGCGGGGGAGAAATTTACGGTGGAAGCACGGCTTCCGCGGGAGGGAGAGCAGTCATGACAAAGGTTTTGATCGTGGACGATCACGAATCCATGCGCGAAACGCTGGAAAAGACGCTGTGCGCAATCGAAGGGTTCACCGTCGTCGCGTCGATCGCAAGCGCCGCCTATGCGCTTGCCTATTGCCAAAAGCTGCATCCGCAGCTCGTTTTGATGGACGTCTGTACCGAGGGGAACGCTTCGGGGCTTGCCGCAACGCGGCAGATTCACGAGGCCATGCCCGAGATTCGCGTCATCGTTATGACCGCGTTTGACGAAGTGTCGTACCTGCCGCGTGCCAAGGAGGCGGGGGCGGATGCGTTTATTTACAAAAGCCGAAGCCTTGCGTATTTTGCGGAGACGGCACGCGACGTGATGGAGGGCAGAAAGGTCTTCCCGCAGGAGCGGGCGATTCCCGTGCCGCAGGGAGAGGCGCCCTTGACACAGCGGGAGATGGAGATTCTGCGGCTTTTGTGCCGCCATATGACGAACAAACAGATCGGCGAGGAGCTTTTTATCAGCGAAAACACCGTCAAGTACCATAAGGCGAACATGCTTGCGAAGACGGGCTTTGCCACGAGCGTCGACCTTGCCTTTTACATGATTTCCAACGGCTGGATCAATCCGCTGTATTGACCGCCGCATGAAATCGAAACCCGGCCGTGTGCGGCAAACTACCCGCCGCGGGTGGGGTCTGAAGGGCGGGAAAACGCTATATTATGATTAAAGACGGCGCAGACGGCGCCGAAAATCAAATATTCTTCAAGGAGGAAAAACACATGGAAGGTTCCAAACTTTTGAAAGTATCCGGCATTTTGATGATCATCGGCGGCTCCATTTCCCTGATCGTTGCGATTATCGCCATGATCGGCATCGCGGTTTTGGCGGCACTGGGCGGGTCGGCGGCGCTTTTGTGGCTGTCCGGCATCATGCTTCTTGTCGGCGCGGTCGTTGAATTTGTCGGCGGCATTATCGGCGTCAAAAACTGGAACAATCTGGAAAAAGCACAGACCTGCATGGTGTGGGGCATTTTGGCGATCGCCCTTTGCGTCCTGTCACAGATCCTGAATCTGGCGGGCGGCGGCAGCTTCAATGTCGTTTCTTTTGCGACCGGCCTTGTGCTTCCCGTGCTGTATCTGATCGGCGCGCTGCAGAATAAAAAGAAGACGGCGTAAACCCGGATACGGCATGCCGGCAGTCGCGATGAAGACAGGGGACGATGCGAAATCGGCAGGTTTCCTTCACTTCTTACGTGCGTCGTGCCGATGACTGCCCGTTATCGGCCGCGGCGCGAACACCTCAAAAGCGACTGCGGGTTTCGCCGCGGTGCATGCGGCGGACACGGTCCCGATGCACGCGCCGGCAATATTGAACAGGAAAAAGCGCCGTTGACAAAACGGCGCTTTTGTCCGTGAAGGGGACGGTTGCGGCGGAGCCGCCGAAAAGAAAGGAGGACGGCGCATGAAGCGTGTATTGCTGGTCATGAAAAGACGCGTTCTTGCGGAGGCGATCATGCAGGAGACGCAGTCGGCGCTTTTGTTTCGCGCGGAGTACCGCGGTGAGAATGCGCCGATTGCGGCGGAGACGTTTGCGGCGGATGTCGTGCTGCTTGAAATTCCGGAGCGGACGTCCCGGACGCAAAGCGTTGCGCTGTGCGACGCCATAAAGCGTCAGCGTCCCGAAGCGAGAATCCTCTTGCTGTGTTCCGAAAACGATCCGGACGCCTGCCAAGTGACGATCGAAGCGGTTCGAGAAAAACGGGCGGACGATTTTGTTTTTTACGATACGAGCATTCGATACCTTTTATCCAAGCTCGAAATGTTGTAAAATAAAGAAAATGAGCATCGCCCGTCGATTTTTGCGGGCATGTCATGACGAAAGATAAAGGAGTGGTAACGCGATGGGTCTTATCAAAGCAATCGGCGGCGCGGTAAGCGGCACGCTGGGCGACCAGTGGAAGGAGTATTTCTACTGCGACTCGATCGACAAGAACGTGCTTGCCGTCAAAGGGCAAAAGCGCACTTCCCGCCGTTCTTCCAACACAAGCGGCGAGGATAATATCATTTCCAGCGGTTCCGTCATCGCGGTGGCCGACGGCCAGTGCATGATGATCGTCGAACAGGGCAAGGTCGTGGAGTTTTCGGCCGAGCCCGGCGAGTTCGTTTTTGATTCTTCGACGGAGCCCAGCATTTTCTCCGGTTCCTTCGGCGAGAGCCTTTTGAACACGTTTAAAACGGTCGGCAAGCGCTTTACTTTCGGCGGCGACACCGCGAAGGATCAGCGCGTGTATTATTTCAACACCAAAGAACTGATCGACAACAAGTTCGGTACGCCGAACCCGATCCCGTTCCGTGTGGTAGACCGCAACATCGGCCTTGACATTGACGTCTCCGTCCGCTGCAGCGGCGTGTATTCCTATAAGATCGTCGACCCCATGCTGTTCTACACGAACGTGTGCGGCAATATCGAAGAACCCTACAAGCGCGAAGAGCTCGACAGCCAGTTGAAGACCGAATTCATCAGCGCCTTGCAGCCCGCCTTCGCGCAGATCTCCGAAATGCAGATCCGCCCCAGCGCCATCCCCGGCCACGCGCAGGAGCTGTCCGACGCGATGAACGAGGCGCTGACACAGAAGTGGACGGCGCTTCGCGGCCTTGCGGTCGTGTCCGTGGCGATGAACCCGATCACGCTTCCCGAAGAGGATGCGGAGATGATCAAGCAGGCGCAGCGCACGGCAATCATGCGCGACCCGAACATGGCGGCGGCGACGCTTGTCGGCGCGCAGGCGGACGCGATGCGCACCGCGGCGGGCAACGAGAACGGCGCGATGATGGGCTTTATGGGCATGGGCATGGCGGCGCAGCAGACCGGCATGAACGCGCAGGGGCTCTTCCAAATGGGCCAGCAGCAGGCGGCGCAGCAACAGCAGCAGGCGCAGCAGCAGGCGCCCGCCGCGGACGTTTGGACTTGCGAATGCGGCACGAAGAACACGGGCAAGTTCTGCGGAAACTGCGGCAAGACGCGTCCCGCGCCCGCGCCGGCGCCCGGTTCGTGGAAGTGTGTCTGCGGCGCGATGAACACGGGAAAATTCTGTGCCGAATGCGGCGCGCCCCGTCCCGCGGACGACGGCTCCTGGACGTGTGCCTGCGGCGCGGTGAACACGGGAAAATTCTGTGCCGAGTGCGGCAAACCCCGCCCCGCGGCGGTGAAGCGCTTCCGCTGTGACAAGTGCGGCTGGGAGCCCGAGGATCCGACGAATCCGCCGAAGTTCTGCCCCGAGTGCGGCGATCCCTTCAACGAGAACGACATTCAATAAAGCGTTTCAAACAGCCGCTGCGCCCGCCTGCAAAGCGGGCACGCGGCTATCTTGATTTTTAAGGAGAAATGGGCCATGGCGGCAACAATGGAGTATAAATGCCCCTGCTGCGGCGGCGCGATCGCCTTTGACAGCACGCTCCAGAAGATGAAGTGTCCCTACTGCGACACGGAATTTGACATGGAGACGCTCAAAGCCTACGATCAGCAGCTGGAAGGCGAGGGCAGCGACGAACTGAACTGGAACATGGACAATGCGACGCTGAGCGAATCGGAGACGGAGGGCATACAGGTGTATGTGTGTCAGTCCTGCGGCGGCGAGATTGTGGCGGATGCCAACACTTCCGCGACGAGCTGCCCGTTCTGCGGCAATCCCGTCGTGTTGAAACAGCAGTTTGCGGGCGACCTGCGTCCCGATCTGGTTCTTCCCTTCAAAAAAGACAAGGAGGCGGCAAAGGCTGCCTGGCTGCGGCATCTGAAGGGCAAAAAGCTTCTGCCGCGCGTGTTCCGTCAGCAGAGCCACATTGAGGAGATCCGCGGCGTCTACGTCCCTTTCTGGATTTTCGACGCCAGCGCGGATGCGACGATTCGCTACAAGGCCACGCGGGTGCGCACCTGGAGCGACTCCAAATACAATTATACCGAGACGAGCTTTTACTCCCTCCTGCGCGAGGGCGGCGTCGCATTCGCCGCCATTCCGGTCGACGGCTCCAAACAGCTGGACGATACGCTCATGCAGTCGATCGAGCCGTTTGATGTTTCCGCGGCGGTCGAATTCCAAACGGCTTATCTGGCCGGCTATCTTGCCAACCGTTATGACGAAAAGCAGGATGAGTGCATTGACCGCGCCAATGCCCGCGTGCGCAAAAGCACGGCGGAAGTGTTCGATTCGACCGTGACGGGTTACGCCAGCGTGATCCCCGAGAACACGTCCATTCGTTTGTCGAACGGGCGCGCGCGTTACGTGCTTTTGCCCGTGTGGTTCCTTAACACGAACTGGAACGGCAAAAAGTACGCATTTGCGATGAACGGGCAGACGGGCGCCTTCGCGGGGGATGATCTTCCCCTCGACCGCGGCGCGTATTGGAAGTATTTCGGCATGGTCTCCGGCATCACGGCCGCGGTGATTTTCGCGCTGGAATGCCTTTTGATGATTCTGTAAGGAGGAGACGAAGATGAAAAAGAAACTTTTTGCGCTCTTCCTTGCGATGATGCTTTTCCTGGCGCTTCCCGTGACGGCGCTCGCCGCACCCGACGGATTTGTCGACGACGCCTATGACGCGATGTATGCGGAAGAGATTTCCGAAGTGAACGCCGCTGCGCAGACGGTGCAGGATAATTACGGCGTCGGCATTTACGCCTGTTTGACCGACGATCTTCGGGGCAAGACGCTCAAAGATTTTGCAAACGATTACATTGCCGAAAACGGTTTGTCCGGCGACGGCGTCCTTCTGGTCGCCGACTGCACGACGTGGGGAAGCGTACTCGTGCCCTTCGGCAACGGCGATCTTCTGTTTGACGAGGCGACGCTCTCCGCGGCGAAGAAGGCCTATGACGACGACACTTCTTTCTCGGTCGGCTTAAAGCAGATGATCTCGATTTTGTCGGATCATTTGCAAGAGGCGTCCACGCCCGCGCCGCTTGCCTCCGAACCTTCGGATGACGCAAACGCGCCCGTGAGCGAACCTGTAAGTGAACCTGTAAGTGAACCGGTAAGCGAACCTGCGGCGAACGCGGAAAAAGCGCTCGTCGTGGACGACGCGGGGCTGCTCGGCGCCGACGAGATCGCTGCGCTGACCGAAAAACTGCAGTCGATCACGAACACCTACGCCTGCGAGGCGTCGATCGTGACGGTCAATGGCATGGGCGGCAAGAGTGCACAGGACTATGCGGACGATTTCTTTGATTACAACGGCTACGGCTTCGGCGCGAACCGCGACGGACTGATGCTCGTTTTGGACATGGATTCCCGCCAGTGGTACATCACCACGCACGGCAGCGCGATCGACATGTTCACCGACGCGGGCATCGAGTATATCGGCGAACAGGTCGTGCCCTATCTTTCGGACGGCGACTACGCGGGGGCGTTCGGTGAATTCGCGTCGCAGTGCGAGGCATTTATGGCGAAGGCACAGACAGGCTCGGCATACGATTCGGGCGATATGCCCAAGGAGCCTTTTGCGATCGACGGCACGATGATCCTGATTGCGATCATTCCCGCCGTGCTGATCGGCTTTATCACGGTTTCCGTCATGAAGTCGAAGCTCAAAAGCAAACGCGCCCGCCTTAACGCGTCGGAATACGTCGTTCCCGGCAGCTTCCATCTGACGCGCAACACGGACACGTTCCTGTACCGCACGGTCACCAAGACGGAGATCCCGCGCGCCGATGACGATCACCACTCCTCGGGCGGCGGCAGCAGCACGCATTCAAGCAGTTCCGGCTCGACGCACGGCGGCGGTGGCGGCAGCTTCTAAACGACACAAAAAAAGGCAGGATGAAAATCCTGCCTTTTTTTGTATGTGCGTTATTGTTTTTCCGTCTCGATTTTGCCGCGGCCGTGATTGTAGAGCCGACGGCGGTCGAGCGACCAGACCGGCTGCGTGAATTCGCCGGGCGCGACCTGCTCCAGCTCCTGGAACATGTTGAAAAGCCGCGCGTCGAGCATGTCGATCTGGCTCAAGGCCTCCGCTTCGGGGAACATCGGCAGCTTCGCCGCGCCGTATTCGGGTTCGCCGTGATGGGAGATGAGCATGTGCTGCACGAGCATGGATTTTTCCTCGTCGATCCCGAGCTCCCGCGCGGCGGCGTCCACCCATTCGGCGCCCATGACCAGATGCCCCAAAAGCTGCCCCGCGGGCGTGTAGGCGGCGGCAAGGCCGCTTTGCGCCAGCTCCAGCTCGCGCGTCTTGGCGATGTCGTGCAGGATCGCGCCGCACAAAAGCAGGTCGCGGTCGAGCGCGGGATAGACCTCGCAGATGGCCTGCGCCAGGCGCGTGAGCGTCATCGTGTGATACAAAAGGCCGCCGCGCTGCGCGTGATGCAGCTTCAAAGCCGCGGGGTAGCGCAGGATCATCGCCTTGTGGACGGAAAGAAGATGGCACGTCAGAGTTTTTAAGTCCTCGTCGGCGAAACTCTGCGCCAGCGAAAACAGAAGTTCGTACATGTTGGCGGAATCGGCGGGCGCGCTCGGGACGAGGGACTCCATTGGCACGTTGTCGTCGTCGCGCGCCTTTCGGATCTGGTCGACGGTGAGCTGCTCCGAACCCTGCCACTGGCTGATGCGGCCGCGGACCTTGACGACGTCTCCCATGCGGTAGGCGCCGTGAACGTCGGCTTTGTAGTCCCAGAGTTTGGCGCGGATCTGCCCGGCGTTGTCGCCCAAAACCATGTCAAGATAGGGCGAACCGGCGCTGCTTTTTTTGGTGTCGATGCTGCGGACG
>CAKTSO010000030.1 GCA_934613185.1 uncultured Clostridia bacterium | reverse complement strand
CCCTTATGACGATGATCCGAAAAGCCGAAGCGGGGGAGATCACGGAGCAGGAAGCGCTTGTCTCCGTCAAGGAGATCGCGTCCCAGCTTGCCGACGCGCAAAAGGCGCTGTCCGGCGTTTCGGGCGCGCGACAAAGCGAACTGGTGCGCGCACTTTCCGATATGTACGCCGAAGCCGCGGGCATTTTGCAGGACGTGGCAGACGGCGGAACCGTCGCCGCGGGCGCGACGCTCGGGCGCGTGAAATACGCGCATATCGGCATGTGCTGGAACTACCGCGCGCTCGTGGAAAAGATCGCGGCGCTGCAGCAGGATGCCGCGCCGGAAACCACCGAAGAAGAGTAACTGCGGGAAAAAGCAGTTATAATATGCAGAAAAGAGGACTTTTTACATGACTTCAAGAGGCGTATTCATTTGCCGGAAGGACCGCAAGGACGTGCGGCTGTACCATTTGACAAACGGCGTGATCTCGGCGGACATCCTGAACGTCGGCGGCGCGATCGTCAAGCTCATGGTTCCGGACAAAAACGGCCGTTTGGCGGACGTGATGCTCGGCTTCCGCGAATTGGAAGAGTACACCTGGAACCGCGCCAGCTTCGGCGCGCTCGTCGGCCGCTATGCAAACCGCATCGGCGACGCGCATTTTGAGATTGACGGCAAAGGCTACGATCTCGTGCGCAACAACGGTAAAAACGGCCCCGTCGTCAGCCTTCACGGCGGCCCCAAATCCTGGGGAGTGGACGTGTGGGACGTCGTCGAAGAGGAGACGGACGAACGGCATCTGACGCTGACGCTCCACAGCCCCGACCGCGAAAACGGCTTCCCCGGAAACGTGGATGTCAAGATGGTCTATTCCATCACGGACAATAACGGCTTAAGCCTCGAGTATTTCGCAAAGAGCGATCGGGATACCTACGTCAATCTGACAAACCACAGCTATTTCAACCTCGCCGGGCACGATTCGGGAAGCTGCATGGATCACATCATGACGATCAACGCGGATCACTATCTTCCCACCGACGAAAACTGGATTCCCACGGGCGAACTTGCGCCCGTCAAGGGCACGGCGTTCGACTTCACCGCTCCGAAGCCCCTGGGGCGCGACATCGACGCGGACGAAGAACAGCTTGTCATCGGCAACGGCTACGATCACAACTTCTGCATCAACGGCGAAGGATACCGCCTCTGCGCGACGGTCGAAGACCCCAAAGAGGGCCGCGTCATGCGCGTGTATACGACCAAGCCCGGCGTGCAGCTTTACACGGCCAACGGCCTTGCGGGTGCGTTTATCGATTCCTTCGGCAAGGATGGCGCGCGCTACGGAAACCGCTGCGGCTTCTGCCTGGAGACGCAGTATTATCCCGACAGCCCCAACAAGCCCGAATTTCCCGATGCGCTTCTTCGCGCGGGCGAGGAATATCATCACGTCACGGTTTACGAGTTTTCCTGCAAGTAAAAAATCAAACACACGGCGCGGAGCTTTTCAAAAAACGGCTTCGCGCCGTTTTGCGTCGTTTCAAAACAAAGATTTCCAAAACGAAGGTTCCCAAAACAAAGATTCGCATGGTTTTCCTTGAAAAAGACTTGTTTCACGGTATCTGCTCTGGTATACTTGGTTTATCATCGGGACAGGTGTATGCGTTTGCCTCGAAAACGCGGCGGTGTCTCGGAACGAAACAGTTTTGCATTCGGAAAAACGAAGTGACTTTTTCGCGGTATCGTTGCCGTGTCCGCAACAGCGGAAGACATTCGGATAAAAACGGAGGACGGAGTATGAAAAAACGGTTCATGCGTATCCTGCTGTGCCTTGTGCTGGCAATCAGTCTCGTGCCCGCCGCAGCGCTCGCTGCGCCGACGAATTACAACGTGTGGGTCAACGGCGAGCAGTTTACGAGCGAGCATCTGACGATTGCCTGCGGCAGCGGAACGGCAAGCTATGACCCCGCAGCGAGAAACATTACGCTCAACGGCGCGTCGATTACGCCGGGCGGCCCCGGCCCGGAAGGGTACGGACTTTATATCGAGGGCGACGGCTCGGGGCAAAAGACGACCGTTACGCTGACGGGCGAAAACAGCATCACGGCCTTCGGCACTTTCGGCATTTATTCCGAGACGGAGCTGGAGGTAACGGGCGGCGGTTCGTTTACCATGGAGAACGTCTCTAACGGTATTGTTTCGTTGAAGGGCGTTTGTGTTTCGGGTTCCGGCACACAGGTTGTTGTTCGGGACGGGACGAACTCGGGCATCAATGCGCTGTCGGGCGCGGTGCAGGTGAACGGCGCGAAGGTGACGATCGGTGCCAAAACGCCGATCAAAGCGGTCGAGATGATCGTTTCGCAGGGCGCTTTGCTGGACGTTACGCAGAGCGGCGAAGGCGATTACGCCGTATATATCGCAAAAGATGCAACCGGCGCGGGCAGCGGAAACATCCGCATTGCCGACAATTCCACCGTTTCGGTGAAAAGTGAAAAAAGCGGTGTGTTGGCGACGGGCGGGATTACGGCCGTGGGTGGTAAGTTGACAGTCCAGGCGAATGAATTCGGCGTGCAGGCCGCGGAAACGATTGCGATTGACGGCTGCGAGACGATCGTCACTTCGACGAACGACCTCGGCATCACGGCGGTAGCGGGAATGAACGTTACGGACGCGACGCTGAACGTGACGGCGGCGAAGGAAGCGATTGCGACAAAGAACCTGAGCATGGAAAGCGCCACAGCGGTGCTGAACATGACGGGAGAGGACGGTTTCGCCGTTAATGTTTTGAAAGATGTAAACGGTGAGGGAAACGTCAAGCTGAATCAAAGCGACGTCACGGTGACGAGCAAGGGCAGCGGTATCAAGGCCGAAGGGGGCGTCGAAGGGAAAGGCGGCAAGCTGAAGGTCGATGCGGTAAAAGGCGGCATGTATGCCGTGGAGACGATCGAGATTGACGGCTGCGAGACGACCGTCATTTCGACGAATGATCTCGGCATCACGGCGGTAGCGGGAATGAATGTCAAGAACGCGACGCTGAACGTGACGGCGGCGAAGGAAGCGATTGCGACAAAGAACCTGAGCATGGAAAGCGCCACAGCGGTGCTGAACATGACGGGAGAGGACGGTTTCGCCGTTAATGTTTTGAAAGATGTAAACGGTGAGGGAAACGTCAAGCTGAATCAAAGCGACGTCACGGTGACGAGCAAGGGCAGCGGTATCAAGGCCGAAGGGGGCGTCGAAGGGAAAGGCGGCAAGCTGAAGGTCGATGCGGTAAAAGGCGGCATGTATGCCGTGGAGACGATCGAGATTGACGGCTGCGAGACGACTGTCACTTCGACGAACGACTACGGCATCACAGCGGAAGCGGAAATGAACGTTAAGAACGCGACGCTGACCGTGGCAGCGAAGAACTTCGGTATCACGGCGGTAGCGGGAATGAACGTTACGGACGCGACGCTGAATGTGACGGCACCGAACGGCACCGGCATTACGGCGGCAGCGAAAATGAATGTCAAGAACGCGAAGCTGAACGTGACGGCGGCGAAGGAAGCGATTGCGACAAGGAATCTGAGCATGGAAGGCACCGAGGCGGTGCTGGACATGACGGGAGAGGACGGTTTCGCCGTTTATGTTTTGAAAGATGTAAGCGGCGAGGGAAATGTCAAGCTGAATCAAAGCGACGTCACGGTGACGAGCAGGAACGGCGGCGTCTTTGCCGAAGCGGACGTTGAGGTCAACGGCGGCAAAATGGATGTGAATGCGGCGGCGGAGTACGGTCTGTTCGGCGCCGGCAGCATCAAAATCGACGGCGCTGAAATGCAGATTGACGCTGCGGATATACCGCTTTTGGCATTCAAGGATTTGACTGTGTGCGGCGGCGCCAAGGTAAAGACGACCGGCGCCACGCCCATGGGTACGGTTCCGGACGGCGGTGTCTTTAAGGTCTTTGCGGCGGAGATCGATGCCGAAATCGTCAATGCGGCTCCGGGCTATGAGGATGCGGGTGCGCTGAGCGTCGATCCCGTGATCGCGGACGGTTACGAACTCGTCTACG
The DNA here is from genome assembly GCA_934613185.1 of uncultured Clostridia bacterium. Classification (GTDB taxonomy): domain Bacteria; phylum Bacillota; class Clostridia; order Christensenellales; family Maliibacteriaceae; genus RGIG9107. The sequence goes on along the minus strand of CAKTSO010000030.1, from coordinate 11,953 downwards.
CCAAGGGCTACGACAAGAACGGCACGGAAAAAGATCTGCCGTTGACGGGAACCGATGGTTTTTCCGCGTATTGCCGTATGCACTTCATTACGAAGGAGTCGGAGAATAAACCGCTCGATCCCGTCGTACCGAAGCCGGAAATGCCGCCCAAGTCCGGCGACACGACGAAGCTGATGCTTTGGGGGCTGCTGCTTGTGACCGGCTGTGCTGCCGTTGCTGCGGTGGCTGCCGTCGACAGAAAGAAAAAGCGCACACATCGATAAGAGCACGGAAAATCTCATAGGAACGATAAAACGGCGGCTGACGGAAACGGAAGCCGCCGTTTCCGTCTGTTGAAAAGAACGGAAAAATAGAGTAAGATGAACGATGTATCAAGGTTTGATGGGAGGAATCATCATGGTATCCAACGATATGTATGCCCTGGGCAGCAAGCGCTCCGTGATTCGAGAAATTTTTGAATATGCCAAAGCGCGCGGCGCCGAGATCGGTCCCGAAAATGTTTTTGATTTCAGCATCGGAAACCCGAATGTCCCCGCGCCGGATTGCGTGAAAGAGGCCATCCTCGATTTGATGAACGAGGCGGATTCCACGAAGATCCACGGCTATACTTCCGCGCAGGGCGATTACGAGACCCGCCGCGTCATTGCCGATTCCGTCAATCGTCGCTTCGGCGCAGCCGTCGTGCCCGAGTGCATCTATATGACTGTCGGCGCAGCCGCATCCGTGACGATCACGGCCTGTGCACTGTATGAAGAGGGTGACGAATTTATCACTTTCGCGCCGTATTTTACCGAATATAAAGTCTTTGTTAAAACCGCAGGCGCGGAACTGATCGTCGTGCCCACGGAAAAAGACACATTCCAAATCGACGTGGACGCGCTCGCGGCCGCCGTCAATCCGCATACCAAGGGCATCATCATCAACTCGCCGAACAACCCGTCGGGCGTCGTCTATTCGCCGGAAAGCATTCGCGCGCTTTGTGATTTGCTCCGCGAAAAAGAAGCCGAATACGGCCATCCGATCTTTTTGATCAGCGACGAGCCGTATCGCGAGATCGTTTACGACGGCGTGAAAGTGCCGTATCTTGTCAACGAATACGACGACACGATCATCTGCTATTCTTATTCCAAGGCATTGTCCCTGCCGGGCGAACGCATCGGTTATATTCTCGTTTCGCCGAAGATTCGGGATTGGCAGCGCGTCTATGCGGCTGTCTGCGGGGCGGGACGCGCGCTCGGATACGTCTGCGCACCGAGCCTGATGCAGAAGGTCATCGCCCGCTGCGAGGGGCAGACGTCGGATATCTCGATCTATCAGAGAAACCGCGATCTGCTTTATAACGCCCTGACCGAATACGGTTACACCTGCGTGCATCCCGACGGTGCGTTCTATCTTTTTGTCAAAGCGCCCGGCGGCGACGCGTACGAGCTTTACGAGCGCGGCAAACAGTATGAATTGCTTCTCGTCCCCGGCGACGACTTCGGCGCGCCCGGCTATGTGCGCGTGGCCTACTGCGTCCAAACGGAGACGATCGAGCGCGCGCTTCCGGCGTTCAAGCGCCTGATCGAGTCTTATCGTTGACGATTGATCCCATTCGCGCCGTTTCGATCATTGTAAAATGACGGAAGCGGCGCTTGTTTTTCGGAGGTTTTATGCAGACGGAATCGTTTCCCGCGGGATATCTCGAACAGCTTTTGGCGCTTTCGGGCATGGACGTGCCGCGCTATCTTCAAAGCATGGACGCGCCGCGCGTGCGCGCGCTGCGACTCGGGACGTGCAAAATGCCGTATGATACGGCGAAAAAAGCCGCGCCCTGCGTCGAACCGATCCCGTGGGAGACGGGTGCGTACGTTGCGGCGGAGGATTTTCACGGCAGCGATATCGCCCATCGCATCGGCGCGTATTATATGCAGGAGCCGTCCGCGATGCTGCCCGTCGCCGCGCTTTCGTGGGACAAGTCGTGGCGCGTGCTCGACCTTTGCGCGTCGCCCGGAGGCAAGACGCATCAGCTTGCATGCCGCTTGTCGGACGGCTTTCTCGTGAGCAACGAGATTTCGCCCTCGCGCGCCCGAACGCTGCTTTCCAATGTCGAACGCATGGGCATCTCCCGCGCCGCGGTCACGAACGCCGCACCGAAGACGCTTGCGGACGGTCTCGGCGCCGTGTTCGACGCGGTGCTCTGTGACGCGCCCTGTTCGGGGGAGGGGCTTTTTCGCCGCGATTCGGAGGCGATGAACGAATGGTCGCCCGAGCGAAGCCTCGGCTGCGCGCAGCGTCAGCTTGAAATTTTGGGTCAGGCCGACCGCCTCTTGAAGGCCGGCGGGTATCTTGTGTATTCGACCTGCACGTTCGCCAAGGCGGAAAATGAAGACGTCGTCGCGGCGTTTTTGAAGACGCACGATTATGAGATCCGCGAGGCATCGGCTGCCGTGCAAGAACATACGCTGCCCGGCGAGAACGGGATGACGCAGGCGCGGCGGTATTATCCGTATTTGGGCTGTGGCGAGGGGCAGTTTTTGTGTGTGCTGCAAAAGTGCGGCGGGACGAAGGAGACGGCCAGCATTCGCCGAAGCGCGGCGATCGAACCGCCGCGCGACGCGCTTGCGGAGGCAACGGCATATTTAAAGGAAACGATCGGAAGCGTTCCGGGTAAGATCATGCAGCAGGGCAATACGATCGTACTTGTGCCGACAGAAGCGGTCGATCTTCCCGATGCGTTAAAAACGCTTCGTTTCGGCACGGCGATCGGCACGTTCGAGCGCGGCAAATTTCAGCCGCACCATCATTTTTTCAGCGCGTTCGGGAATCTGTTTTTGGAAAAGATCGAACTTGCCTCGGACGATCCGCAGGCCACGGCCTATCTTCACGGCGAAGAGCTGGGGACGGCGCTTCCCGACGGCCATGCGGCCGTCATGATCGACGACTGTGCTGCGGGAGGCGTTCGCGTGAGAAAATGCCGTGCGAAGAACTTATATCCCAAAGGGCTTCGGCGATGAGACAGACGGTCGATCAGGACGGGAATCGCCGGAAGGCCGATTTCCTTATTGTTTTGAAAAGGATTTCTTTAAAAGGCAATTGTTGACATTTCAAACGGGAACAGTTAAAAAGCGGCGCGCCCTCATTGGAGGATCGCGTCGCTTTTCGGCAATGCGGAATATATACGGCAGCAATGACCTGTGATGGTTTAACGAGCGCACTTCACTTGTCTTTGCGGCCTTTTTGAGAAGAATGCCTCTGTTTTATTTTGGCGAAAACGCGGCTTAAAAAGTCGGGCTTTCTTTCTTCTTCTTTGTCGGAAACATCGCGGTAAAGGTTGATGAAACCCTGATCGTTCAGGCTTTTGATGATCGCAAGCGAAACGGGGAGACCCAAAAGACCGATCCCGCCGAACAGATAGGTACCGACGACCATCGACATCAGCGTGACGATCGGCGGCAGGCCCACCTGCGTGCCGACGATGCGCGGCTCGATGATGTTGCGCATGACGGTGATGACGAGATAGAGGATCGCGAGGCCGACGCCCTGCGACGTGTTGCCGATGATAAAGCTGACGATCGTCCACGGGATCAGGAAAAGGCCGCTGCCGATGACGGGCAGGATGTCAAAGACCGCGATGACCAGTGCAATGAGCGGCGCCTTTGGGATGCCGATGATGGAAAGACCGGTAACCAGCTCCAGAAACGTCCACACGAGAATGAGGGAATAGGATTTGATGTATTTGGTGATCGTCGAGCCGAGTTCGTTTTTCACGCGAAGCACCAGCGTGCGCGTATGCGACGAAAGCTGGCGGAGGATAAAGCGCGTGATGCCGTTGTAATCCAGCGCAATGAAGAACGAAGAAATGATCGAGATCAGCGTATTCAATAAAATGCGCGGGATGCGCGTGGCGAAATTTGTCGCGTAAGAAAGAAGCGATATCGACAGCTTTGTAACGGTCGTGCCGAACGAACGCGTGAAATCGGCGATCGTTTCGTCGATCTGTACGGACAGTTCGGGCAGCCACGTCTTGGCGGTCTCTTCCAGCGAGACAGCAAAGCGTGACAGTGCGGGCGCAATGTTCTGCGTGTAGAACGAGGGCAGGGAGCGGATCAAATCCTCGCTCGTGGAGATGAGCTCAAACACGACGAAAACGAGCAAAACGCCGATTGTACAGTAAAAAAGTACGAGCGTGAAGACCGTCGCAAAACTGTGTTTCAGGCGGCATTTTTTCGTGAAAAAGCGGATCACGGGCCGCAGGATCATCGCCACGACAAGGCCGATGACGAACGGCATGACGGCGTAGATCGCATAGCGGAAAAAGAAGATGAGGAGCGCGAGCACCAGAATCACGTACAGCGCGTTGATCAAAAAAGCACGCCGTTTTTGCAGCTGGACGTCGTTCATGAAAAACCTCCTTGATACGGAATGAAAGAACGCCCCGCGGACGGCTTGTTTCCCATTCAGTCATTGTTCTTAGTATAGCACAGGAAGCATACATGCTTGCCGATATCAAGAAAATTTTATGGGAATCGTGAAAAATCGAAAGAAAATACTAAAAAACGGACGCGGCCGAGGCGAATTTTTCCCACGCGCGGCGATGTCAATTTGCGCGGCATATGGTACAATACCTATAAGGTGCAATGTGCCGAACAAAAGGAGAGCGATGTTATGTTTCCCTATCTTACGATCGGTTCGTTTCAACTGCCCATGTACGGGCTTTGCATTCTCATAGGCGCGACGCTTGCCGTGCTTTGTGCGCGTCACCGCACCAAACAGACGTCCGTCTCGCCCGATGACGTGCTCTATGTCATCGTCTACACCGCGCTCGGCGCAATTTTGGGCGGGAAGCTTCTTTATGTCATCACGTCGTGGGACACGATCCGTGCGAACGCTTCCTATTATTTTTCGAGCTTTGAAGGATTCCGCGAGTTTTTCAGCTACGGCTTCGTCTTCTACGGCGGTCTGATTGTGGGTCTTGCGGCGTTTATCGGCTACAGTGTGCGTCATAAGCTCAATCTTGGCGACATAATCACGCTGATCATTCCCGTCGTGCCGCTTGCGCATGCGCTGGGGCGTGTGGGGTGCTTCTGCGCCGGGTGCTGCTACGGCATTCCGATGGATCCGCCTTGGGGCGTGTGTTTTCATTCTGCGCTCGCGCCGCACGGCGTGGCGCTGTTCCCCGTGCAGCTTCTGGAGGCGGCACTTAACTTTATCCTGTTTTTGTTCCTGTATCACTACGCCAAAAAGCCGAGGAAGCCGGGCGCGGTGCTTGGGCTGTATCTGGTGTGCTATGCCGTCGAGCGCTTCGGTCTGGAATACCTTCGCTTTGACGAGATCCGCGGCTTTTTGTTCGGTATCTCCACGTCGCAGTGGATCAGCCTGCTTTTGATCCCGATCGGCCTTTTCCTGATCTTCGTTCCGTTTGAAAAGAAGATCGGTATGGCGTCTTTGGCCGGCCCCGGCGTCTTCGTCAAGAAAGACGAAGAGGAAAAGGCCGAAGACGGCGAAGCGCCGAAAGAATCCGAGGAAACGGCCGCTGCGGACGAAGAAACGAAAACGTCCGAAGAAACTATCCCCGAAACGGACGCGCCCGAGGGGAAGGACGAATCTGCGGCGGATGTGAAAGAAGCTGCGGACGATGCGCCGCAGGCGTAAATCAAATGCCTTTTGCGCCGCGGTGCGCGCGGCGTTTTGGAAAAACTGATAAAAAGAGGGATGGACGATGCAGAATTTTATGGATGAGAACTTTTTGCTGACGACCGATTTTGCCCGCACGCTGTATCATGCGCATGCGGCAAATATGCCCATTGTCGACTATCACTGCCACATCAATCCGCAGGAAATCTATGAGAATCGCCGTTTTGACAACATCACGCAGGTTTGGCTCGGCGGTGATCATTACAAGTGGCGCGTCATGCGCGCCTGCGGCGTGGACGAAGAATGCATCACCGGAAACGCGTCCGATTGGGAAAAGTTCTTTGCCTGGGCGTCTTCGCTGCCGCGCGCCGTGGGAAACCCGCTGTATCACTGGACGCACCTTGAATTGAAGCGCTATTTCGGCTACAACGGCGTTTTGAACGAACATACCGCACAGGAAGTCTGGGATCTTTGCAATATAAAACTGGCATGTGAGGAGCTTCGCGTGCGCGGGATCATCGATTCGTCGAACGTGCGGCTGATCTGCACGACGGACGACCCGATCGATTCCCTCATCTGGCACGAACGCATCGCCGCCGACGAGACCTGCCGCGTGCGCGTGCTGCCCGCGTGGCGTCCCGACAAGGCGATCAACATCCAAAAGAGCGAATTTGTCTCTTATATTAAAAAGTTGGAAGAGGCTGCGAACGTCAAAATCGATTCGTTCGCGGCGCTGAAAGAGGCGCTTTGCAAGCGGCTGGATTTCTTTGCGGCGCACGGCTGCTGCGCGAGCGACCACGGCATCGACGCGATCGTATTTGCGCCCGCAAGCGAACAGGAAGTCGACGCGATTTTCCGCCGGGCGATGGCGGGCGAAACGGTCGAAGGAGCGGATGTCCTTCGCTATCAAAGCGCGATGCTTGTGTTCCTCGGGCGCGAATACGCGAAGCGCTCCTGGGTCATGCAGCTTCACTACGGCGCGCTTCGCAACGCCAACACGCGCATGTTCGAGCGCCTCGGCCCCGACACGGGATACGACTGCATCAATACGCCCGACACGGCGCGCGCTCTCGTCGCCCTGCTTGACGAACTGGAGAAGACGAACGAACTGCCGCGGACGATTTTGTATTCGCTCAACCCCGAGGACAACGCCATGCTGACCACGGCGATGGGCTGCTTTCAGCATGCGGGCGTACGCAACTATGTGCAGCACGGCTCGGCCTGGTGGTTCAACGACACTCGCCGCGGCATGCGCCGCCAGCTGGAGAACCTCGCCGATTCGTCGGTCCTGGGGAACTTCGTCGGCATGCTGACCGATTCGCGCAGCTTCTTGTCCTACACGCGCCACGAGTATTTCCGCCGCGTTCTCTGCCAGCTTCTGGGCGAATGGGTCGAGGCGGGCGAATACCCCGCGGATGAGGCGTTTTTGGGCAAGCTTGTCGAGGACGTCAGCTACAACAATGCTACGGCTTTTTTCGGGTTTGACAAGCTCTTAAATCGCTGAACGGATGTAAAAACGCTCTGCCGTATGTTTTCGGCAGAGCGTTTTGTTTTCGAACTACCCGTGCGGGGTAGGACACGACCCCGTCGCAAAACGTAAAATAAGGATAGAGATCTATCGGTTTTTGACAAAACGAGAACGGACGGAGGGAAAACGATGAGAAAACGTATGATGCGGCTTTTCTGCCTGATCCTTGCGGCCGTGCTGCTGATGCCGCTTGTATATGATGACGCGTATGCGACGACGTTCTCTTGGACGTTCAATCAATACGAGTGGCAGTATTACATGATCCACAGCGGCTACTATGAGGCGGCGGCGAGCGTGACGGTGACGGAAGGCGTTGTTCCGCAGGGCATGTCGGTTCTGATTGACGAAGATCAAAGCGTCATTTTTGCCGGATCGGCCACGTCGTGCGGGAACTTTTACTTTGTCGTTCGGGTGGACTGCCTTTCCGGAGATTGGTACAGTTATGAAGTCAATGCGCTCGTGCAGCAGCAGATCATAGACGCGTACACGCCGCCTTCCGTGACAAAGAACCCCACATCTGAGACGACGAGCGTCGGCGGCAGCGTGACGTTTATTTCCCGTGCGACGGATACGGACGCCTGCGTCTGGTATATAACGAACGGCAGTGACACCTATGAGTGTCAATATGCGCCGCATGTGCTTGACGGCATTCGTGTCTCGGGACAGGGAACGGAACGCCTGACGCTCTCCAATGTGCCTGCAGAGATCAACGGGTGGAGCGTCTATTGTGCGTTCAGCGGAGCGGGCGGAGAAACGCTTTCAAAGGCAGCGACGATCACTATCCGTGCCGATGAAGCGGTGCCGAGCGATGCGGCGCCGAGTACATCTTCGCAGACGCCGGGAGAAGTGCAGCCGCCGCGCATTACGCGTCAGCCGGAAGGGCTGACGCTTGCGGCGGGAAAGACGGGAACGCTCCGCGTTGAAGCGGAAACGCCGCCGGGTGCGAAGGTCTATTATCAGTGGTATTGCGTGACGGACGGTGACGGTTGGGAGCATATGGTCTCCGGAGGAACGGGGCCGGCGCTTACCGTGCGTGCAAAAAAAGAAAATGTCGACTATTTTGTGACGGTGTGGTACGAAGCGGAAAACGGCGTCAGCGCAATGGCGACCTCGCGGCGTGCGGTTGTGAAATTGGAACAGGATGCACAGACACAGGTCACCGAAGAACCGACGAACAGCGCCGCCTTGACGACGCCGCCCCCTCCGAAAAAAGATACTTCCGAAAAGGCGAAAAGCCCGATTTTGTGGATCGTATTGGCGGGCATTGTCGTGCTTTTGGGAGCGGGAGCGATTGTGCTCGTGCTTTGCGTCAATAAAAAGAAGAAACCCGTGCCGCGGCCGCGACCGGTTGGGAACGAAACCCTGCAACAGGCGCAGCCGTCCGTGTCCGGATGGACGAAGGACGAATGGTTCTGTTCGGAATGCGGCACGAAAAACGGCGGAAAGTTCTGCCGGGCGTGCGGTGCAAAGCGTCGGGAGAAAATGACGGTGCGCTGCGCAAATTGCGGCTGGGAGAGCGACGATCCCGAAAAGACGCCGAGATTTTGTCCGAATTGCGGCGCGCCGCTGTGAAACGAACATCAAAAAAAGACGTATCGATGAGATACGTCTTTTTTGGTCGACCGGAGATTATGTTTCCCGCAAATCGGAAAACTGCCAGTTTTCGGCAAAAGGACGGCGCACGAACGTTCCGCAGTATTCGCATTTGCCCGACGATCCCGCGAGCGGGGCGCCGCAGTTGGGACAGTTGAACGTGCGGATGTCCTCTGCGTCGCGCGCAAGGTCGCGGTTGCGGCAGAAAAGCTGATAGCGCTTCTGCCGCTTGCGTCCGTTTTCGAAAAGTTCGGCGGCGATTTGCATCGTGATCGTCTTTTCGGGGTCGAGCCGGTCGTAGGCGCAGAACACGCAGTTGTGGATTTGTTTTAAATCGACCCCGCGTTCGCGCAGCGTTTTTGCGGTGTATTCGGCGGCATTGTCTTTGACCTGCCGCTCGGAAAACTGCGGGAAATCCGCCAGAATCTGCGGCAGAAGCACGGAATCCATCCCGGACAGCGAGCGCGGCGTGGATTCATCCTCCTCCGCCATGGCGTTCGCGACGGACTGTGCCAAATTGATCGTCGAGGTGAAATGCCGTACACTGTGTTTCGCATTGCGCACGACGGTGGCGATGATCGAGGCGAGGACAAGAACGAACCCGATCACAATGATGATCGGGACGAGCGTGAACATAAAATTAAAGGCAGAAAATGTACTTTCCACGAGAAAGCTCCTTGAAGTTCTTTCTGTTCGGGGCATTCGAGCGTGCTTTTTTCAAAAGCCGCGTCGATCTGCCCGTTTCTTTCATCCTAACGCACGCACGGAGCGGCTGTCAAGGAGAACGGGACGGTTCAAGCCGAACGATAACGAATAAATATTCTGTGTATTCGGAATAATTTGAAGACGCGGGAAAGCCGGAAGGTTCGAAAAGCCGACAATTCAGAAAAAGTTTGATGAAAACAGGGATTTTTTCGAAATAGCACTTGACTTATTATGCATGGAACAGTATGATACATATGCACGGTGAGTGCAGGAATATACAAAGAACCAGGGGGCATTCAATATGGATAAGTCCAAAATCAAAAAAGTAGTTCTTGCCTACTCGGGCGGTCTGGATACTTCGATCATCATTCCGTGGCTGAAGGAAAACTACAATAACTGCGAAGTCATTGCGGTTTCCGGCAACGTGGGGCAGACCGGCGAACTGGACGGTCTTGAGGAAAAGGCCATTAAGACCGGTGCTTCCAAATGCTATGTGGAAGATCTGACGGATGAGTTCGTCGACGAATACATCATCCCCACCGTCAAGGCGGGCGCAAAGTATGAAGACTATATGCTCGGCACGTCCTTCGCGCGTCCGATTATTGCCAAGCGCATCGTCGAGATTGCCAAGGCTGAAGGCGCGGATGCCATCTGCCACGGCTGCACCGGCAAGGGCAACGATCAGGTTCGTTTCGAACTTGCCATCAAAGCTTTTGCGCCCGATATGCCCGTCATCGCTCCCTGGCGGGAATGGGACATCAAGTCGCGTCACGAAGAGATCGACTACGCCGAGGCGCACAACATCCCCTTGAAGATCACGCGCGAGACGAACTATTCCAAAGACAAGAACCTGTGGCATCTGAGCCATGAGGGTCTTGATCTGGAAGATCCCGGCAACGAGCCGCAGTATGAAAAGGAAGGCTTCCTCGAGATGGGCGTGTCGCCCCTCCAGGCGCCCGACGAGCCGACGTACATTACGCTGGACTTTGAAAAGGGCGTTCCCGTCGCGTTCAACGGCGAGAAGATGAGCGCCAAGGACATTATTCTCGCGCTGAACAAAGTCGGCGGCGAGAACGGCATCGGCCTTCTGGACATCGTCGAAAACCGTCTGGTCGGCATGAAGTGCCGCGGCGTCTACGAAACTCCCGGCGGCGCGATCCTCTATAAGGCGCTGAACGTTCTGGAGACGCTCTGTCTCGACAAATATGCGGCACATAAAAAGCAGGAGCTTTCCGTCTGCTTTGCAGAGCTGGTCTACAACGGCCAGTGGTACACGCCGCTTCGCAAGGCGCTGTCCGCGTTCGTCGACGTTCTGGAAGAGAACGTGACCGGCCGCGTGCGTTTGAAGCTCTATAAGGGCAATATGATTAACGCGGGCGTGTGGAGCGATTATTCTCTCTACGATCCCGAGATCGCGACCTTCGACGAGGACGAGGTCTACAACCAGGCGGACGCCGCGGGCTTCATTACGCTCTTCGGTCTGCCGATCAAGGTGCAGGCCAAGGTCGACGAAAAGAATAAGCAAGACTGATACAGCCTGTTGATTCCATCAACCGCGGCGCGCTTCCTCCTATTTCAACAGAGAAACGCGCCGCGCGCGTTCAATAACGTAAAAAGGTGACGTATGCAGAAAATGTGGGCAGGCCGCACGAGCGCGGCGACCGATAAGATTGCGGACGATTTCAATTCCTCCATCGCGGTGGACAGCCGCATGTACCGGCAGGACATCACGGGCTCCATGGCGCACGCCGCCATGCTCGCGGCCTGTTCGATCGTATCCAAAGAAGACGCCGATACGATGATCGAGGCGCTGGAGGGGATCTTGAACGATCTTGACAGCGGCAAGCTTGCCGTCGACGAAAATGCGGAAGATATCCATATGTTCGTCGAGCAGGTGCTGACCGAGCGCATCGGCGACGTCGGAAAACGGCTGCACACGGCGCGCAGCCGAAACGACCAGGTCGCGCTCGACGTGCGGATGTATCTGCGCGACGAGACAGGCAAGTTGATCGAAAAGCTGCGTTCGCTGCTTTCGGTCATTGCGGACAAGGCCGAGGAGAACGTCGACACGATCGTCCCCGGATACACGCACTTGCAGCGCGCCCAGCCGATTCGTTTCGCCCATCATCTTCTGGCCTACGCGATGATGTTTGACCGCGACATCGGGCGTCTTGCCGACGCGGTACAGCGCATGAACTTGTCGCCCCTTGGCGCGTGCGCGCTTGCGGGGACGACGTATCCGACCGATCGCGCCATGACGGCGGCGGCGCTCGGGTTCGACGGCCCGACGCGCAACAGCATCGATTCGGTTTCCGACCGCGACTTCTGCGTCGAACTTCTTTCCGCCTGCGCGACGGTGATGATGCATCTGTCCCGCTTCAGCGAAGAGATCATCCTCTGGTCGAGCTGGGAATTCCGTTTCGTCGAGCTGGACGAGGCGTATACGACGGGCTCGAGCATCATGCCGCAGAAGAAAAACCCCGACATGGCGGAGCTTGTCCGCGGCAAAAC
>CAKTSO010000029.1 GCA_934613185.1 uncultured Clostridia bacterium | reverse complement strand
CATAAAGAATTGCCATAAAAACTTTCCCTCGTCCGCACAAAAACCACTGACCACCGACCACTGACCACTAACCACTGACCACTAACCACTGACCACTAACCACTGTCCACCGACCGCCGCGTTCCCGAATTGGCATTGCCCGTGCGGAAACTTCGGTACGGCGGGGCGCGATTCTGCGCTATCATAAATAAAAAAGGAGGGGATCGTTATGAAACAGCATCGTTTTGCCGCAGCCGTCGCGCTTGTCGCGGCGCTCGCGCTTCTTTGCGGCTGCGCGCTTTCGCCCGCACAGCTTCTTTTCGGCCGCCGTTCGAACAACGAGTCGGCTGACGCGTCCGACCGCGTGCAAAAGGGGCATCCTTCCGAATCGAGCGGAATCTCGTCCCTGTTTTCCCCGAAGGAGGAGATTCCGGAAATCATCCCCGCATCCTATTCGAACGTCACGTTCGAGGATTTCGACAACGGCGACGTTTCGATGAAAGTTCCGTCGGGCTGGACGGTCGAGACGGCCGGGCAGTACATCGGCTATGCGATCCACGCCTATGACCCGAACGATCCGCGCAACGGGCTGTTCTTCTTTCTGAAAGCCGAGCCGCTGATGACGCCGGACGGTTCCTCGTTCTACAAATCCTATGCACAATCGACCGGCGGCGCGTATAATTCTCAAATTCTCGCGGACGCTCCCGTCATCGTCGAGGCGTCAAGCGCAGGGTTCTACTACACCTATCCCGAGTTCGTCAGTTATGTGCAGAGCCATCGCGAGGCGTATTCTGCCTATGTCGGGTTCAATTATCCCGTTTTAAACAATTTTGCCGTCGTCGAAGAATCCCCGTCGAGCGCAAATATGGCGTCCGTCGCCGTCGGCGCGAAGACACTGCGCGCGACGTTCACCGACGCAAACGGCGCGGCTGCGGAGGGATTGTTCCAGGCGAGCGTCGTGCCTTTTGGCGCGGAATTCTACTCCGTCTATGATATCACGGGCATCACCGCCGCAGAGGGCGACCTGATCGGTTGGGAGCCGATCCTGACGCAGTGCGTGCAGTCCATCGATTTTTCCGACAGCTTCGTCAACGCGACGATCCAAAATTCCAACGAGACCACGCAGGCCTCGCTCAACATGGCCGCGTCGATCAACGCCGCGTTCGACAGCTACATGAGCGCGTGGGAAGCGCGCCAGACGACCTACGACGTGCTGAGCCAGAAGCAAAGCGACGCGACGCTCGGTTACGAGCGCGTGATCGACACCGACACGGGCGAAATTTACCGCGCGGACAACGGCTGGTATCAGGACGTGTACGACGGCTCGCGCTTCGAGCTCGTCACGAACGACGCCGATTACTTAAAGCCCCTCTCCGGCGCGTTCGAGCGGCAGTATTGATCGAAAGCAACAAAAAAGGAGCCTTGAGCAAAGGCTCCTTTTCTTTCTTATTGTCCAACTTCTTACAGTTTCCCCTGCATCGCCAGGATGCACAGCACGCACGTCGCGATGACGAACGCGGCAGCGCAGACGATCGCGATATGGTTCTTTTTCTGCATCCCGCTCGGGGCGCTCGGCGCGATCATGTGCGCGCGGGTCAATCCCGAAACGACGGGCTTATACAAAAGCAGCGTGGCGGCGGCGTTCAAAAAGCCCTTCACGAGGTTGAACGGCAAAAACGCGGGGACAAGGAGCGCGACGACCTGCGCGCGCTCGACGTGCATGTAAAGCGGCGTGATCAGATAGTTCCAAAGCAGCATGATCGCCGTCATCGACACGATGCCGACGGCAAGCCCTGCCAGCGCGCCGCGCATCGTGCGCTTTTTCTGATAGACCGCCGCGGCGATGCACGCGAAGCTTGCGGAGGATAAAATATTCATCACAAGCCCGATCACGCCCGTGTCGCTCAGCGTCAGCATTTCGACGATCGACGTCACGACGGTCACGCTCAGCGCGGCAAGCGGCCCGAACAGGAAGCCGCCGATGGCGATGACGATGTCCTTGGGGTCGTATTTCAGGAACAGAACGACGGGAATGCGGCCGACGGCGGTCAAAATAAACGCCATCGCGCAGAGCATTGCGAGGATGACGAGCGTTCTCGTCTTGGAAGCGGTTTTCACGGACATGGCAGATCCCTCCGAACGAATAAAAAATTGGACGCGTGAAAAACAGCGGTTCTTCAGGCGTCCAAAAGCGTTTCGGAAATAATCCCGTGAAACCGGGAATTCATTCTCGCTTTTTGCATCTTCTTTCATCCAGACTTTCACTGTTGGCCCCGGAATCGAACCGAGTCAGCGCAAGTAAAATGCGCGCGCGGGCTGTACCGCCAATCGGGAATTGCACCCTGCCCCCGAAGATCTGCAATTCAGTTGTCGCAATTATCCTAACGCCGCGGAGGAAAAAATGCAAGCGCTTTTCTCAAAATTTTTCGCCGGGCGTCATTCAAACGGATAGCGGAAGCCGAAATCCGCGCGGCAGCGGTCGAGCAGGCGCATGAGCGCGACGGACTCGTCGAGCGGCATGATCCGGCTCTGGCTTTCCCCCGCGCGAATGCAGTCCATGACCTCGATCGCCTCGTATTCATAGCCGTTGTATAAAAACGGTTCCCGTTCCACACGGCGCGTTTCGCCGCTTTTATCATCGACGATCTCCAGATACGGCGGCTTGAAAAAGTCCGGCACGCGGATGCGCCCGCGCGTCCCCAAAAACAGAGCCTCGCGCCGCCCGTCGGTTTGAAGCGCGGCGGTCTGCACGCTCAGCGCGCCGCTTTGATGCGCCGCGATGATGGCGCATTGATCGTCCACGCCGCCCTTGCCGATCGTCGCGACGGCATGGATATCGCGCACGTCCGCGCCGAGGAAATACGCCGCGTAGCTCATCGTGTAAATGCCAAGATCGAGCGTCGTGCCGCCGGCAAGCTCGGGATTGTAGATGCGATGCTCGTCGGGCCAATCCTCCAACTTGTCAAAATCGATCTGAAGCATGCGCACGTCGCCGATGATCTTCTGCTCGCAGACGAGCTTTCGCAAAAGACGGTTGAGCGGCTGAAACCGCGGCCAGAACGCCTCCATGGCGAACACGCCGCGCGCTTTGGCTTCCGCCGCGATCTTCTCCGCTTCGTCGCCGTTGACGGTGAACGCCTTTTCGCAGAGAATCGCACGCCCGCTGCGAATGCACAGCAGCGCGTTTTCCAAATGAAAGCGATGCGGCGTGGCGATATAGACCACGTCCACGTTCGCATCGGCGGCCAGCTCTTCGTAAGAGCCGTAAGCGCGCGCAAACCCGTGCCGCGCGGCAAACGCGTCCGCCGTCTCTTTTTTCCGCGAACCGACGGCGTAAAGCTGCGCGCCGTATCCTTCGAGCGACCGCAGCGCGCCGCAGAATTTTTCCGCGATCCATCCCGTTCCCATCACGCCCCAGCAAATTGTATCGCGCATCGTCGTCCCCTCCTTTTTCGGATTGTCAAACACGATTTTCTTTGCGGTCATTATAACAGAAAGCGGACGACGGCGCAAAAAGGTTTTCTCATTTTTTGCCGCTGCGACAATCGATTTTTCCCAAAGTGATTCACCGTTTCCACCGCAAATCCACCGCAAATGGAAATCAGCGAAACTTTCCCGCGCCAACGACATTGCGCGCCGTCATTCGATGGGCGACGCTTCCTTTTTCCGTACTCCTTTTGAGACAGCCCTCCATTTTTTCTCCGCCGCCGCTGCCAAATTTCCCGAACTTATCCACCGTTTCCACCGCAAATGGGAACAAATGGGGTTTTTCTCCGCCGTCTCAAAAATTTCCGCGCAAAAAAAGACGCGCCGAACGATCGAAATGATCGCCCGGCGCGCCGCGCGGATTTTCTTTTATTCTTTTTCGTCGTAATCGTCCAAAAAATGATGGCGGACGCCGTCCTGTTTATACGCGATGACGGTGGAAAGGTTGACGTTCTCGACACTTCGGAAAATATGTGCCTCGACGTCGGGGTTCGTCTTCTTCATCTGCCGGATCAGCTCCTTGACCTCGACGCGTTTGGAACGGTTCTCCTCGTTCGAGCAGGTCGTGCAGGTATCGGTAAACTTGCACGCACACTGAATAAAATGCAGCCCGTTGTCGTCGCGCCAGAGCTTGATGTCGTCCTCGCGGATCAGATACAGCGGGCGGATCAGCTCCATGCCGGGGAAGTTTTTGCTGTGCAGCTTCGGCATCATGGTCTGCACCTGCGCGCCGTAAAGCATGCCCATCAGGATCGTCTCGATGACGTCGTCGTAGTGATGCCCGAGCGCGATCTTGTTGCAGCCGAGGCTTTTGGCGTAGCTGTAAAGATAGCCGCGGCGCATTCTCGCGCAAAGATAGCACGGATTTTTCTCGATGTTGTAGACGGACTCGAAAATGTCCGTCTCGAAGATCTCGATCGGGATGCCGAGTTTTCTTGCGTTATCCTCGATCACCTTCCGATTTTCCGCACTGTAGCCGGGATCCATGACGATATAGTGGACGGTGAAGGGGACGTCGCTGTATTTTTGAAATTGGGAAAACAGCTTCGCCATGAGCATGGAGTCCTTGCCGCCGGAGATGCAGACCCCGATGCAGTCGCCCTCGTTGACGAGCCGATAGTTCTTGATCGCGCGGGCAAAGCGCGTCCAGAGGCGGTGACGGAACTTTTTCTGGATGCTGTTGTCGACCTTTTGGCGCAAAGCGTCGTCGTCCTCGCGGCGCATCGTCTCCATGAGCCAGGCAAGATACCCGCCCTCCAGATTCCGCGCGTCGTAGCCCTTTTCGCGCATTTGCGCCGCGGCGCCTTCGCTGATCGCGCCGTGTTTGCAATAGACGATGAATATTTTTCCATCGTTCGGCGGCAGCGTTTCCCACAATTCGTCAAGCGGACACACGAGCGCGCCGGGGATCAGCCCGTAGGCCGCATCCGTGCGGGAGCGGACGTCGATCACATGCGCCGCGCCCTCGGGCAGCGCAAAAAATTCCTCCACGCCGATGTTCGGCGCAGCCGTTGCCTGTTCCATCGAAATTTTCCCCTTTTCCAATCAGATCAGCGCCGAAAGCGCCATGCAAAGCGCCGTTCCCGCCGCGATGGCCAGAAGCGTGTTGTGCCGCAGGCGATACACGAGCGCGGTGACGACGGCGGATAATACTTTCGCCCCGCCGGACAGGTCGAACGCGGTCAGCGCGTCGCGGAAGCAATAGACGAGCAGCGCGGCCATGACGGCGGACGGGAGCATTCCCCCGAGGCGTTCGAGCCACGGCGGCATCTTTCGTTTCCCCGAAAAAACGGCGAAGGGCAGCGCGCGCAGCGCGAACGTGATCGCCGCGCAGGTTCCCATGACAAAAAGATAGGACGCCGTCATTCCTCCGCCCTCCTTCCCGCCTGCATGGCGCTCAAAATTCCGCAGACGCAAAGCAGCGCGGGCAGCATGAAGTTCTGCGCGCCGAAAATGTAGAGCGCCGCGACGGCGCAGGCCGCCCCGATCAAAGCGGGCTTATGCGACGCGGCGTGCTCCCACTGATCGGTAAAGATCACCACGAACAGCGCGGTCATGCAAAAGTCGACCCCGTCGGGCAGGGCGGGAATGAGCTGACCCAAAACCGCGCCGGCGAGCGAGCCGCCGATCCACCCCAGATGGGAGAACAGCGCGACGCAAAACATGACGTCGTGCCGCTGTTTTTCGGGCATTTCCTCCAAAGAGGTATTGACGGCGTACGTCTCGTCGGTCATCGAATGGATCATGTAGAGCTTCCGCCGCCCCATGGCGTTAAAATCGTTCAAAAACGACAGGCTGTAGAAGCACTGGCGGCTGTTCATCAAAAAGGCGCACAGCGCGATCGTCACGACGGACGCGCCCGCGCTCAAAAACGTGATGAGCGCGAACTGGAACGCGCCGGTGTATAGAAACACGCTGGACAGCAGCGTTTCAAGCCACGCGTAGCCGTGCTGCGTCATGAGCATGCCGTACGCCGTGCTGACAAAAAAATAGCTCAAGACGATCGGCAGCGACCGCAGCGCCCCTTCCCGCGCCGCGGAAAACCGCCGTCCGGCCTTTTCCGTGTTCTGAGAGGTCATTTCGCCATCCAACCTCCGTATGAATTTTGAATTTCCATACCGCACGGGTATGTTTTATCATTATACGACGCGGACGCGGGTTTGTAAACGGGCGCGGATCGGCGCAGTGTCGGTTTCAAAGCGTGAAGTTTCGGCAGGACATAACGGGAACAACATAAAACCGGCGTTTTTAACATAACGCTTTTTGTGATGTTGTTCATCAGATTTGTTATGTTGTTTGCCGAATTTGTTATGTTATTTCCGATTTTATGATGTAAATTCAAGTAACATCACAAAATATTTCACTTGTTTGTGATGTTTTCGCTTTTACTTTTTCACTTTTCGTGGTAAGATAACAGCAAAAGGAGGCCGCATCATGGTTGAAAAAGAACTGCACGATCTGATTTTGCAGATCCAAACGCGCGGCTGCGAAGAACAGACAACGGAAGTGAAATCCGCACATCGCGGCTGCCCCGAAAAACTCTATGACACGATCTCCGCTTTTTCCAATCAAAACAGCGGCGGAACGTTTGTCTTCGGTTTGGATGAGAAGACGGGATTTGCCAAAGTCGGCGTTTACGACGCGCAGGATCTTCAAAAAAAGGTTATGGAATACTGTGAACAGATGACGCCGATCGTCCGTCCCGTTTTTACCGTCTGCGACGAAGACGCGATGGTCTTCGTCTCGGCAGAGATCCCGCCGATCGACATCGCCGAACGCCCCTGTTTCAAGACGGCGAAAGGCCGCTTGCAGGGTTCCTATGTTCGCGTCGGCGACGCCGACAAGCCCATGACGGAATACGAAGTCTACAGCTACGAAGCCTTTCGAAAAAAATATCGGGACGATATCCGCGTCATAGAAGACGCATCGTTTTCTTCGCTTGACACCGAAAAAGTCAACGCTTATCTGATCCAAAAGCGCAGCGAACGCCCCAATCTTTCCTTGCTTCCGATCGAACAGCAATATGAACTGACCGGGATCACGCGAAACGGCGGAATCACATTGATGGCACTCGTATTATTCGGACTGTATCCGCAGGCCTATCTGCCGCAGCTTTCCGTCATCGCTACGAATGTCCCCGGCAGGGAAATGGGCGCATTGGACGCGGACGGAAATCGCTTTTCGGATTCCAAACGCATCGAAGGTACGCTGCCGGACATGCTCGAGGGCGCGCTCGCTTTTGTGCGCACAAATATGCGAACGGCAACGAAAATCGATCCGGCGACCGGCGAACGCCTCGACCTTCCGCAGTACCCGATCGTCGCCGTGCGCGAAGCGATCTTAAACGCGCTCGTCCATCGGGATTACAGCTTTCATACGGAAGGAATGCCGATCCAACTGACGATGTACACGGATCGAATGGAGATCGTCAATCCCGGCGGTCTTTACGGGCGGCTGACGGTGGATCAGCTCGGTCAGGCGCAGCCGGATACCCGAAATCCGTCGCTGGTCACGGCAATGGAAACGCTCGGAAAAACGGAAAATCGATATTCCGGCATCCCGACCATCCGTTATGCCATGAAAAAACAAGGCCTTCCCGAACCCGTCTTTTCAAACGCCCGCGGAACGTTCCGCGTCGTTCTTTACAACAGCAAAACCGAGGAGCTGCAGGCGCCTTCGGCCGATATCGCCAAACCGATCGTCGAAGATAAAAAAGGATTGCTGGATTTTTGCCGCACGCCGCGCACACGCGCGGAGATCGTCGAATATCTCGGCTTTTCGTCCGCGCAATATGCGCTTCGCCGTTATTTGAATCCTCTGGTCCGCGCAGGCCTCATTCAAATGACAAAACCGGAATCCCCCCGCTGCAAAGATCAGCAGTTCGTCACGACAAAGCAATAACGATTCCACACAAAAAAAGAAGCGGCAATTTGCCGCTTCTTTTTCACTCTTTTCGATCATTCTTCCGTCTTCTCGTCCGCTTCCGCCTCCTCGGACGGAGCGACGGCGATGGAGACGACGCGGGCGTCATCTTCAAGGCGCATCAGGCGGACGCCCTGCGCGGTGCGCGAATAGCGCGAGACCTGCGAGGCGGCCATGCGGATGATCGTGCCGTCGGAGTTGATGAGCATGATATCCTCGTCGTCGCGGACAAATACCATGCCGCAAAGAAGGCCCGTCTTTTCGGTGACGCTCATGGCGCGCACGCCCTTGCCGCCGCGGTTGTGCGCGGGGAACTCTTCGGCGTCGCAGCGCTTGCCGTAGCCCTTTTCGGAGACGATCAGCACCTCGGCGTCCTTTTGCACGCGGACGAACGAGACGACCTCGTCGCCGTCTGCCAGATTCACGCCGCGCACGCCCGTGGCGGTGCGACCCATCGGGCGAACCTGGCTTTCGCTGAAGCGGACGCACTGTCCCATGCGGGTGGCAAGAAGCACTTCGCTGTCCCCGTCGGTCAGCTGCACGCCGACCAGCTCGTCATCCTCGCGCAGATTGACGGCACGGAGGCCGCCCTTTCGGATGTTGCGGAACTCCTCCAGCGGCGTCTTCTTGATCACGCCGCCGCGCGTGGCCATCATGAGCATGTAATTTCTGCCCTCGAACTCGGCGGGCATCGGGAAGCAGGCGCTGATCTTCTCGTCGCCGTCGAGCATGAGAAGATTGACGATCGCCGTGCCGCGCGCGGTGCGCCCCGCCTCGGGGATCTGATAGCCCTTCAGGGTGAACATTTTGCCCTTGTTGGTGAAGAACAGGATGTCGCGGTGCGTCGAGGTGGTGAAGATCGTCTCGACGAAGTCCTCCTCGCGGGTGGACAGCGCCGCGACGCCGCGGCCGCCGCGGTTCTGCGCGCGATAGGTGTCGCTGGCGCAGCGCTTGACGTAGCCGAAATGCGTCAGCGTCATGACGACGTCCTTTTCCTCGATCAGATCCTCGATGTCGATCTCATTTTCAAGCGGCGCGATCTCGGTGCGGCGGTCGTCGCCGAAAGAATCCCGAATCTGCGATATCTCGGTCTTGACGATGTCGAGCACCATTTGGTCGCTCTGCAGCACGGCGCGGTAATAGGCGATTTTTTCGCACAGCGCGTCGTACTCGGCCTGCAGGCGCTCGCGCTCCATGCCGACCAGTCTTTGCAAGCGCATGTCCAAAATGGCCTGCGCCTGCCGCTCGGTCAGCCCGTAATTCTCCATCAATCCCGCCTTGGCCTCCGCCGCCGTCTTGGACGCGCGGATGAGGGCGACGATCTGGTCGATGTAGTCAAGCGCAATGAGCAGGCCTTCGAGGATATGCGCGCGCGCCTCGGCTTTTTCAAGATCGTACTTCGTGCGGCGGACGATGATCTGCTTTTGATACTCCAGATAGTGATAGAGCATCCCCTTCAAGTCGAGGATCTGCGGCTTGCCGTCGACGAGCGCCAGCATGATCGCGCCGAAGGTGTCCTGAAGCTGGGTGTGCTTGAACAGAAGGTTTAAAACGACCTGCGCGTTGACGTTCTGTTTCAGTTCGATGACGATGCGCATGCCCGAGCGGTCGGACTCGTCGCGAAGGTCGGAGATGCCCTCGACGCGCTTTTCGTGCACAAGCTCGGCGATTTTCTCGACCAGGCGCGCCTTGTTGACCTGATAGGGAATTTCCGTCACGACGATGCGCGAACGGTTGGCGCTCATCTGCTCGATCTCGGTGCGCGCGCGCACGACGATGCGGCCGCGGCCGGTGCGATACGCCTCGCGGATGCCCTGCGTGCCCATGATGATGCCGCCCGTGGGGAAGTCCGGCCCGGGGATGTACGCCATGAGCTGGTCGTCGGTGATGTCGGGGTTGTCCGCCAGCGCAAGAACGGCGTTGATGACCTCGTTCAAATTGTGCGGCGGGATGTTCGTCGCCATGCCGACGGCGATGCCGCCCGCGCCGTTGACCAGAAGGTTCGGGAAGCGGGACGGCAGCACGGTCGGCTGCATGGCGGTGTTGTCGAAGTTCGGCATGAAATCGACGGTGTCCTTGTCGATATCCGCCAGCATCTGCATGGAGAGCTTGGAAAGCCGCGCCTCGGTATAGCGCATGGCGGCCGCGCCGTCGCCGTCGACGGAGCCGAAGTTGCCGTGACCCTCCACGAGCGGGTAGCGCATGGAGAAATCCTGCGCCAGGCGCACCATCGCGTCGTAAACGGACGAATCGCCGTGCGGATGGTATTTACCTAAGACGTCGCCGACGATGCGCGCGCTTTTTCGGAAGGGCTTGTCGGGCGTGATGCCCAGTTCGCCCATCGAAAACAGGATGCGCCGATGAACCGGCTTCATCCCGTCGCGCACGTCCGGCAGCGCACGGTTGATGATGACTGCCATGGCGTAGGCGATAAACGACTCCTTCATTTCCCGTTCGAGGTTGACCGGTATGATGCGGCCGCCCGGTGTGGTTTCCATATGCTTTGCTCCTTATGATCGGTCGGGTGGGAATTTTTTTGATTGACAAATCGCAGGTGAATTTGGGGCGGCTGACAACTGTCGTTTTTTGATCAAACGACGTCGGTTCAACGAAGCCACGGCTTCGCCGAACCGCCGCCTCCTTCGTTTATCCCTGCGGGTTTTGGTTTTCCGCCATCTGCTTCATGCGGCGCTCGCGCTTCTTTTTCGACGCGCGGCGGCAGATAAAGACGATCAGCACCACGATCGCGGCGACGATGCCGAGCGGCAGAATGGCGGTGGCCAGGAAGATCAAAAGATAGCCCGCGCCGTTGACCACGACGCGCACGCTGTCGCGAAGGCCGTTCAAAATGCCGTTCAAAAGCTCGCTGCCCGTCATGAAGCGGCCGTCGCTGCCGGAGACGAGGTTGCGCACGGGGGAAAGCTGAATGTTGATCGTGTCGAAGCTCGTCAGCTCGCGCAGACGCTTCATCCGCCCTTCCATGGCCTCCACATCCGCCTGCTGCTGCGAAAGCTGCGCACGCACCTGCAAAACCTCGTCGACCGTGCTGCAGCGCTCGAGCAGCTCTTCGAGCTTTTTGATCTCGAGCTTGCCCTGCGCGATGCGGGTCTCAAGGTCGTAGTACTCGCTCGTGACGTCCTGCGTGTCGGTCGAGGTGGAGTCGATCTTGCCGAGCTCGGCAAGATATTCGCAAAACTGCGCGCTCTCCCCGCTCGGAACGCGGACGGTCACATACGCGCCGCCGGTGTTATTTTCCTTGTCGTAATAGTCGTTCGAGGACAGAAGGTATCCGCCGGTCTCCCGCGCATAGCGGACGATCTCGGCCAGTGCCGCGGAAGGGTCTTCCACCGTCATGTCCGTGTAGATGTTCTGAATGAGCTTTTGTTCCTGCGCGGCATTCGCCGAGCCGCCGCGCTCTTCGTCATAACCCGCGATCGCGTCTTCCGTCACAGCTTCATACTTGTACGAATCGGCGGGTTCCGCCGCCGCGGCAGTGTCGGCGGTATCGTAATCGTACGCCATCGCCGATTTGTTGGCTGCGCCGCAGCCCGCGAAGACCAGCGTCAGCACGAGCACGAGCACAAGCGCCAAAGTCGTCCGTGTCTTTTTCATGGTGTTTCCTCCGTTCGTCGCTTCGGGAATCGCACAAAGGCGAAGGAGCGGACGCCCCGCGCGATCCTCTTTCACTTAAGAATACCGCGCAGGCGTCCTTTTTGTTACGCATTTCAAGCTTTGTCCGCGTTTTCACAGCCGTTCAAACGCATCGCACGACCTTTTCGTTCCTCCCGCCGCCCCTTGCCGCCAACGACGGGGGCAGGGGATTCGAGCAAGCGGCGCAAACCGCATGCGAAGCGCGGGGCTTGCCATTGAGAATGTCTTTCGGAAAACGCGCTCCGCAGAATGGTTTCCGCAGCGAAATTCTCGCTGCCAAAGGCTTTCTCTGAGATGAGCTTGCGAAGTGCGATACTCTCGCCTCACTCAGGCCGCGATTCCAAATGCGAAGCTTTAAAGCGACTCGCAAGATAACCGCGCAACGAAACTCTCGCTGCCAACGGCTTCCCCTGAGAGGGGAAGCTGTCTGCGAAGCAGACTGATGAGGTGTCACTGTTGGGATAGTTTCAATAAAAGGAACGGCAGCTTCGATCTTCCTCACAGCAAGAGCAGCGACATTTTCCATCTGCCAACCTTTTTATTGAACCTGCACTCCCTGCCTCGAATCAAAGACACCTCATCCGTCTCGCTAACGCTCGACACCTTCCCCTCTCAGGGGAAGGCTTGCGGAAAGCGATGCCCTTTCTTCATCCGTCCTTTCTCTGCGTTTGTCATTCGGGACATAACACCCCAACTTCTTCGTTCTTCCGCTTTTCTTTCTCAAAGCAGGGAACCGAAGGCGAGATGTTTTTCGCCCAGCCTTTGCCTCTTTCGGTTCTTCACATCAGGCAGTCGGCGCGATGCCCGCCGACAGCGGATGCCGAGATGTTTTTCGTCGGAACAAATCGTTCCAACTCTCTCGTTCTCCCGCTCGTCTTCTCCATAGCAGGGAACCGAAGGCTCGGCAATCTCTTTCTGCCACCTTTTCTCCCTCTCGGTTCTCTGCGGCAGGCAGTCGGCGCGATGCCCGCCGACTGCGGATGTCGAGATGTTTTTCGTCGGGGCGAGGCGCAGGCGCGAAGGCAGGCCGTCGGACGAGTATTCGCCGACAGCGGATGTCGAGATGCTTTTCGTCGGGGCGAGGCACACGGGCGAAGGCATAGCGGCGCTATGTCGAGACCGTGTAACGAAGCATCCGGCGATAAGCAGCCGTCAGACGCCGAGCGCGAATGCTTGACCGACGGCCTTAAGCAGAGCTATGTCAAAAACCTGCAACGAAGGATCGGCGGCAAAACAGCCGCCGGATGCCGCAGTCGAACCTTCGGTTCTCTGCGCCATCAAATATCCAGATCCGTCACCAGCGTCGCGTTCTCCTCGATGAACTTTCTTCTGGGGTCGACGCGTTCGCCCATGAGCATGTCGAAGATGGCATCCGCCTCGACGGCATCCTGCATGGAGACCTGCATCATGGTGCGCGTCTCGGGGTTCATGGTCGTCTCCCAGAGCTGCTCCGGGTTCATTTCGCCCAGTCCCTTGTAGCGCTGCAGGTCCGTGCCCTCGCGGCCGACCTCGGCAAGCGCGGCCTCCAGCTCCTCGTCGGAATAGACGTACTGCTCCGACTTGCCGTGCGTGACCTTGTAAAGCGGCGGACGGGCGATGTAGACATAGCCCTTTTCGATGAGCGGGCGCATGTAGCGATAGAAGAACGTCAGCATCAAAATGCGGATATGGCTGCCGTCGACGTCCGCATCGGTCATGCAGATGATCTTGTGATAGCGCAGCTTTTCCTCGTTGAAGTCGTTGTTGATGCCCGCGCCGAGCGCCGTGATCATCGCGCGGATCTCCGCGTTGCCGAGCGCGCGGTCGGCATGGGTCTTTTCGACGTTCAGAATCTTGCCGCGCAGGGGCAAAATGGCCTGGAATTTGCGGTCGCGGCCGCTCTTTGCGGAGCCGCCCGCCGAGTCGCCCTCGACGATGAACAGCTCGCAGAGCGACGCGTCCTTTTCGGAGCAGTCGGCGAGCTTGCCGGGCAGGGACGCGGACTCCAGAACGGTCTTTCGCCGCGTGGCCTCGCGCGCCTTTCGCGCCGCCTCTCTCGCGCGCGCCGCGCCGACGCACTTGTCGATGATCTGCCGCGCGACGGCGGGGTTTTCCTCCAGATACGCGCCGAGCTCCTCGCTCACGACGCTGCTGACGAGCGCGCGAACGTGGCTGTTCCCGAGCTTCGTCTTCGTCTGCCCCTCGAACTGCGGCTCGACCAGTTTAACCGAGATGACGCACGTCATGCCCTCGCGGAAATCCTCGCCGCTCGGGGTCGGGTCGTTCGCCTTCAGAAGGTTGTTGCGCCGCGCGTAGTCGTTGAGCGTGCGCGTGAGCGCCGCCTTGAAGCCGTCCAGATGGACGCCGCCCTCCTCGGTCGCGATATTGTTGGCGAAGGTGAAGATCGTCTCGGAATAGGTGTCGTTATACTGCATGGCGATCTCGACGGAGGTGTCGTCCTTCGAGCCGGAGAACCAGATCGTCTTTGGCAGCATGACCTCTTTGTTGCGGTTCAGATAGTCCACGAACGAGACGATGCCGCCCTCGTAGTGGAACTCGCGCTTGTCCTCTTTGCCCTCGCGCTTATCCTCCAGCGTGATCTTCAGCCCCGCGTTCAAAAACGCCAGCTCGCGCAGGCGGTATTTGAGCGTGTCGAACTGGAAATCGAGCGTCTCGAAAATCTCGGGATCGGGATGGAACGTAACTTTCGTGCCGGTGGTGTCCGCCGTGCCGACGACGGTCAGCGGCCCTTCGGGCTTGCCGCCGTTCGAATAGCGCTGACGGAACAATTTGCCGTCCTGGCGAACCTCGACCTCAAGATAGGTGGACAGCGCGTTGACGACGGACAGGCCGACGCCGTGCAGGCCGCCGGAGACCTTATATCCCGCGCCGTCGAACTTGCCGCCCGCGTGAAGCTGCGTCAGGCACACCTCCACGGCGGAAATGCCCATCTTCGGGTGAATGCCCGTGGGGATGCCGCGGCCGTTGTCGGTGACGGTGACGGAGCCGTCGGCGTTCAGAACGACCTCGATATGCGTGCAGTAGCCCGCCATGGCCTCGTCGATGGAATTGTCGACGATCTCATAGACCAGATGATGCAGGCCGCGCGCGTCGGTCGAGCCGATGTACATGCCCGGGCGGCGGCGCACCGCCTCCAGCCCCTCCAAAACCTGGATCTGGTTCTGGTCGTAGGTCTGCGTCACGCGCGTGACGTCAATGGCGTGCGATTCGTTTTGCTGTTCCATAAAAATCTCCTTCCTGGTTCGTCGGGAAGTCCGCTTGAAAACTCGGTTTCAAAATCACGAAAAACGTTTGAAGATCATCGTTCGATCAGACGAACGCGTTCGCCGAAGCGCCGCGCTTTTTGATCGTGTCGGCGGAGACGGGGGTCTCGTAGGCGCAGACGCCACCGTCGATCGTGACGATCACGACGCTGCGCGCCCCGTCGAAGGGGAAAAATCGCCCGCTTTGTTTCACGGCGTCCAAAAACGCCTCCGTGTCGGGCGAAGAGGGTTTCGTTCGGTCGAGCACGGCGAGAATGTCCCGCCGCCGCACGACGCGATCCGCGCCGATATGGAGCATCCGATCACTCCTCCTTTTTCCTTTTCCTTCTATATATAATACGCCTGTTTTTATTATACACCAAATCGCCCGTTTCGTTAAGTGAAAAGCCCCTTTTTCCCGTGTCGAAACGGGGTTTTTTCAAGGGAAAAACAGGGCAGTGGGCAGTGGGCAGTGGGCAGAATTTTGGGGAAGAGTTAGAAAGTACACCATGCAGGCGCGGCTTTCCGTTCTTGTGAACGAGAAGGAGCCGTGGGCAGTGATCAGTGGGCAGTGGTCTGAACTTTGGATGCGTGCTTTTGAAAAAAATAAGGAAACATCGCAGCCAAAGGCTTCCCCTGAGAGGGGAAGCTGTCAGCCGTTAGGCTGACTGATGAGGTGTCGCTGTTGGGACAGTTTCAATAAAGAGGCAGGCAGATTCGATCTTCGTCGCAGCAAAAGGCGGCGGTTTCCCAACTACCAACCTATTTATTGAATCTGCGCTCCAATCTCGAAACAAAGACACCTCATCCGTCTCACTGTCGCTCGACACCTTCCCCTCTCAGGGGAAGGCTTGCAGGAAGCGCCGCTCAGTCGAACGCTTGCAAAAAAGCGATTTTTCATACACACTCACGACCCGCCAGCACGAACGACCATCCACGATTTACTGACCACAGCTCCCCCTCGTTCACAAGAACGAAACCCTGCGCCAACACCGCGCCTCGCTTGCCACCATCAAAAACTCCGATCACCTTCCGCTCCCACTACTCCCACTCGTTCTCAAGAACGGAACCTCGCACCCGTACCATACCGCCCCTATCCCGCCAAACCTTTCTGCCCACTGTCCACTAACCACTACTTTACTATCCCTCCCCACCCCGCGTTCGCCAAGCCTGCTTTCGCATTTTTGCATGAAAATTTGCACAAAAAAAAGCGCCGCACGGCATTGTTTCAAAAAACACCCGCCCGCGGCGCATTCAATTTCCTGTGATTTGTGCATTCTCG
>CAKTSO010000028.1 GCA_934613185.1 uncultured Clostridia bacterium | reverse complement strand
ACCGCGCCCGTGTCCGGATCCATGACGATCGCCTCGACCTTTTCGGCATCCAGTTCCGCCATGGCGTCTTCCAGTGCCTGCTCCGCGAAGCTTTGAATGACGTAATCGATCGTCGTCACGACATCATACCCATCCTGCGCGTCAACATAATACGTGCTGCTGAAGGGCAGGTCGTCCCCGTTGGCCGATTTTTCCGAAACGACCTGGCCGTCCGTGCCGACCAGATATTTATTGTAACTCGCCTCCAGGCCTTCCTGTCCGATGCCGTCGATATTCGTATACCCGAGCACCTGCGACAAAAAGTTTGCACGGATATAAAAGCGCTTGGTGTCCTCCACAAAACCGACGCCCGGAAGGTTCGCTTCAATGATCTGCTCTTCCTGCTGTACGCTGATCTGTCGTTTGAGCCACAGTTCCTGAACGTCCGTGCGCACGGCCTGTTTGTAAACCGACTCTTCGTCCATCTCGAGGATCTGCGACAGCGCCTGTGCCACACGGCGCGCAGACGCACCCTCTTCGCCTTTTTTATCGGCGGAGCGAATCTGCGACGGACGCAGCACGACCGTCATCGACGTCGCGCTTTGCGCAAGCGCGTTGCCGTTGCGGTCGACAATGCTTCCGCGCATCGCGGAAACCGACAAGTCCCACGTCCACTGCCGCTCGCCCTGCGCACGATAATAGTCGCCCTTTAAAATCTGAATATAAAAAAGCCGTGCGATCAGAATCAGAAAAGCAGCCGACACCGCAAACAGAAACCTCGGCATCCGCCCCGTTCCATCAGAAGGCGGGCGAAACCGAATGATCTTTCCGTTTTCGCCCGCCGCCTGTTTTTCCGTTTTTGCTTTTCTTCTAATCACACAAATCCCCCATCAATGCAGAAGTTCCGTGATCTTTTCAATCATCGACAAAAAGCCGCTCTTTTGTTGCGTTTGCTCCTGCGCGACAACCGTCTCATCCAACTGCGTGTCGTCCAGCGAGATTCGGCGGCGCATCGTCTCCCGCGGCGCGGACATTCCAAGTTCGTCGGACGCAATAGAGATCACCTGTTCAAGATCGTCCGACATGGCAAGCTGAACTTCCAGCTGCTGGCTCCTGCGCGTCTCGTCCGAAAGCTCCTGCTGCCGCTTCGCGATCAGAGAGTTGTTCTGAGAGACCGCCGCAAGCTTTCCGACAAGAAGAATGCCGGCCGTCAGAAGCGAAGCCGCCGCAAACAGCATGACAAGTTTGGAAAGCAATGTAAACTGCACTTTCCCCTTCGTCGCCGGTTTCGCGCGGCGCTTGCGCACGACGCGAAGCTGCGGCACTTTTTTCCGCTCGGTCTGCTCCCGCGGCGCCGCGAACGGTTCGACCTTCTCGATTTCAGGCTGCATGGCAAGGCTGCCCAGCACCTGAGCCGCATAAAGGTCGTCAATCGAAATCGTCTGCCTGCCGATCGGTTTCGGCGGCCGTTTCGCTGCCATGTTATGCCCACTTCCTTTCTATTCAGAACTCGTCTGTTTTATTGTAAATTCGCATTGTTTACAATTTTCTCTCCAAGTTTACGATTTTTACAATACGGACGATGGTTATAATTTAATGACGCCGCGCAGATGAGCGCTGTGCGCGCGCGGATTTTCCGCAAGTTCTTCCTCGCTCGCCACGATCGGCTTGCGTTTGATCTGTTTTGCAATCGGCTTGCGCCCGCAGACGCACACGGGCGAACCCTTCGGACAAATGCAGGGATTCTCCATCTTTCGAAACGCCTCTTTTACGAGGCGATCTTCCAAAGAATGGAATGTAATCACGGCCAAACGGCCACCGCTTTTCAAAAGCCCGGCCGCCGCTTCCACGCCACGCCGCGCCGCGTCCAATTCACCGTTGACCTCGATGCGCAGCGCCTGAAACGTGCGCCGCGCCGGATGCGCCACGCCTTTTCGCGCCGCCGCCGGGACCGCCGCCTTGATGATCTCTTCCAGCTGACCCGTCGTTTCGATCGTCTTTTCCTGACGCGCTTCCACGATAAATTTCGCGATCCGCGCCGCCCACTTTTCCTCGCCGTAGGATGAAATCACGCGGCAAAGATCCTTTTCGTCATAAGTATTGACGAGCGTCATCGCGGAAAAATCGCTCGTGGAATCCATGCGCATGTCAAGCGGCGCATTGACCATATAGGAAAAACCGCGCGATGGTTCGTCGATCTGATACGACGAAACCCCCAGATCGAGCAGCACGCCGTCCAGTTTCCCGCAAAGATCCGGATCGATCAATTGCGCCATATCGGCAAAATTGCCGTGAATATACGTCACACGGTCGCCGAAACGGGCGAGCCGCTCTTTCGCCGCGGCAAGCGCTTCGCCGTCGCGGTCGATGCCGATCAGCCTGCCGTCGGGCTCGCTGCGTTCCAAAATGCCGTAGCTGTGTCCGCCGCCGCCCAGCGTGCCGTCCAGATAAATGCCGCCGGGATGAACGTTCAGCATCTGCATCGTCTCTTCGAATAAAACGCTCTTATGCGCAAACGCCATCGGCATCTCCTCCCCTCGGTGATCGTTTTTCCTACTTTATGCCTATATACGCCGGCGTCAGATGCCAAAACGCGTCATGTCGTCGAGGATCGCATTATAGTTTTCCGTCGCCGCAGACGTATAGGCTTCCCACTTATCTTTGTTCCAGATCTCGACGCGATTGTACGCGCCGATGATGACCGCTTCTTTTTCAAGACCCGCGTATTTGCGAAGTTCCGCCGGAATCAGAATGCGCCCCTGGCTGTCAAAATCGCACTGCGACATGCTGGATAAAAACATGCGGATGTACGCCTGCGCAGAGCGGTCGGTGCTGGGCAGTTCCGCAAACTTGGCGGAGAATTTTTCCATTTCGCTGCCCGGATAGACGAGAAGGCACTCCTCGTTGCCGCGCATCAAAAGAAACTTGCTGCCCAAATCTTCACGATAACAGGCGGGGATGATCAGTCTGCCTTTGGCGTCCAGCGTATGCTTATGACTACCGTAAAACACCTGACCACCTCCTTTGCGCCTATTACGCTTTGTATATCACCACTTTACACCACACTATTTCACTTTTCAATACCTAAACCCACTTTTTCGGTTTTTCGATGATCAAAAATTCCCTTTTGAAAACGGTTCCGTCCCCACCGTCCCCATTTTAAGAATCCGATGCATGAAAAAAAGCGGCCAAAGCCGCTCTGATTTGTTCATTTTCGCCCACTTTTTCTCCACCACCCGCCGATGCACGTTCAAAGCCGCGGTGGGGGCGCGTCCCACTTTTATGTCCCTCCGCTCCCTTCAAGCCATCAAAAATTCGTCTATTTTCAATCAACGACTCTTTTTTTCGCTCCACTTTCCTCCACCGCTCGATCACGTCAAACGTTCTGTCGTCCCGCGGCGTAGCGCATCAGGCCTGTATAGATAAGCCAGGCGACCCGCTCCTGATAGGCGGGCGTCATGAGCTTTTCCTCCTCCGCCGCATTGGATAAAAAGCCGCACTCGACGAGAACCGCCGGAACATTCGCGCTGCGCAGAACCATATAATCCCCCGCCGACGCCTGACGGCGGTTCGTCACGTCAAGCCCGCCGCGGAGTTCCTCCTGGATCGTCTGCGCCAGCGCCATCCCTTCCGCGCTTCCGGTTTGATAAAGGACCTGCGCGCCGTAGGCGTCGCTTTCGGTGAATCCGTTCATATGAATGCTGATCACATAATCTTCGTCGCCGTCGCGGATCATCTGCGCGCGCCGCGTCATGTCTTCGCGTTTTTGCCGGTCGCTGCGCGTGTCCGCGTCGTACAGGCCGCCGTCGTCGCTGCGCGTCATCACAACCGTCGCTCCCGCCTTCGACAAAAACGATTCCAGATATTTTGCCACTGCCAGGTTCAGTTCGTCTTCCCGCACGCCCGTGACCCAGCCGATCGTCCCCGCGTCGATCCCGCCGTGTCCCGCGTCAATCAAAACCGTCTTTCCTTGCAGCGGATGCGAACGGATTGTGCGGGTTTCCCGTGAAATCGTCGCCCCCATAAGCATCACCGAAAGCGCCGTCATCAGCGCCGCAGCAGCCGTTTTGATCCGCATATTGCATTCCCCTTTTCATTTTATTCCGCACCAAATACATACGAAAAACAAATCCACCGTATTCCGCGTCTTTTCCACCGGGTTGTCCACAGGAAAAATACGGCATTTGCACGACTTTTCCCGGTTATCCACATAATCCACCGTTTGCGCGAAGAAAATGCCTTGTTTTGGTGGATAACTCTATGCAATCCACCGAAGTTATGCACATTTTCCACTGCGTAACCGTCCGTCTTCCCCGCAAAAATCGACAAATTTTGCATTGCTTTGAAAAAATACTCATGAATATTCGCATATTTTAATTGAAAAATCAAAAACAAGGAAATCGCGTTTGTTTGCAGAATATCTTCTATTATAAAAAGGATATCGATGGAGGACTGATCCGATGGATATTGCATGGATGACCGCAAGACCGATCGCCCACCGCGGTCTGCACGACGACGCGCGGCCCGAAAACTCGCTCGGCGCTTTTGCCGCAGGCATGGAAGCGGGCTACCCTCTGGAGCTGGACGTGCACCTGACACGAGACAATGAGCTCGTCGTCGTTCACGACGAAAACTTAAAACGCGTCACCGGACAGGATCTGAAAATCACAGACTGCCCGCGGGAAACCTGGCGTGCGCTGAAACTCTGCGGCACCGAAGAAGGCATCCCCACGCTGGACGAAGTTCTGGCGCTCGTCGACGGGCGCGTCGGACTGATCATCGAGATCAAAAAAGATCGCTGCCGCAAGATCGGCCAGCTGGAACAGAAACTCGTCGACCGTTTGCATCGCTACAACGGTCCGTTCGTGTTGAAGAGCTTTGATCCACGCGTCGTCGGCTGGATGCGCCGCCATGCGCCGGAATTTTTCTGCGGTCAGCTTTCCGACGGTTTCCGAAATGGAAAATACACTCCCGTCTTTAGCTGGTTTATGCGCAATTTGCACATGATTCGCTTCAACCATGCGCAGTTCATCTCTTTCGACGCACGTGCGCTCCCCAATGCCGCCGTGACTCGCTGGCACAAAGAAAAAGGGCTTCCGCTTCTTTGCTGGACCATCCGTTCACAGGAAGAAGCCGACCGTGCAAAAGAACTCGGCGCCGACAACATCATCTTCGAAAACTTCATTCCAAAGGAATAAAGCAAGCAAAGAGCTTTGTATTGTCGCAGTTTATTTGTAAACCTTTCAGATTCTCTATTTGACTGTATATTGTAAACTCTCGTTTGATCTCAATGAAAAAAGGACGCTGTCATGAAGACAGCGTCCTTTTTCATTGCAATATCGCATTGGGTTTCGTTTACAATACCGTTTTATTGTAAACTTACCAGGAAATATCCAGCACTGCAGAGGCATTCAGCGTCATGTCATGCAGTTTTCCCGCACGGATCGCATAATACCCCGCCGAAGCTATCATCGCCGCGTTGTCCGTACAAAGCAGAGGCCGCGGAATGCAAAGATCAAATGGCTTTTTCTGATTTTGAGAAAGCGCTTCCATGCGGATGCGAAGCGCGCTGTTGCTCGCCACGCCGCCGACGACCGCCAGTTTGCGAATCCCGGTCTGATCCATCGCTCGCACGGCGCGGCTGCTGAGCGCGTCGACGACCGCCTTTTGAAAGCTCGCCGCTACGTCGGCTTTGCCATGCCCTTTGGCGCGTTCGACAAATCTCGCGTTGGACGTCACCTGCGCCTCACCGTTCAGAACGCCGCTTTCCACGCTTTGGATCACAGCGGTCTTCAATCCCGAAAAGCTCATGTCGAGCGGGCTGCCCGTCACATGCGCCACGGGATAACGGATCGCGTTTTCATCGCCTTCTTTTGCCAGCGCATCGATCTGCGGGCCACCGGGATACGGCAGCCCCAAAACGCGCGCAACTTTATCGAAGGCCTCGCCCGCCGAGTCATCTCTCGTGCGTCCGAGCCAGGAGACGTCGTCGTAATCGCGCACGAGCGCAAGATGCGAATGCCCGCCGGAAACGACGAGCGCGATAAACGGCGGTTCCCAATCGGGCCGCTGCAGATACGAAGCGGCGATATGGCCTTTGATGTGATGCACGCCCACAAGCGGAATGCCGCGGGAAAACGCAAGCGCTTTCGCGCACGACACGCCCGACAAAAGCGCGCCCACAAGTCCGGGGCCGCAGGTCACGGCGATGGCGTCGATCTCGTCAAAATCGACGCCGGCGTTTTCCAGCGCGCGATCCACGACGTCGTCGATCGACTTCAGATGGCTGCGCGCCGCAACTTCCGGCACGACGCCGCCGTATCGGCGATGCTCCATAATCTGGCTGTCCGCATCGGCGGACAAGATCACGCGGCCGTTTTTGACCACGGCGGAAGCTGTATCGTCGCAGGAAGACTCCAGCGCCAAAATCGTCAGATCTTCTTTTCTCGAAAGCTCCTGCCGCCACGTCTGCACCATGCTGTTATACGGCATCGCTGTTTCCTTTCCGCTTCGCGCGTTTATCCAGCACAAGCACGCCCGCGCAGGCGATCGCCGCCGTCAGTGTGAAAGCGCCGAAGATCATCATCCCGTCGCGCGCGATCGAACTGAAAAACTCTTCGGGAACAAGATTAACCAACACCGACTCGTCTGCATGCAAAAGCCACAGGCGATTGTCAAAAAACACCTCATGGAAGCGAAGAAACTGCTCCGAAAAATTCACACCGATCACACAGGCAGCAATCCCCGCGATGACAATCAGCGCGCAGAACGTAATGAGCATCGTTTTTGCGCTTCGCGCGGCGAAGTTCTCTTTCTTCACGAAATACCCGGCGATCATGCACACGGCAAACGCGGCAAGCGCCATGTCGCGCACGATGAAGCCGTTTCGGAACATCCAGAAAACGTCCACCATATGCTCTTTTTCGGTGTCGGTAAAGACCTCTGCTTCGCCGCCCTTCATGCCGACGTCCGCCTGCATGTCAAGGTCGCTGCGATCTCCCTTTAAATAGGAAAGCAGCGTGTCGGTGATCTCGCCGAGCGTCTGCTCGTCCGCGCCGATCGTCTCTCCCACGCCGTACTTGGCATAGGATTTCAGATAATAATCCTCGTTGAACGCGATCAGCTGGACGGACGACAACAGCAGTACAACGCACAGACTGACCGCAGCCAGCGCGCACAACGCCGCGCTGAAAACGCCGGAAAGTCTTTTCATGCCGGGCCTCCTTTAGGACATGATCAGATACGCGCGAACGAATTCCTCCAGATCGCCGTTCATGACCTTTTCGATGTTGCCCGTTTCCACGCCGGTGCGATGATCCTTGACCATCTGATAGGGGTGGAAAACATAGGAGCGGATCTGGCTGCCCCATTCGATCTTCTTCAGATCGCCCTGGATCTCGGCCAGTTTTTCCATCTGCTCGCGCTCGTGCAGTTCGGCGAGCTTGGAGCGAAGCATGCGCATCGCCGTTTCACGGTTCTGAATCTGGCTGCGCTCGTTCTGGCAGGAGACCACGATGCCCGTGGGAAGATGCGTGATGCGGATCGCGGATTCGGTCTTATTGACGTGCTGGCCGCCCGCACCGCTGGATCGATACGTATCCACGCGAAGTTCCTCGGGACGGATCTCGATGTCGCCGTCGTCTTCCAATTCCGGCATGACGTCGACGGACGTGAAAGACGTGTGACGGCGCGACGCCGCGTCGAACGGAGAAATGCGAACGAGACGATGCACGCCCTTTTCCGCCTTCATATAGCCGTAGACGTAATCGCCCTCGATGCGGAACGTGACGCTCTTGATGCCGGCTTCGTCGCCGTCCAGAAGATCGAGCACCGTCGTCTTCCAGCCTTTTTTCTCGCAATAGTAATTATACATGCGGTAGAGCATCTGCGCCCAGTCCTGCGCCTCGGTGCCGCCCGCGCCCGCATGAATGGAGACGATCGCGTTGTTTGCGTCGTACTGTCCCGACAAAAGCGCGTCGATATGCAGTTCTTCGGCTTTATCGGCAAGATCGTCGACCTCGTCGACCAGCTCCTGACCCATTTCGTCATCTTCCTCGGCCATGAGCATATCCATCAGGTCGAACGCGTCGTCGCAGCGCTTGCGAAGCGTCTCATAGCGATGCAGCGTCACCTCCAGATGTTTGGCGCGGCGATTCACCTTCTGCGCCTTATTCATGTCCGACCAGAATTCGGGGTCTTCCTGTTCTTTTTGCAGTTCACTCAACTCGGACTTCATCTTATCCGGGTTAAAGTGACCCACCTGCCTCTTTGATGATCTTGTCGATGTTTTGCAGCTTCGTGCGAAGCGAATCGAAATCAATCACCTGATTCACATCCTTTCGATGGTTGAAATGACGACGTCCGTTTGCGGAAAAATCCGCCGGGCCGAACGCCGCGCCCGCTTTATCCTGCCCGAGGGAATCCCGGGATGACAAACAAGTTTAGTTTTCGCCGCCCTGATCGCGGTTCATGCAGCAGTTTTTGTATTTCTTGCCGCTGCCGCAGGGGCACGGATCGTTTCGACCGACTTTTTTCTGCACCGTCACCGGCTTATGCGCCGGACCCTGTCCCGCAAGACGCTTGGGCTGCCCCGCCGCGGGCGCCTGCTTTGGCTTTTTCTCAACCGACAAATGCAGATACGCCGACAGCGACACCTCGCGAATGTTGTCGATCATCTGCTCGAACATCGCATAGCCTTCCATATTATAGGCCTGCACGGGATCACTGTTGCCGTAGGCGCGAAGACCGATGCCGCGGCGAAGCTGATCCATTTCGTCGATGTGATCCATCCAGCGGCTGTCGACGGCGCGAAGGAGGATCGCACGCTCGATCGCACGCGGATCGACGCCGTTTTTCTCCAAAAGCGCCTCTTTTTCTTCGTAGACCGCGTGCGCCTTCTGCGTCAACGCCTCGGTCAGCTTCTCCTGCGACGCGCAGAGGTTTTCATCTCGGAACACGTCCGCACACGGGAAAAAGCGCGCGCAATAATTTTCAAGCCCCGCAAGATCCCATTCGTCGGAATGCTTGACGTTTCCGGTATACGTCGTCACGGCGTCGGAAACCATGGAATCGAGCATGGAGATCATGTTGGCACGCATGTCGTTGCCGCAGAGCACCTCACGCCGCTGCGCATAGATGACCTCGCGCTGTTTGTTCATGACGTCGTCATACTGCAAGACGTGCTTTCGAATGTTGTAGTTGTTGTACTCGACGCGCTTTTGCGCCGCCTCGATCTGGCGGGAAAGCATCCCGTATTCCAGGCGAATGTCGTCGTCCATGCCGACGCGTTCCAAAAGCGCCGTGATCTTCTCGCCGCCGAAAAGACGCATGATGTCGTCCTCCAGCGCGATGAAAAACTGCGAAGAACCGCGGTCGCCCTGACGGCCCGCGCGGCCGCGAAGCTGATTGTCGATGCGGCGGGATTCGTGCCGCTCCGTGCCGATGATATGAAGGCCGCCCGCCTCGACAACGCGGACATGTTCCTCGTCGGTCACTTTTTTATGCTTGGCAAGCAGGTCGGCATAAACGCCGCGCGCCTCCAGAATTTCGGTGTCCTCCGTTTCGGCGTGCCCCGTCGCCTCTTCGATCATGGCCTCTTCATGGCCCATGCGCGCCATTTCGTTGCGCGCGAAATACTCGGGGTTGCCGCCGAGAAGAATGTCCGTGCCGCGGCCCGCCATGTTCGTGGCGATCGTCACGGCATTGAACTTACCGGCCTGCGCAATAATCTGCGCCTCGCGCTGATGATTTTTGGCGTTCAGCACTTCCGCCTGCACGCCGCGGCGCGTGAGCATTTTATACAGCTTTTCGCTCTTTTCGACGGAGACCGTGCCGACCAGGATCGGCTGACCCGTGACATGGCGGCGGACGATCTCGTCGATCACCGCTTCAAACTTGCCCTGTTCCGTCTTGAAAATGACGTCGTTTTCATCGACGCGGATCATCGGACGGTTCGTCGGTATCTGTACAACGTCGAGCCCGTAAATGCCGCGGAACTCGTCTTCCTCCGTCTTGGCCGTGCCGGTCATGCCGGAGAGCTTGTCGTACATGCGGAAATAATTCTGGAACGTGATCGTGGCGAGCGTTTTACTCTCGCTGCGGATCTTGACGCCTTCCTTGGCCTCGATCGCCTGATGCAGCCCCTCGTTGAAGCGACGGCCCATCATCAGTCGACCCGTAAATTCATCGACGATCAGCACCTGCCCGTCCTGCACGACGTAGTCGCGGTCACGGTGCATCATATAGCGCGCTTTGAGCGCCTGGTTGACATGGTGCGCAAGCTCGGTGTTGTCGATGTCCGTCCAGGTATCGACATGGAAGAAATTCTCCGCGCGTGCAACGCCCTCTTCCGTCAGGTTGATCGTCTTTTTCTTTTCGTCGAACGTATAGTCCTGCTCCGCCTGCAGATGCGTGACAAAGCGATCCGCCGCGGCGTAAAGATCGGTCGACTCGTTGCCCGCGCCGGAAATGATCAGCGGCGTGCGCGCCTCGTCGATCAAAATGGAGTCGACCTCGTCAACGATGGCATAATGAAGATCGCGCTGCACGAGGCTCGCGCGAGTCGTGGCCATGTTGTCGCGCAGATAGTCGAACCCGAACTCGTTGTTTGTGCCGTAGGTAATATCGCACGCATATGCCGCGCGGCGTTGATCGGCGTTCAATTCATGCACGATCGCGCCGACGCTCATGCCGAGGAAACGATACACCTTCCCCATCCATTCGGCGTCGCGCTTTGCAAGATAATCGTTGACGGTAACAAGATGCACGCCTTTTTGATCGAGTGCGTTTAGGAAAAGCGGCATCGTCGCGCACAGCGTTTTGCCCTCGCCGGTACGCATTTCGGCGATGCGTCCCTGATGCAGAACCGCCGCGCCCATGATCTGGACGGGATAATGCCGCATTTCAAGCGCGCGGGCGCTGCCCTCTCGAACGAGCGCGAACGCCTCAGGCAAAAGCGCGTCGAGCTCTTCCCCCGCCGCGCGGCGCTCGCGCAGCGTCTGCGTAAACGCGCGAAGGCTCTCGTCGTTCATCTCACGGAACGTATCTTCCAGATCCGTCACGCGCGCGGCGGTCGCCTGAAGCTTTTTGACCTCGCGGTCGTTCGTCGAAGGAAAGATCTTTTTGAATATATTCGCCAATTTCATCACTTCTTCAAAATTTATTCTGTCGCCTTATCCGCCGCCGTGAAATCCATAGAACCTCATAGGAGGAAAGACCGATTTATTTTACCATGTTTGCCCCGTTCCCGCAAGATAAGCGGCCTTTTCACCTTCTATTTTTAAAGACGCGCCCCGCGCTTTCATTTTTACATTTACTTTCACGCTTTGCTGTGGTAAAATCTTAGTGGCAAAAACGACTGTCATCGACCCAATCTACGAAAAGGCAGGGAATAACGATATGCAATACCGTTCCAAATTCGCATCGGAAAAAACGGATGCTTTTTTTGAGGCCATTTTGGCGCTGGACAATCTGGAGGATTGTTACCGCTTTTTTGAAGACGTCTGCACCGCCGCCGAAATCGTCGCCATGGCGCAGCGCGTGGAAGTTGCCAAGATGCTTCTTGACAACTACACCTATCAGGACATCGCCACGCTCACCGGCGTCTCCAGCGCCACGATCAGCCGCGTCAAGCGCTCGCTGATGTACGGCGCGGACGGCTATCAGCGCACGCTCGGCAAGATCTTGAAACAGGAAGACGACGTCAAAAAAGCAAAGGAACAGAAGAAAAAATGAGCATTCTCGATTCGTTAAACGACCGTCAGGCGCAGGCGGCGCGTACCTGCGAGGGCGCGGTCCTCGTTCTGGCCGGCGCGGGCAGCGGCAAGACGCGAATGCTCACCGCACGCATCGCGCATCTGATCGAAGAAGAGGGCGTGCACCCCTGGAACATTCTCGCCGTGACGTTCACCAACAAAGCCGCGCGGGAAATGCGCGAGCGTCTCGAAGGCATGACGCACGGCGGGCAGTACGTCTGGTGTTCCACGTTCCATTCCCTCTGCGTCCGCATCCTGCGCCGCGAGGCCGAACACATCGGCTATTCCAAAAACTTCACGATCTACGACGAAGAGGATTCCGGCCGCATTCTAAAAAGTTGCCTTGCCAAAGCACAGCTTTCGGAGGATTCCTTCGCGCCCAAATTCGTCCGCGCGCAGATCTCCCGCGCCAAGGATAAAATGATCCCGCCGGCGGAATTCGCGCGCTGGTACGGCGACGACTTCCGCGCCGAAAAGCTCGCGCAGATCTACGCAATGTATCAAAACGCATTGCGTGAGGCGGGCGCGATGGACTTCGACGACCTGATCTTAAACACGCTGATGCTCTTTCAGCAGAATCAGGACGTTTTGACCGCCTATTCCGCGCGGTTCCAATACGTCCACGTCGACGAATATCAGGACACGTCGCAGGCGCAGTACATGCTCATCCGCCTTTTGTCGAGCTATTACGGCAACATCTGTGTCGTCGGCGACGACGACCAGTCGATCTACGGCTGGCGCGGCGCGGATATCCGCAACATTCTCGATTTCGAACACGACTTCCCCGGCGCGAAAGTCATCCGTCTGGAACAGAACTATCGCTCCACGAAGTCCATTTTGGATATGGCGAATGCCGTCATCGCCAACAACGCGCAGCGCAAGCCCAAAAAGCTGTGGACGGAAAACGAGCAGGGCGCAAAGCCCGTTTTGTGCGCGTTTGAAAACGCCAACGACGAGGCCGATTTCATCGCAAGCGAGATCGCGCGCCTCGTGCGCGAAGACGGCAGGGCGTACAACGAAGTGGCGATCTTCTACCGTACGCACGCGCAGTCGCGTCTTCTCGGACAGTCGCTCGTGCGCAACAACATCCCCTATCGCGTCTACGGCGGCGTTGGATTCTGGCAGCGCAAGGAAGTCAAGGACGCAATGGCCTATTTGAAGCTTCTGGTCAACCCCGACGACGCCGTCAGCATCCGCCGGATCATCAACGTCCCCAAACGCGGCATCGGCGACGCTGCCGTCGACGCGCTCGAAGCGCTGGCAGCGGAACGCGAGGAAAGCCTGCTTGCCGCGGCGATGGATTTCGCCGACGCGCCCGACGCGCCTTCGCGCATGAAAAAGCCGATCGCCCGATTTGCGGAACTGATGGCGGAGCTGTCCGTTTTGAGCGAACTTTCCGGCGTATCGGAACTGGCGCAGCAGGTCATTCTAAAGACCGGGCTGCTTGAAATGTACAACCCCGACGACGAAGAGGACATGGCGCGGCGCGAGAACCTGACCGAACTTGTCACCGCCGCCAAACAGTTCGAAAGCGAATGGGAACTGGGCGTTCGCACGTTCACCGACGAAGAAGCGGAATCCGAGCAGAGCGAACAGACGGAACCCACGCTCAACGACTGGCTGATGTCCGTCTCGCTGGAAAGCGACGTCGCGGGCGAAGAGGAAAACACCGGCTCCGTCACGCTCATGACGATCCACGGCGCGAAGGGGCTTGAATTCCCCGTCGTGTTTTTGACGGGATTGGAAGAAGGCGTCTTTCCCCATGCACGCGCCCTGGAAGACGAAGTGCAGCTCCAGGAAGAACGGCGGCTTTGCTATGTCGGCATCACGCGCGCGAGAGAACTTCTGTATTTGACGCGCGCAGAATTCCGTGCGCTCAACAACAATGCGGGCGTTCGTCTGCCGTCGCGCTTTTTGAAGGAATTCCCGGAGGACACCGTCGAAAACCGCATCCGCACCGCGCCGCGGACGAGTCTTCGCAGCAGTTTCTTCGACGACGAAGAGGATTTCGGATTCTCTTCCGGCTCGACCTCTTATGTAAACCTTTCCCGCAGCAACGCCGCGGCATTTTCTCCGTTCTTTTCACAGGCGGCCTCTTTTGTAAACCAGAGCAAACCGACGGCACCGAAAAAGCCCGCCGACAGCGCGGAAGGCTGCCCCGCGTCGAGCCTGCACACGGGCGATCATGTGCGCCACAGCGTATTCGGGCGCGGCACGGTCATCTCCGTCAAAGGCGACATCGTCACCGTGGCGTTCGACGGCCGCGGCGTGAAACAACTTTCCGCCGCATTCGCAAAATTGCAGAAGGAATCGTAAATGACGCAGGAAAAAGCTTTCGATACACCGATGGAAGAAATGCGCGCGCTCGTCGCCGAATTGAACGAACATCGGCGACGCTATTACGAATTGGACGATCCCGTCATCAGCGACGGCGAATACGATCAGCTGTTCGACCGGCTGCGCGAATTGGAGACGCAGACGGGCGTGGTTCTGCCCGACTCCCCCGCGCACAGCGTCGGCGCGCAGCAGGTCTCCGAAAAATTCCCGCCGGTCACGCATCTTGCGCGGCTGTGGAGCCTTGACAAATGCCGCGAGGAGGGCGAACTTCGCCGCTGGGACGAACGCGTCCGCCGTCTGCGCGACGAAGCCGTCGCCGCGGGCGAAGTACTTCCGCCGATTGAATACGTCGTCGAGTACAAATTCGACGGTTTGACCGTCAATCTGCGTTATGAAAACGGCGCACTCGTGCAGGCCGCCACGCGCGGCACGGGCATCGTCGGCGAGGGCATCCTCCCGCAGGTATTGACGATCAAAGACGTGCCGCGCAGCATCCCCTTTTCGGGCACGATCGAAATTCAGGGCGAGGGCATCATGCGCCTTTCCGCATTGGAGGCCTATAATCAAACCGCCTCCGAACCGCTCAAAAACGCGCGCAACGCCGCGGCCGGCGCGCTTCGCAACGTCGACCCGGAAAAAACGCGCGAAAAGAACCTCGATATCTTCTTTTATCAGATCGGATATTGTAAACCATCTCTTTCATCTTTAGAGGTTTACAATACTTTTCAGATGCTCGACGCGATCAAGAGCTTCGGCATGACGATCAGCCCTCTGTTTTTGCGGTGCAAAGACATCGACGAAGTGTTCGACGCCATCCATACCATTGAATCGCAGCGAGAAACCCTCGACTTTCTCATCGACGGCGCGGTCGTCAAGATCGCCGACTTCGCCACACGCCGCGCGCTCGGCAACACCGACCGTTTCCCCCGCTGGGCGATGGCATGGAAATTCGCCGCCGACGAAGCGACGACCGAACTGGAAGAGGTCACATGGGAAGTCGGCCGCACGGGGCGCATCACGCCGCTTGCACACCTTGCCCCCGTCGAACTTGCAGGTGCGACGATCCGCCGCGCGACACTCAACAACGAAGACGACATTCGCCGCAAGGATCTTCGGCTGCACGCCAACGTCTGGGTGCGCCGCTCCAACGACGTGATCCCCGAGATCACGGGCCGCGTGGACGACGGTG
Organism: uncultured Clostridia bacterium; assembly: GCA_934613185.1. GTDB lineage: Bacteria > Bacillota > Clostridia > Christensenellales > Maliibacteriaceae > RGIG9107. Next base: position 816 of record CAKTSO010000028.1, on the reverse strand, counting down.
TCGAGGGTGAAGAGATCATTGCGCCCGAATTCTGCCCCGCCTGCGGCGCGAAACTGGAGAAAGTCGGCGCGAATCTCATGTGTCAAAACTCTCTCTCCTGCCCGCCGCAGCTGATCTCGCGTCTTGTGCATTTTGCTTCGAGACAGGCGATGGATATCGAATCGTTCAGCGACAAGACCGCCTCGCTTTTATATGAACAGCGCGGCGTGCGTCAGGTTGCCGATCTTTATACGCTGACGCCGCAAAGCTTTGAAGGGCTTGCCGGTTTCGGCGAAAAGAAGATCTCCAAATTACTGTCGCAGATCGATGCAAGCCGCGACGCCGCGCTCGGGCCGTTCTTATTTGCGCTCGGGATCCCCAACGTCGGCCGCAAGACCGCGAACGACCTCGCCGCCGCGTTCGGCTCTCTGGAAGCCGTCCGAAGCGCGGATATCGACGCGCTTGCCGCCGTATCGGGCATCGGGGAGATCGTCGCGCAGGGCATCGTCGATTTCTTTCAAGATGCGCACATTGCAAAGGGCGTCGATGCTCTCCTTGCCGCAGGCGTCGCACCGCGCACACAGGCCGTACAGACAGTTTCGGACGAAACGCCCTCCCTGCCGCTTGCTGGCGAAACCTATGTATTGACCGGGACGCTCTCCTCCATGTCCCGCCCCGAGGCGACGAAACGCCTGGAAGCGCTCGGCGCAAAAGTTTCGAGCGCCGTATCCGCCAAAACGTCCTATGTCGTCGCCGGGGAAAAGGCGGGAAGCAAGCTGACGAAGGCGGAGAAACTCGGCGTCGCCGTAATGAATGAAGAGGCGCGGACCTCGCTTT
>CAKTSO010000027.1 GCA_934613185.1 uncultured Clostridia bacterium | reverse complement strand
CGAGGCGACGTACACGCCGCTGGACGAAGAGTTTTCCAACTGCTGGGGCTACCGTGTCACGTTCTACGACAAAGATGCCAACGCGATCGAGCCCGTGGTGTTCATCAGCGTCGACGGCCGCCTTCACAAAGAAGACACACACTATCAGATCGACGATCCCGACGCCATTTTGCAGCTCCTGGCCGATACGGTCAAGCCGACGAACCTCGACGCCGTGACCAAAAAATAATTCGTATAAGCACGGGGAATGCAAAAGAACCGCAGATGAACTGCGGTTCTTTTTTGTTATTCCGATTTTTTCGCTTTTCGCGCTTCCCGTTCGCGTTCCTCCGCCTCGTAGCCGAGCCGCCGCGCTGCGTGTTCCATCACGGCGGAAAGCGGACGATACAGCGTCAGCGCCACGACAAAATTTCCCGCGCAGTGCACGAGATCGAACAGGATCCCCTGCACAAAATAGGCGACGCCGCCGTAAAATCCGAGGATAAAGCAATACGGAATCGAACAAAGCAGCCCGAAAAACAGCCCGTACAGGCCGCTGATCACCGCCCAGCCGAGCGCAGAGCGCAGACGGCGGCAGCGTCTTGCGATGAAATAAAGGATCGTCCAGATGTACAAATAAATGATCCACCAGGAGCCGAAGCCGTAGATGATCCCTTCCACAAGCGCAAAAACGTAGATGATCGGGATCGTGCGCCGTCCGAAAAACTGTGCGTACAGGATCGTCAAAAGCGACACGAGCTCGATATTCGGAAGGAAGCTCAACCCCACCTGGCAGCCGATCATCAGCGCCGAGGCGACACCGACCACCGCGACGTCGCGCGCCGCGTGTTTCGTCTTCATTTGAAACAGACGCTCCCGATCTTACCAGCCGGTCGTCAACGTGATCTCAAAGCTGTCGCCGTCTTCGATCGGGGTCGTATCCACGCCCGTCATGAGCATCTCGCCGCCCTTGGTGAAGCACCACCACTGCTGTTTGGACTCGTCAGCCGTCACGCCGTCGACCGTCAGAACATACAGGCCGAATTCGGACTCCGTGCCGTCGATCAAGCCTTCTTCGTCAAGCGCACCGCGAAGATATTCCGCGTCGGTATGCAGTTCGTAATTTTTCGTCTCGCCGTCGCCGAAGTCGACCGTGACGTTCACCGTCTTGGCGCCTTTGCTCGTCTCGGGACGCGTCGAAAACCAGATGGCAAGGAACGCGCACACGAGCACCGCCAGGACCACGACACCGATGATCACAAGCTTTTTCGTCTTTTTGTCCATATATAACTCCTTTTTTGTATCCGCACGTTCGGCGGCCTGCGCGGAGAGGGCCGAACGCGCTTTTTCGCGGCAAAGCGTCATTTTCGTGCCAGGTCTTCCGGCTCGCGTCTCAAGCGCCCCGCGCCGTCTTCCCCGATATGCCTTTTTAGGCAGTGATCCAGTGACATAAATGGCGCGCGGCTCGACGCATACGGCGACGGGCTCGCGCAGGCGTCTCACCTGCTTCCCTTGCGCGCCGAAAATGACGATTCCGCCGTGAATGATGATACCATTGCCGCGCATGCCGTGTAAAGCTGTGATACAATAAAGATGCATTTTGGGACAAGGCGGTGGCGAGCATGACAAAAAAGCTCTACGAAGACGACGGACTGCTGCGGGAATTCGACGCGGCCGTCGTGCGGTGTGAAAAACAAGGCGATTTGTGGGAAGCCGTCCTCGATCAGACGGCGTTCTTCCCCGAAGGCGGCGGACAGGCGGCGGACACGGGAACGCTCGGCGGCGCGCGCGTGACGGACGTGCAGATCAAAAACGGGGAGATTATTCACACCCTGGACGCGCCGCTTGCCGCAAAAAGCCGCGTTCACGGCGCGCTCGATTGGCCGCAGCGGTTTTCGCGGATGCAGCATCACACCGGCGAGCACATCCTGTCGGGAACGCTGCACCGGCTCTATCAGCTCGACAACGTCGGCTTTCACATGGGATCGCAGGACGTGACGCTCGACGTAAACGGGCCGCTCACGCGCGAGGAACTTCTTGCCGCGGAGCGCGAGGCGAACCTCGCGATCGCCCGCAACGTCTCGGTACGGGCGTATTATCCCGACGCGCAGGCACTCGACGCGCTCGAATATCGAAGCAAAAAACAGATCGACGGCGCGGTTCGCATCGTCGAGATCGACGGGATCGACCGCTGCGCCTGCTGCGCGCCGCATCTGCCGCAGACGGGCGGCGTCGGGCTGGTCAAAATTCTGGACGCCGTGCATTACAAAGGCGGCATGCGGCTGCACATTCTCTGCGGGCTTTCCGCCGTCCGCGATTATGAGGAAAAATACGAGGCCGTCGCCGCGATCGCCTCGTCGCTTTCCGTCAAGCAGGAGCAGGCCGAAGCCGCCGTCGCCCATCTTTCCGACGAGCTTGCGCAGAAAAACGGGGAGCTTCGCCGTGCAATGGCAGCCATGGCGCAGCTTCTGGCGCAGAACGTCGCGCCGCGCGAGGGCGCTTTGTGTCTTTTCGCGCCGTTCGACGACCGGGACGCGCTTCGAATTTACGCGCTCGAGGCGGCAAAGCGCTGCGGCGGGGTCTGCGTCGTCTTCGGCGAAAACAGTCCGCGTGCCTACGCCGCGGCGGGTCCGGACGTCCGCACTTTCGTTCGCGACATGAACGCCGCGCTTTCGGGTCGCGGCGGCGGCACGGACGCGCTGTGCCAGGGCTCCTGCACGGCGGAACAAGACGCGATCGAAGCGTTTTTCTCTGAAAAATAAAAAGGGAAATAAATCGATTTTATCCGCCGTCTTCACCCGAAAAGTGCATATCGGCACACGCTTTCGGCAAAACAAAAACGGATCTTCCGACGGAAGACCCGTTTTTATTCTTCTTATAAATTCTCGATCGCACGGATCAGCGATTCCAGCTGTTCGTCCGTCGTCGCCCAGCTTGTGCAAAACCGCACGGCGCGGCGGTTTTCGTCCACATTCTGCCATGCGGAAAAGCCGAAGTTTTCCGAAAGGCGCGCCGCCTGTTCCCGTGTCAGGATCGGGAACTGCTGGTTCGTCGGGGAATCGAAGAGCATCGGGATTCCCCGTTTTAAAAACGCGTCGCGCAGGCGATACGCGCGCGCGTCCGCCGCGCGGCCGATCTTTTCATATAAATCGTCGTGCAAAAGCGCCTCGAACTGAACGCCGAGCAGGCGGCCTTTTGCAAGAACCGCGCCGCGCTGCTTCTGGATCGGGAAAAAGTCGCGATCCCATTCTTTGTTCGTCAAAACGAGCGCTTCGCCAAATAGCGCGCCGCATTTGGTTCCGCCCAGCGTGAACGCGTCGGCGCATTCGGCCAGATCACGAAGCGTCACGTCGTTGCCCGCCGCGCCGAGACCGTAGGCAAGCCGCGCGCCGTCGATATAGAGCAAAAGGTTGTGTTCGCGGCAGGTCTTTTGCATCGCATACAGCTCCGATTTGGAATACAGCGTGCCGCATTCCGTCGGGTGAGACAGATAGACAAGGCGCGGGCGCACGATATGTTCCCGCGTGTCGTCCTCTTCCCACGCGCGGCAGTATTCGCCGACCTGCGCCGCCGTAATCTTTCCGTTTTCGGACGGCAGCGCGATCACCTTATGCCCCGAGGCCTCGACCGCGCCGCTTTCGTGCGTATTGATGTGCCCACTGTCGGCGCAGACCGCCCCTTCGTGCGGGCGAAGCACCGCCGCGATGGCCGTCATGTTAACCTGCGTACCGCCGACGAAAAAGCGAACCACCGCATTCGGCGCGCCGCAGCGTTCGCGGATCATGTCCGCGGCGTTTTTGCAGTGCGCATCAAAGCCGTACCCCGTGCTTTGCTCCGAATTGTTTTCGCAAAGCGCGCGAAGAACGTCCTCGTGCGCGCCTTCCAGATAATCGCATGCAAACGAGATCATATTCTTATTCTTCCGCAATCTGGTTCATCCGATAGCCGACGCCGACGCGCGTTTGGATATACACGGGGTTGCCGGGGTCGCGTTCGATCTTTTTGCGAAGCGAGACCATGAACACGCGAAGAGACGTGATATCGCTCTCGAGCGTCGAGCCCCAGATCTCGCGCAGGATATACCCGTGCGTCAGCACCTTCCCGACGTTCGCCGCCAGAAGGCACAAAAGCTTATATTCCATGGGCGTCAGATGCACCTCTTCGTTGTCGACGAAGACGGTGTTTGCGTCATAGTCGATGACAAGGCCGCCGTTGACGAATTTTCTCTGCCCCGCGTCCTGCCGCGCGCTTCTTCTTCTCGTGGCCACGCGAATGCGCGCCAGAAGCTCGGGGATGCTGAACGGCTTGGTCAGGTAATCGTCCGCGCCCGCGTCGAGCGCCTCGACCTTCTCTTCATCCTGCGCGCGCGCCGAGACGACGATGATCGGGCATTCCAATTCCGGCTTGACGGCGCGGATGACGTCGATCCCATCCATGTCCGGCAGCCCCAGATCCAGCAGCACGACGTCGGGCGGCGTGCTTTGCAGAACGCGCATCGCATCGGACGCCGTGTTGGCCATGACGCAGACATATCCCTCGCGCGTGAGCGCCGTATCGATCACATGCTGGATCGCGCGGTCGTCTTCCACGATCAGAACTTTGGCTTTGGAACTCATCGCATTAACCCTCCTGTGCTTCCACATTGACTGCCGCAAGGCGAATGGTAAACACCGCCCCGTGCGGCGACGCGTCAGTCACGTCGATCGTGCCGCCGTGCGCCCGAATGATCGACCTGCAAAGCGCAAGCCCGACCCCGAGGCCCTTGCGGCTGTCGCCCGTGCCGTCGGTCGTATAAAACAGATCGAAAATCTTTTGTTTGGCTTCGTCCGGCACGCCGACGCCGTCATCGGCGACCTGAATGACGGCATAATCGCCTTCTTTATACGTCCGCACGCAGACGTTGACATTTTCGCCGCCGTGCCCGTAGGCGTTGTTGACGAGGTTGACGATCACCTGCGTCAGAAGCTGCGCGTCGGCGCGGGCGATCAGAAGCTCGCCGTCGCTTTCGCGTTTGACGGTCTTTTTGCTCATCACATGCGTCAGCGCCTCGTCGACGATCTCGTCGATAATCTGCGGCGTCAGATTGATCGACAGCCGCCCGTCCTCCATTCTTGTGACGGACAGCACGTTTTCCACCAGATTGACGAGCCACTGCGCGTCCTGGTAGATATCCTGCACCAGCTCCTGGCGCACGTTTTCCTCCAGCGGCCCCATCAAAAGGCCCGCGCTTCCCAAAATGCCCGTCAGCGGCGTGCGAAGATCGTGCGAGATGGCGCGCAGCAAATTGGCGCGCATCGCCTCGTTTTCCGCCGCCAGCGCCGCCGCCTCGCGCTTTTTGTCCGTCTGATATTTTTCGAGAACGAACGAGATCTGCATGAGCAGTGAGTCAAGAAGCGACGTATCCGTTCGGCTGATGTCCATTTCGCCGAACATGCCGATGACCGCGTTGACGCCGTCGCTGTCGGCGAGAGGAACGTACTGCGCGTCGGCGTAGCGGAACTTCTGCGTGTTTCTGCCCACGGGGGCGTTGTGTTCAAACGCGTATTTCGCCGCGCTGCATTCGGTGAAATTGAGCCGCTGCGCCGAAAGCGGGCGGCCGCCCTCGTCGATCGATTCATACACGAACTTTCCGTCCGCGCCGGGATAGGCGAAGACCATTGCACAGCCCAAAAGGTTCTGCACGCTGCGCATCGCCGCGCGGGCGATGTCCTCCAGACTGCCCGCAGCGTACATCGTCTGCCCCGCGGACAAAAGCACGCTCGTGTTATAAGCGTTCTTTGCCGAAGCGCTCGCAAGGCGGTTGGAGCGATCCATGACCGTGCCGGTAATGAACGCCGCCGTCGTCAGGATCAAGAGGATCGCCAGCGATTCCGGCGGCACGCGCCCCGCGCGAATGCGCGGAACGTTGAAGTAAGTGTTCAGGCAAAGATACGCGGGGATCACGCTCAAAAGCGACAGAAGCGGATGCGAAAAGCGCCACGCAACCGCGACGACGCCGAGCATGTAGACCGCCGCGATGTTCATAAGACTCAAATGCATCCGATCCATCACCATGCCGACGAGCGTGCATAAAACCATCACGCCCGCGGCGAACGCAACATCCGTCAGATGCACGCGCGGCTTGCCCTTGCCGATGGAAAGCGCCGGGCGCGGGGCGGTCGGCTCGTCGGGGATCAGATAAATCTCGATGTCGGGCGCGTATTCCAAAATGCGATGCGCCGTGCCGCCGTAGAACGGGGACGATGCGCGCCCCAGAATAATCTTCGTCACGCGGGCGATCTTCGCATACTCGGCGATTTGAAGCGGCACGTCCGCGCCGTAGACGTTGACGATCGTCGCGCCCATCTGCCGCGCGTAGCTGACGTTTTCCTGCAAACGCACGCGCGCCGTGCGGCCGACGATCCGCTGTGTCTCGACGTAAAGCGCCGTGAATCGCGCGCCGAGCGACCTTGCAAGCCGCGCCGCGCCGCGCAAGACGCGTTCGTTGCTCGGCGACGGGGAAAGACAGACCAGAACGTGTTCAAAATGGTCGCCCGCGCTCTGGTCGCGCCGCCGGTCCATCCGCTCCGCCATGCGCCGCAGCGCCGCCTCGCGCAGAAATTCCAGCCGCGCCGCCTCCGCACGCGTGTCCGTAAAGCGCGGGGGCCGCTCGACAAAACGGATCTCGTCGGCCTCGTCGAACAGTTCGTCGTCGACCATCGCGCCGCCGCGTTCGGTGCAAAGATCGACAATGCGATCCTGCACGCCGCGGATCTGCGTCAGGTACAGCGCCGCGTAAACGTCAATGCCCGCTTCTTTCAGCTGCGCGATCTTCGCCGCAGCGGCGTGTGTTCCGTCGTCTTCGCCGCAAAGCTCGGCCAGATTGGAAACAACGAGCACGCGGACGTTTTTTTCGCGAAGAACGGAAGGGTCCGCGTCGTCCGCGCGAAGCATGTTCCGCGCGCGGCGCTCTTTTTTCGCGGACGATTCGCGCGCGCTCAAAAACGCGCACACGTCGCCGTTTTGCTGCCGTTCGCGCGCTTCGTAAAACATCCGCTGCACGCAGTCGGCCTCGATCGCACATCCGAAGAAAATGCGCAGAACGCCCGACGCCTCCGCCGTCTGCATAAGAACCCCTCCTTTCCGTTTTTAAGAAATCGATGCGATCATCTTTATTGTATCATACCCATGCAAGCGCACGGCTTAAATTCCGATTAGAATCGCGCTTCAAATCGAGCTTTTTTCGGGCTTTTCCGCGTTTTTCACACGATCCCGTATTCTTCCAGAATCGCCGCGTCGCTTCGGCCGTCTCTGATATGGGACATGCGGTCCGCCTCGTCGGGGGAGGCGGTGAACCCCGCGCCCTTTTGGCAGAACACGGAGCAGGCGTCCTGTGCAAGATCTCGCTGCGGATCGTAGGCAATCCGCTCGATCACCCCGGCCGCATTTTGGCAAAGATCGTATCCGTCCTGCAGCACGGCGCAATCCCCCGCGCCGCCCGTGGAGGCGCGAAGGAGGGGGATATAGTCGTTGACGCGCGAAAACGCCGCGCGCCCCGTGATCTGAGATTCGTCCCCGCGAAGGACGGGCGGGGCAAAATCCGCATCCATTTTTTGCAGATCGCTCATCACGCGGCCGGAATCCGCCTGCGGCACGTCGATCGTGAAGCGGCAGAAGGGTTCGAGCAGAAGGCTTTCCGCCTTCAAAAGCCCCTGCCGCACCGCGCGCCAGACCGCCTCGCGCAGGTCTCCGCCCTCGGTGTGCTTTTCATGCACGCGCGCCGACAAAAGAACGATCTTCACGTCGCAAAGCGGCGCGCCGGTCAACACCCCGCGATGTCTTCTCGAAAACACCGCCGCGCGCACGGCGCTTTGATACGCCGCGGGCAGTTCGTCCACATGGCAGCGGCTTTCGAACGCGATCCCGCTGCCGCGCTCGGCAGGCACGATCGCCAGCATTGCCTCTGCGTAATGGCGAAGCGGCTCGTAGTGGCCGATCCCCAAAACGGGCGCGGCGATCGTCTCGCGATACGCGGGCTGCGGCGCGCCGAAGACGGCGCGAAGGCCGAATCGGTCATACAGAACGCGCGTCAAAACCTCCGTTTGCAGCTGCCCCATGATGGCGACGCTCATAGCGCCCGTATCCTCGTCCGTTCGAAGCGACAGCTGCGGATCCTCCCTTTGCAGCGTCAAAAGCGCCGAAAGCGCGGCGGAGCGATCCCGATCGGGAAATTCGACCCCCGCCGTCATCGGCGAAGCGTACGCCGCCGCGTTTTCGGATCGTTCGGCGCGGTCGTTTAATAAAAGCATCCCGCTTTCCAAAAACGAAAGCCCCGTGACCGCCGCGACGTCGCCCGCCGCGATTTCGGGGACGCTTTGGAATCGATCGGATTGATACAGGCGCAATCCGCCGACCTTCTGCGTCTGCCCTTCGAACGAAAACGCGTCCCGCACGCGCAGCGTCCCCGCCTCGATTTTTACATGCGCCGTCAGCTGCTCTTCGCAGCGGATCGAGAACACCCGCGCGCGAAGTTCCGCGTTCGGATCGAAATCCGTTCGCGTCAGACGGTCGAGCATGTTCATAAATTCCCGCACGCCCTCGCCCGTCAGCGCGCTGCCCATGCCGGCGGGGAAAACCGCTCTTTCGCCGACAAGTTTTTGCAATGTGTCAAAAAGCTCCGTCTCCGTCGCCTCGCCCGAAAGATAGCGCTCCATAAAATTCTCGTCGCGCACGGCCGCCTCTTCATACAGTTCTTCCGCCGCGCCGTCCGCAAACAGAATATCGCTCGAAAGCCGCTCGCGCACGCCCCGCATCGCGCGTTCTTTGTCAAAGGCGGGCATGTCGCATTTATTCAAAAACAAAAAACACGGCTTTTTCCGCTCGTCCATCAGATCGAACAACACGCGGGCGCGCGGCGGGACGGGGCGCGTGCCGTCGACGAGAAGCACGGCGAAGTCCAGCGCGTCGATCGCGCGAAGCGTCTCCGCACCGAAGTCCGCATGCCCCGGCGTGTCGATCAGATAAAAATCGTTCCCATTCCAGCAAAAGCGCCCCTCGTGCGCAAAGACCGTCACGCCGCGTTCGCGCTCGAGCGCATGGGTATCGAAGACGCAGTCGGCGTGGTCGACGCGGCCGCGTTTTCGGATCGCGCCGGACAGATAAAAAAGCTGTTCGCAGAAGGTCGTCTTGCCCGCGTCGATATGGGCGAAAATTCCAATCGTCTTTTTCATGCGTTTTCCCGTCGTTTCCTCGTTTGGTTTCCGTCTTCAGCGTATCATACGGCGGCGCTGCCCGCAACAAAAAAAGCGCAGCGAAAGCCTCGCTGCGCCCGGCGCGTCAATCATCATTCTTCCTTTGCGTCGTCCGTCGTTCCCGCTTCCCTCACGACGAGCGGCCGCTTCAAAAGCGGGCCGACGTTGTCCTTCGGGTCGGCAAACGAGCGAAGCAGCGCGTAGTTCTGCTCGATAATTCTGGAATACTGCGCGTCGTTTGAAATGTCGTAGGCCGCCTGATAGCGCACGAGCGTCTCCTTCACGCGCACGGGGTTGGCGTAGTTTTCGTCCGCGACAATCGCGTCGAGCGCCAGCGCCCAGCGATAGGCAAAATATCCGACCGAGGCGGAAAGCTGCTCGGTCTTGGCGTTGCGGATGCCCTTTTTCGCCGTCTGGATGATGAGCTCGTAATCGTTCGTGTCGTCCAGAAGCTCCAGAAGCGTCACGCAGCACTGCGCCGTCACGAGCGCGGATCGGCGGTCGTTTTTATCCGGCCGAAGTTCATAAATATACGTCTTCAGCTTTTCGATCGCGTCGTCGCGGCGGTTGTCCGAAATCAAAAGCTCCGCGACCTGATTGTAGCCGTGTTCGTCGTAGGGAAAATACCGAATGTATTCCTCGGCAAGATCATAGGCGCGGCGGAACAGCTCTTCGTCGCCCGGCTCTGCTTTGAGTCTGCTTTGCAGGAAGCTGACGCCGTAGAGGAACAGCCGCCAGTGCCAGTGCGCCTTGTCAAGCGCCAGCGCGCGCGCAAAATATTCCTCGCCGCGGTCGAACAGGCCGCAGTTTCCGCAGGCGCGAATCGCGTCGGCCAGAAGGTCGCAGTTTTTCGGCGTGACGCCGAGCGCGTAATCGCAAAGCCGAAGCGCGTCGTAATAATCGCCCGCGCGGAACAGATCCATGATGAAGTTGTGATATTCGCTCACCGTGCCGACGATGTGGTTCGATTCCTGCGTCATGGCGTCGACCAGTTCGCGGCGCACGCGTCCCATGCCGGGGCGCATCGCGCTTTTTAAAATGTCGCCCGCCTCCATGACGGAGGAAACGGCGGGGAGTCCCGCGGAACGCTGCACGCCGTATTTGCCCATGTTCTTTTCCATACTGCCGCCCCTTTTCCCGCCCGCTCAAGTTCGGGCGCGCCGATTTTTGTTTTTATTTTAACGATACACGTTTATCATACACGCCGCCGCGCGCGTTTTCCAGCCGATCCGCCGCTTAAAATCCGCCTCGCGCGCCTTCGAACATCTTCCCCGCCTCGCGCGGCGTTTTGACCATGTCGCGCCGGAAAACTTCGCCGCCCAAAAGCGCGTAGAGCGTCAAAAGCGCCAGCGCGTGCGAAGACGTCCGCCGCGCGTTTGCCCGCACGAAACATTCGTGAAGATACGCCCCTTCCTCGCCGAGGATCGAAAAAAGCGTGTCCGCCGCGCCGAAAAGCGCAGTCTCGTCATCTAAAACCGCATCCGAAACCTGAGCAAGCCGCCGCAGACGCACGCCGCTTTTCATCTGCGCCGCAACTTCGCGCTTCCAATCCGCCGGGAGCCTGCCGCTCATGATCTCCGCCGCGCCGTAGGGCGCGTTTTCCGTCTTTTCGCGCAGAAACCGCGCGGTATTTTCCGGCAGAACGCCGAAGAGAAAGTCCCAATCGTCCGAGAATTCGCGATCCGCGATCGGATCGTTCGGATTCACGTCCCCCAAAACGCCGCGGCGGTCGGATAATTCCCGCGCCCACGCGCCGCCTTCCAGCATCGAGCGCAGCGAATACAGCGTAAATTCCCGCGTCGGGTCGGGATTGACGGGGCGCGGCGGGACGAGCGCAAGTGCCGCGCGAATATCCCGCTGCATTTCCCGCGCGCTTTGGAAGCGCTCTTTCTGCGGCGCAGTTGCCCGCGTCACGATGCCGACAAGCGCCGCCGAGACGCGCGGCGGAACTTTCAGGCTCGAAAGCTTCTTTTCGATCACGTTCCGCGCGAAGGGCACATGCGTCAGAAGATACATCGCACGCTCCCCGCAGCAAAGATAAAACAGCAGCATCCCGACGGAATAAAGATCCGTCGCGGGGGTAAGTTCCGCCCCGAGCGTCCGCATTTCCGGCGCGGCGTAGCCGGGGCTGTAGGTCAAAAGCGCCGAAGGGCGATGCACATGCCCGACCGTCTCGACCGCGCTGCCGAAATCCGTCAAAAACGCGGCGCACCCGCGGCCCGTGTCGCGCTGCGCGCCCGCCCAAAGCACGTTGCTCGCGCTCAAATCAAGATGCAGCCGCCCGCTTTGATGCACGGCGTCCACCGCGTTCAAAAGGCTGTCGACGACGCGCAGGGCGTATCCCGCGCGCGCAAGATCGGCAAAGCACGGATCCGGCGCGCCGCTTTCGGGAAGCGGCGGATTCTCGCGCCAGCCCCGCTCCAGCTCCGCAAGGCTCGACGCGTCCGCGCTTTTTCGAAGCATCAGCGCATACCCTTCCTCACAGAACAGAACCGGCAGGATCTGAAAGCTCGCCCCGCGCGCCGCCGCGCCGTGTTTCATCTCGTTTTCAAAGCGGCCGAGCGCCGCATAAAACGACGTCTGCATCCCCTCGTCGGGGCAGACGCGGCCCGTTTCGTCCCGATGCGCGCCCTGCGCGGGGAAAAACTCCTTCACGACGGCCCGCGGCGCGTCCGCCGCGCCGAGCGCTTCGTAGACCAGAGACGTCCCGCCCTCGCCGAGCAGTCTGCCCGCGCGATAGGCCGTGCCGTCGGGGGAAAGCAGGCAAAGCGGCGTTCCCTTGTCAAGCGGCTGTCTTATCATCACGTCATCCTCCAAGATAAGGAGACGTCACGCGCCTCCCTTTATTTGTGTTTCGTTCGGCGCGCGCGTTTGGCGGGAACGGCGCTGCAAATGGTCTCGTATGCGACGGCGGGGTCGCCGCCCGCGTCGGAACTGATCACGGCGAGCATCATGCTCTGCTCCATCAGATGCGGCGGGTAAAACGGCGGCAGCATCGCGCAGTCAAGGCAGACGGACGCCGCGTTGATGAGCTCCTGCAGACGGCGCGTGCGGTCGGGCGCGCACATTTCGCCGTCCCAGCAGAAATTCGCCAGAAACCAGACCGCGTAGAGCACGTCGCTTTTTTGCACGTTTTCCCTTCCCGTCAAAAGGTCGAACACGCGCGATCGCTGCGCATTGACGCCCGCGGCGATCGAGATCGTGCCGTTTTTCTGCGTCGTGATGACGTGATAGGCCTTCGCGCGGTCGGTCTGCGCCGAATGGGAGACCGTCTGGTTGTCGAGCAAAAGCCGCTCGGCGACCTCGGCGCATTTTTCTTTGCTCAAAACGCCGCCCGTGTAAAGGCTCGCGCGGCAAAGGGGCGTTTCCTCCCCGTCGTACGTCAGCGCAAGCGCAAGCCCCGTCAAATCGTTCTCGCCCTGCCAGTCGATCATCGCGGGGTTCGCCGCCGCCGTGACGAGATTTCGGAACACCGTCAGCGCACTTTGGGACGGGATGTCCAGAAGCGGCGCGCGTTCGCACAGCCAGGTTAGGAACGATTCGTCCCGCCTGCCCGCAGGCCACGCGCGGCAAAGATCGGGCAGAGACTCGGATGCGCCGCGCGTCCAGTCCGCCTGTTTTTCTTCCTGCGCGCTTTTTTCCGTGCCTTGCGTCCGCGCTTCGTACTGCGCCGAAAGTTCTTCCGCACGCCGCGCGCTCTCGTTCGTCAGGAAGCAATAGGCATCGATCAGATCGCCGGAGCGGTTATAGCAGAAGCCGTCGTCGAAGTCGAAGACGCGAAGCAAAAACCACGACGCTTCTTCGAGCGAAACCCCCAGATCGTGCAAAAGGCGCATCGCCTCCTCGCGCGTCAAAAGCGTGCGGCGCTTTTCTTCCGTCATCAGCGCACGGCGAATCAAATTCCGGCACGACGCCTCGTCAAACGCCTCCCCGCGCGAAGACGCCGTGTCCCCAGCGCGGGACAAGAGCCGATCTTCCAATTCATAAAGCCCCCGCGCGTCCATTTGCGCGGCGTCCTGCGCGTTCATCTGCGCAGCGTTTCCATCCAGAAGGCGGATGAGCGCAAAGCGCGCGGAAAAGACGTATTCCGCCGCGATGCGATTCAGTTTTTTCTTCCATCGATCCGCGTCGGTGTCCGCGTCCGTCGCCGCGATGTCGCGAAAAACCTCGTCGACGTCGCTTTGCGCCAGTTTGAAACAGCGTTCGTTCGCCTCGCGCGTGTAATTGTCGATCATGTCGTCCCGCCTCCTGCCGCAATCGTATTCTACCCTAATATTATACGATTGCTTCGCGGCGGCGTAAAGACGATGGGCGTCGGATTTCAGCGTTTGTTCCCCATTTTGGGCAGTTCCAACACATAAAACGGCGACGCGTCGTGTCCGCGTCCGCTTAATTTTTGAAACGCGTCCGCGTAGCGCTTTGCCATCACACAGGCGTAAACGCCGCAGACCAGCGCGCCGCCGAAGATGAATTCGCCGAGCCCGGCGTTGCCCGTACCTTTGAAAAGAAAGTGGATCACAACGCCCGCGGCGGCGGCCAGCGCGAGCATACCGACCGTTTCGCGCCTGACCTTTTCGAATCGCTCCGACTGCGCTTTTTTGCAGCGTTTGGCATAGGCGCGAAGTTCGGAATCCAGCGCATGCAGGCGTTTTAAATGATCCCACGCGTCGTCCGCGCGATCCAGCAGTATTTTCTCCGGCACGTTTTTTGTCACAAACGAAACGTCGCTCAAATCATGCGACGCGGCACGGATGATCCCGCGATAGTACTTCGGCTCCGTCGGGTACTGCCCGCACAGCGGGGTCAGAAGGTCGACGCAGCGCTGCCAGTTGCCCGCGCGCAAATGCTCCACGGCAAGGCGGTAGGCGTGATCCGCCTCGCGAAGGCGCGCGTCGCGCTCGGGGTCGGGCAATTCGTGGCCGCAGACGGCGCACTGCGTGACTCCGCGCGCCGCGTTGTAGCGGGAGGCTGCACTCCCGCAGTAAGGACAGACGCGTTCCATTCTTTCACCTCGCTTTTTTCATCATGTCAGGCTTTCGCCGCAGGACGGGCAAAAGCGTGCGTTTGCGGGAACCTGCGCGCGGCAATGCGGGCAGCGGCGGCTGCGGCGCGGCGGCACGGGCGAAGAACCCGCGGCCTGCATCCGGCGCGTGATCTCCGGCATCATCTGCGCCATCAGCATCATCTGCGCCATGCTCGACGCCGCGTTCGGCGCGGCCTGCCCGCGGCTTGAAACACCCGTGAGCATTTCGGCGCGCGTGCGGCGTTCGACATCGCCGCCCCAGATGCGCGCGATGTTGTCCGCCTCAAGGTCGGTCTTCGTGCGCCCGGAGGCGTATTCGCGCTCCAGATCGTTCAAAAGCCTCTGCTGATCCTCGGGCAGATTGAGCGCCGTGACGCCAAAGTCCAAAAGCCGAAGCCCGTATTCGGCAAACGCCTCGGCGACGCTCCCTCTCGCCGCGCGGGTCAATTCGGGCAGGCTTGCCGACAGATTCGCCGCCTCGCAGGCGGAAAGATGCCGGCTCATCGCCTCGCGCACGGGCATTCGGATCGTCTGCTCCAGGCACTGCGTGAGCTCTTCTTCGTCGAACGCGTCCCGCCATGCGCCGAAAAGACGCGTCAGCACGCGCTTCGGGTCGGCGATCGTGTAGGTGACCCGGCACAGCGCGAACGCCTTAAGCGTCACGCGGAACCGCTTGTCGCAAAACAGCATTTCGCCCGTCCCCATCGACAGAAAGCTCGTCTTGCCCTGCGAAACGAAGAACACGCGCACGTCCACGGCCGCGTCGCCATGGCGCATGAGATTGCGCAGACGGACGAAAAACGGGCTCGTGCCGGTGAAAATCTCGTGCCGCCCGGGCGGATAGGGCTCGGACAGTTCGCCGTTGACGCTGACGAACGCCACACTCTGCGGCGGAACGATCAGACGGCTGCCGTTGACGACGGCCTCGCGGTCGCTTCCGATGTTCGGACTGACGCGGACAAGTTCTCGCGTTCCCGTGTCGCGTATGACGCGCTGATACATGATGTTTCCCTCCCGTTGCCGTTATTTTGATATAAGACCGGTTTACATGCGTTCGACCAAAACGTTTTTTAGCCCTTTGCCGCAAAGATAGCGTGCGCCGCCCGTCACGCCCGCCATCGCGAGCGCCAGCGCGATCTGCGCGTGCAGCGTCTCGGGATCCGCCCAAAGCCCCGCGCGAAGCGGCGCGTTCTGCGTTCTCTGTTCGCGAAAAAGATGCGCAAGCTGGGCGGCGTTTTTCACCAAAAGGCCGTTTTGGCTGTAAAAATCCAGCCCCGTCTTCGTGCAGCGCGGCGTCCCGTTCGAGCGAAACGCGAAGTGATCCGCCGCGATCTGGTCGTCGGTCAAATTGAAATGCGCGAACGGCACCGCGCCGCCGACTGCCTTTTCCCACGTCACGTCGCAATGGACGGGCGCGCCGTCGATCCACGCGACGCACCAGCAATGCGCCCCGCCGCGCGCCGTCTTCCCGATCACTTTGATGCAGGGAACGCCCACGCGCCGCAGCGCGAGGAGCAAAAGCGCGTTATGCCCCTCGCACACGCCCGTGCCTTCCAGAACGGGCCCCACGGCGTTATGATCGCGCGCGTCGGCACGGTTGTCGTAGCGAAGCCCCCGCGCCAGACGTTCATAGACGAGCGTCTCCCGCTCGATCGGCGAACACCACGCCGCGCCGCGCGTGAGCAGGCACAGCTTTTTTCGAAGAAGGCGCATGATGCGTTCGCACTGCCGGGGCGTATAAAGCCAGCATTCCCTGATCGTCCGCCTCGCGCCGCAGGATTCCAGCAGATATCGCGGTGACAGAAAGAAGTATTCCGGGCGGTCGTCGCGCAGCGCACGGTATGCCTCGTGAACTTCTTCCCTGCCGCATCCGTCTGGCAATTCGAGCGCGCCCGAACGCGCGCCCGCGTCGATCTGCGCCGTCATCCGATCGTAAATTTCCGCAGCGTTGCGCGGCAGACGATCGCGCCGGTAATGCGCGCCGAAATCGCTCGGGACCGCCGTCACGATCCGTCGCCTCCGTCATTCTCATCCGCGCTTTGCGCCTCGTCCGTCACAAGTTCGATGCGCGCGAAAAGCTTGCCGTCCAGTCGGCGCTTCAGGCGAACCGTGCCGCCGCAGACGCCTTTTTGGATACACGCCATCGCCGCGCGCACGACGTCGCCCGCCGTGCCGGAAAGCTTTTGGGCGCGGCGCTCCAGCGCGCTTTGCTTCGGCGCGGGCACGGATTCGGTACGCTCGAACGCGACGATCCGCGCGGGTTCCAGATCTCGTCCGACGGCGGCCAGCATCGAGCGGCGGATCGGGTCGCAGACGAACACGCACACGGGGAGCCGTCCCGCGCGGGCGCTGCCGCGTTCGCGGTCGGTGGAACTGAAAAACGTTCCGATATTGGGATGCGTATGGCC